>JAFWVV010000058.1 GCA_017518225.1 Oscillospiraceae bacterium | reverse complement strand
GAACGATCTTTACCGCCGTGTCATCAACCGCAACAACCGTCTCAAACGCCTCCAGCAGCTCAATGCGCCTGACATCATTGTCCGCAACGAAAAGCGCATGCTGCAGGAAGCTGTTGACTCCCTCATTGACAATGGCCGTCGCGGCAGAGCCGTCACCGGTGCCAACAGCAGAGCCCTCAAGTCCCTCAGTGACATGCTCAAGGGCAAGCAGGGTCGCTTCCGCCAGAACCTGCTGGGCAAGCGTGTTGACTATTCCGGCCGTTCGGTTATCGTTGTCGGTCCTGACCTGAAGATCTATCAGTGCGGCGTGCCGAAGGAAATGGCCATCGAGCTGTTCCGCCCCTTCGTCATGAAGAAGCTGGTGGAAGACGGCATTGCCAACAACATCAAGTCCGCCAAGAAGATGGTGGACAAGCAGCGCACCGAGGTTTGGGACGCGCTGGAAGACGTCATCAAGGAGCACCCGGTGCTTCTCAACCGTGCGCCGACGCTGCACCGTCTGGGTATTCAGGCCTTTGAGCCGATCCTGGTCGAGGGCCGCGCGCTGCGCCTGCACCCGCTGGTCTGCACGGCTTACAACGCCGACTTTGACGGCGACCAGATGGCCATTCACGTGCCGCTGTCCGCCGAGGCGCAGGCTGAGGCCCGCATCCTGATGCTCTCCGCCAATAACCTCCTGCGCCCGCAGGACGGTCACCCCGTCACCGTGCCGACGCAGGACATGATCCTCGGCTCCTACTATCTCACGATGATGCGCATCGGCTCCGCCGAAAAGGGCGCGGAGAACCTGCTGGTGGAAGATCCCGGCGACACCGGGCTTCAGCGCGGCAGCATCTGCGCCGGCGACGAGATCTATGATCTCAACCAGAAGGCGGAGGCGGAGGGCAAGAAGCCGGCGAGCTTCCTGTCTCTGCTCGTTTACCGCGATGCAAACGAAGCGATCATGGCTTACAACGAAGGCGTCGTCGGCCTGCATGCGCCGATCCGTCTGCGCATGACCAAGACCGTTGACGGTGTGGAGACCAAAAAGCTCATTACCACGACGGTTGGCCGCATCATCTTCAACGAGCCGATCCCGCAGGATCTGGGCTACGTGGATCGCAAGGATCCCGAACACGCCTTTGATCATGAGATCAGCTTCCAGGTGGGCAAGAAGCAGCTGGGCGATATCATCGACCGCTGCATCAAGAAGTACGGCTTCACCATCTCCGCCGAGGTGCTTGACAGCATCAAGGCGCTGGGCTACAAGTACTCCACGCGCGGCGCGATCACGATCTCCGTTGCGGACATGACTGTTCCGCAGGCCAAGTACGATCTGATCCACGCGACCGAGCAGGAGGTTGTCGAGATCGAGCGCCAGTACAAGCGCGGCTATATCACCGAGGACGAGCGCTATCGTCTGGTCGTCACCGAGTGGGAGCAGACCACGAAGGACGTCACGAACGCGCTGCAGAACGTGCTTGATGAGTATAACCCCATCTACATGATGGCCAACTCCGGCGCTCGTGGCTCCATGAACCAGATTCGTCAGCTGGCCGGTATGCGCGGCCTGATGGCGAACACCGCCGGTAAGACCATCGAAATTCCGATCAAGTCCAACTTCCGTGAGGGTTTGTCCGTTCTGGAGTACTTCATCTCCACGAGAGGCGCCCGAAAGGGTATGGCGGATACCGCGTTGCGTACCGCCGACTCCGGTTACTTGACGCGCCGCATGGTCGACGTCTGCCAGGACGTCATCATTCGTGAGGCTGACTGCGGCACCAGCGAGGGCGTCTGGGCCTCTGCGGTGTACGACCGCGGCCAGATGGTCGAGAATTTTGCAACCGCGATCCACGGCCGATTCCCGGCGCAGCCCGTTACGGATCCCGCCACCGGTGAAGTGTTGTTCGACACCGATCACATGCTGATGCCCGAGGACGCGGACGCGCTGGAAGCGCGCGGCATCCACAAGGTCTATATCCGTTCGGTGCTGACCTGCGAAGCGCACACCGGCGTTTGCGCCAAGTGCTATGGCATCAACCTTGCGATCGGTCAGCCGGTCAACGCGGGCGAGGCGGTCGGCGTTATTGCCGCCCAGTCCATCGGCGAACCCGGTACCCAGTTGACCATGCGTACCTTCCACACCGGCGGCGTCGCGGGCGACGACATCACCCAGGGTCTGCCCCGTGTCGAGGAGCTGTTTGAGGCGCGCAAGCCCAAGAAGGTTGCGATCCTTTCGGAGACCTCCGGTACCGTCAGCATCGAAGAGGCCAAGAAGGGCGTCATGTACAATATCACCGTCACGAACGAGGATGAGGGCAGCACCAACGTCTATACGGTGCCGCATTCCGCCGGTATTCTCGTCCACAACGGCGATCACGTGGATCGCGGCCAGGAGCTGACCTCCGGCTCGCTCAATCCGCATGACGTGCTGCGCATCCGCGGCGTTAACGACGACGAATATGGCCGCCAGGGCGTTCGCAGCTATATCACCAGCGAGGTTCAGAAGGTCTACCGCCAGCAGGGCGTTGACATCAACGACAAGCACATCGAGGTCATTGTCCGCCAGATGATGCGTAAGGTACGCGTCGAGGATCCGGGCAGCACCGATCTGCTCTCCGGCACCACGGTGGACATCTCTGTCGTCAAGGCGGCCAACCGCCGGATCGACGAGCGCATCGCGCAGGGTGAGGCTGAACTGAAGCATGCGGATTACACCCAACTGCTCATGGGCATCACCAAGGCCTCTCTGGCCACCGACAGTTGGATGTCCGCGGCCTCCTTCCAGGAGACCACCCGCGTGCTGACGGACGCCGCCATCAAGGGCAAGGTCGACCGTCTGGTCGGTTTGAAAGAGAACGTCATCATCGGCAAGCTGATCCCTGCCGGCTCCGGCTTGGACGTTTACCGCGAGTTCGAGGAGGAGACCGACGAGAGCATCGAAGCCGAGCCCGAGGAGTACGTCGATCTGTCTGCTCTGGTCAGCAAGACCAACGCGCTCTGACGGAGTTTTCAGTTTTAAGCTTTCAAAAAACAAAGACGCGATCCGCGTGAGCGGATCGCGTCTCAGACTGTAGACAAACCCGCTTTTGGCTCAAGCCGAAAGCGGGTTAGCTGCGTAGATACCCTTTTAGAAAGCATCAGCCGTCGGTACTGCGACGGCCGGGTAAAAGCTCGATGCCGCGGCGCTCCAGCGCGCGCTTGAGCTCGTCGCGCAGGGTGCCGCCGCCGGCCGCCGCCAGCTTGCCGAGCGCGGAAAAGGCGCTGCGCTGCAGCTCGGGCGGCATGCGGCGAATGGCGGACACGGTGGCGTTGAACACGTGCATGGGTTCGGCCTTCATGGCGGAGAGCGTCGGCACGCCGGCGCTTTCCAGCGAATCAAAAAAGGTCTGCACGAAGTCCGCTCGCTGGCTGTCGTCCAGGCTGTCCATCCAGCGGCGGATCGTCTCGTCCATAAACAAGCTGGAAGCGGAGCGGCCGTCCGCAGCCTCGAAGTGCGTGCCGCGCACCTGCCAGGAATAGGGATTGTGCTGATACAGACCCGTCGCGTCGCTGCGGATCAGCTTCTTTTCCTCCTTGGTCTGCAGCAGCACGCCGAAAAACGAGGACTCGGGGATAACAACGTGCAGTTTCTTCTGCACCGCCGCCCATTCGGGCTGTCCGGCGATGGCGCGGTTAAAGCCCGGCGCATCGTTGATATAGGCATGCAGCAGCCGTTTTTCGCGGAGCGTCGGGTCGCAAAAGGCGGCGGCATAGGCCGCAAAATTGCCGCCCTTGGAGTGGCCGGTAACGCGCAGCGGCGCAGCCGTGCGGAAAGCCAGACGATTGAGATACAAGGCGGCTTCCCGCTGTCCGGCGGTCTGGCTCTGATAGCAGAAATTAAAATCCTCCCGCCAGCCGACCAGGCTGTTGTCCGTGCCGCGAAAGGCCGCGCAGACCGTGCCGTCGGACAGAGCAAAGCTGACGGCGGACAGCTGCAGCTCGCGTTCCGCGTCAACAAGGTTTACATAACTAAAAACCTTGCTGCCGGCGAAGCGCTCACAAGCGGCGACGCGCAGCAGCGTCGGCGCCGGATCGTTGCCGAGAAAGGACTGCGAGCGCCCCAGCGCCTGGTATTGTTCGCAGATCTCTGCGAGCGTCGGTGCGGACGAAGGCTCATCCTCGGAAACGACGCCGTCGAGATCCAGATAGCTGAGTTCTGCGAGAATCAGCGCATCCACTTCGTTAAAGGGGCTGACGGCAAGCGGCAGATCGCCCCGCCAGTCGATATAATCCAAAATGTTCGGCATGCCTTGGTCCTCCTTGCCGCGACTTTTCCCCATTATACGCAGTTAAGGTGGATAATGCAAGGATACAAAATTTGAAAATGAATTTCAAATTTGCTTGACTTTGCAGAAAATGATGCTATAATTTGAAAACGCCTATCAGATTTGAGGTGAAAAGCATGGCGGATAAAACGGTCTATAAAACCAGACAGCGCGAAGAGCTGCTGTCTTTTTTGCGCATGACAAAAGAGGAGCATGTGACGGTCAACGAGGTCTGCGGCCATTTTCAGCGCTGCGGCTGCCCGATTGGCACGGCGACGGTCTATCGGCATCTGGAGCGCATGGTGGACGAGGGGCTGGTCAGCAAGTATCTGATCGACGCCAACTCTCCGGCCTGTTTTGCCTATATCGGGCGGGAGAGCCATCAGGGCGAGCGCTGCTTTCACTGCAAGTGCGAGCGCTGCGGAAAGCTGATACATCTGCATTGCGAAGAACTGGACGGTCTGGGCGAGCACGTGCTGGCGCACCACGGCTTTGCAATCAATCCCATGCGCACGGTGTTTTACGGCCTGTGCGCAGACTGCAGGGAGACGGAGACATGAAGAAATTTTTGCCTATCATCCTATCTGTTTTGCTCTTGCTGGCGCTGTGCGCCTGCGCTGCGCCGCGCGAGGCGGCAGACGACGGAAAACTGCGCGTGGTGACGACGATCGCGCCGGTCTATGACTGGACGAAAAATCTGCTGGGCGACAATGCCGACGCAATTTCGCTGCGCCTGCTGCTGAACGAGGGGGTCGATATGCACTCGTTTCAGCCCGCGGTGAGCGATCTTGCCGCGCTGCGCGACTGCGAGCTGTTGATCTACGTGGGCGGCGAGTCGGACGAGTGGATCGACGAGGCGCTGGAAGCGCAGGGAACAGACGCACCGCGCGCGCTGAAGCTGATCGACGCGCTGGGCGAGCGGGCGCTGACAGAGGAACTGGTTGAGGGCATGCAGGGCGAGGCGGAGGACGCGCCGGACGAGCATATCTGGCTGTCGCTGAAAAACGCGCAGATCCTGTGCGCGGCGATCCGCGACGCGCTGATCGAGATGGACGGCGCGCATGCACGCGGCTATGAGGCCGCCTGCGCGGTTTACGAGGCGAAGCTGCAGACGCTGGACGCGGCGTATCAGGCGGCGCTGGACGCAGCCGGACAGAACACGCTGCTGATCGCCGACCGTTTTCCCTTCCGCTATCTGACGGAGGATTACGGCTTAAACTATTACGCGGCGTTTTCCGGCTGCTCGGCGGATACCGAGGCGAGCTTCAACACCGTTGTCTTTCTTGCGGATAAGCTCAACGAGCTGGAGCTCGGCAGCGTGTGCGTGATCGAGAATTCCGATGAAAAGCTGGCGCGCACCGTGATCGACAGCAGCGGACGCGAGGCGAGAATTCTGGTGCTTGACTCGATGCAGGGCGCCGGGGAGGGCGATTATCTCACGCGCATGACGCGCAATCTGGAAACTTTGAAAGAGGCGTTACAATAAACGATGGCCATTTTGCAATGTGACAATTTGAGCTTTGGCTATGAGGGCCGGGCGCTGATTCGCGATTTGAGCTTTTCGGTGCAGGCGGGCGACTATCTTTGCGTTGTCGGGCAAAACGGCTCGGGCAAAACGACGCTGATGCGCACCATCCTCGGTCTGCAGAGCCCTTTATCCGGGCGCGTGATCCTCGGCGACGGTCTGCGCCAAAACGAGATCGGCTATCTGCCGCAGCAGACGCTGATCCAGCGGGATTTTCCCGCGTCGGTGGAGGAGATCGTGCGTTCCGGCTGTCAGGGACGGCTGGGCTTGCGACCTTTTTACAGCGCGGCGGAAAAACAGCGTGCGCGGGAGGCGATGGAAAAGCTCAGCGTGAGCGAGCTTGCGCGCCGCTGCTACCGGGAGCTTTCCGGCGGGCAGCAGCAGCGGGTGCTGCTGGCGCGCGCCCTCTGCGCGACGGAAAAGCTGCTGCTGCTCGACGAGCCTGTGGCGGGACTTGACCCGATGGCAACCGACGAGATGTACCGGCTGATCGAGGGGCTGAATCAGGAGGGGATCACCCTTATCATGATTTCGCACGATTTGCATTATGCGCTGGGACATGCCAGCCATATCCTGCAGATCGGCAGAGACTGGTTTTTCGGCAGCAAGGCCGACTATCTGCGCAGCCCGACCGGGCGAAACTTTCTGCGCGCGGGAAGGGGGGAGCGCTGATGCTGCAGCAGTTGCTGACGTATCTGGAATACCCCTTTGTGCGCTATGCGCTGATCGTTGGCACGCTGATTGCGCTGTGTTCCTCGCTCTTTGGCGTGACGCTGGTGCTCAAACGCTTTTCTTTTATCGGCGACGGACTGAGCCATGTGGCCTTTGGAGCAATTGCCGTGGCCTCGGTGCTGCGGCTAAGCAGCGATATGCTGTTTGTGCTGCCGGCGACGGTGCTGTGTGCCGTGCTGCTGCTGCGCGTCGGGCAGAACGCCAAAATCAAGGGCGACGCCGCTATTGCGATGATGAGCGTCGGCGCGCTGGCCATCGGCTATTTGCTGATGAACTTGTTTTCTACTTCCGCAAACATCTCCGGCGATGTCTGCTCGACGCTCTTCGGCTCGACTTCAATTCTGACCTTATCGAAAGCCGAAGTGTGGCTCTGTGTAGCGCTGTCGATTCTGGTTGTGGCGGTCTACCTGCTGTTTTACAATAAGATCTTCGCCGTCACCTTTGATGAGAGCTTTGCCCGCGCCAGCGGTCTGTCCGTCAACGCCTGCAATCTGCTGATCGCGGTGATCATCGCGGTGATCATCGTGCTGGCGATGAATCTGGTCGGCTCGCTGCTCATCTCCGCGCTGGTGATTTTTCCGGCGCTGTCCGCGATGCGCGTGTTTCGCAGCTTCCAAGCGGTCACCGTTTGCTCGGCTATCGTCTCGGTCTGTGCAACGCTGACGGGTATGTTGATTTCGATTCTGGCGGAAACGCCGGTCGGCAGCACGATCGTCGCGGTAGATATCGCGGTGTTTGCCCTCTTCAGTCTGGCAGGAAAAATCCTCAAGCGCGCATAAAAAACGCTCGGTCTCCGAAAGAAAGACCGAGCGTTTTGCGTTGGTATTATACTTTAAAGCCTTTGCCGTGAACCTCCGTCGAATCGGTGACGTAGGTGAAGGCACCGGGGTCGGCGTCGTGGATCAGGCGCAGGGTTTGGGCGAGGAAATTGCGCCGCGTGACGGTGACGATGATCTGCTTGTTGTCGTGCGTATAGCCGCCGAGCGCGGGAATGACCGTCGTGCCGCGCAGGGTTTTCGTGTTGAGCACGTGAGAGACATCGTCGCCCTTCTCGGTGATCGCGTAGACGACCTTGGCGTGGTCGACGCCCTGCGTGATCGCGTCGATCAGCTTGGAGGAGACGAAGATCGTCACGGTGGAATAGAGCGCGACTTCAATGTCCCGGAACACGAACACGGCAAAGGCCACGACCGCCGCGTCGATGCACAGCAGCAGCGTGCCGCTGGGGATGTTCGGCAAAACGCGGCGCATCATCAGCGCGGCCAGATCCGTGCCGCCTGAGGTAATGCCGCGCACAAAAAGCAGTCCGATGCCGCAACCGCCGATAGCGCCGCCAAAGACGGCGGCAATCAGCTTGTCGCTGGTATAGGTAAAGTTGAGCGAGCCGGTAAAGTCGATGAAAAACGAGATCAAAGCTATGCTCATCAGGGTATAAATCAGCGTGCGTTTTCCCAGCAGCTTCCAGGCGCCGAGCATCAAAGGGACGTTTAAAATCAGCGTCCACAGGCCGACGCTGATCGTCGGCATCAGATAGGACAGCGCCGTGGCAAGACCGGATACGCCGCCGGGGGCGATCTCGTTCGGCACGGTAAAAATCGCAATCGGCACACCGACGAGCGCGGAGCCGATCACACAAAACAGCAGATCGAGCAGCAGTTCGCGCGGGGGATAGCTTTTCCATTTCCAAGTCATAAAAAACACCGCCTCTCCAGGAATACGGGTAGTATAGCAGACAGGCGGCTTTATGTCCAGAGGAGACGGCAAATCCACGCCGAAGAGAGAAAACAGACGAGATCCGCGCAGAGCGCGGCGGGGATGATCCAGCGTGTGCGGCGAATTCCGGCGGCAGCGCCGTAGACGGCGAGCACGTAAAAGGTCGTCTCGCTTGAGCCAATCATCACGGCTGCGGTGCGTCCGATCAGAGAATCGGCGCCGTAGCGCTGCATCAGCTCCGTGGATATCGCCATGGCAGCGCTGCCGGAGAGCGGGCGCAGCAGCATGAGCAGGGAAGTCTCCGGCGGTACGCCGAGGCGGCGCAGGAGCGGCGCACTCAAGGCCGCGAGGTAGTCGGTGAAGCCGGAGGCGCGAAAGCTGTAGATTGCGGCAAAGAGCAAAATCAGCGCCGGCAGCAGCTCCTGCGCCAGAGAAAGCCCCTTGCGCGCACCGTCGAGGAGACAGGCATAAACGTCAATCCCGCACAGCATGGCATACAGACAGAGAAAGCCGGCAAGCAGCACGGGTGTGAGCGAAATCAGCGCCATAGCCGCCGAAAAAACGCCGCTGCGCCGAGCCCGGCGAAGACGGACAGCAGCGAGCTGAGCCACACAGCGCCCATCACATCGTAGGGCGCGGCGGCGCCCGCAGCGGCGCGCAGCGCGATAATCGTGCCCGGCAGCAGCTGCAGCGAGGCAGTGTTGAGCACGACCAGCCGCCCCAGCTCGTCAAAGCCGGTCTCACCCAGCCGCGCGATGCCGCGTGCGGCGCGAATTCCGGCGGGCGTGGCGGCGTTGCCCAGGCCGAGGAGGTTGGCGCTGACGTTCTCGCTTAAAGCGGCAAGCGTTTCCGGATGGACGGCGGCGAGAGGAAACAGCCGCCGCAGCAGCGGCCGCAGCGCGTCTGCAAGGCGCGCAGACAGACCGATGCGATCCATCAGCTCCATCAGCGCGCACCAGAAGCACAGAGCGCCGGTGATCGACAGACAAAAACGCAGACCGTCCTGTGCGCCATCCAGTACGGCGCCGCCTGCCTGTACCGTGTGTCCGCTGAGGGCGGAGAAATACATCGACAGCAAAAATAAAATTGTGATCAAAACGCCGGTCATGGATGCCCCCTTATGAGCGGAGAAAAATGAATAAACGCGCTTTGTTTTCATAAAAATATGCAAAATATGTTGAAATAGCAAGAAAAAATATAATTTTTTGTTTCGTTGCGCACAAAACTGTTTACAACGATCAAAAAAGTGTGCTATAAAATACGAGGGAAAAGAATGGGGGGTCATTTATGAAATCAACAGGAATTGTACGCAAGGTAGACGAGCTTGGCCGTATTGTGCTGCCGATTGAAATGCGGCGCACCTTGGATATTGCGGAAAAGGATGCACTGGAAATTTATGTGGAGGGCGACGGCGTTATACTCAAAAAGTATCAGCCGGCCTGTATTTTCTGCGATCAGGTCGATCAGGTGATTTCTTTCCGAGGGAAGAACGTCTGCCCGGATTGTCTGGCAAAGCTCAAGAGCATTTGAATTTATGGAAAGTGAACAGAAAAAGCCGGTGGGCAAGCGCCCAACGGCTTTTTCTGTGTTGCTGTGTTTTTTACGTCTGCCCGCTGTGACAGGGCGGAACGCCCAGATAGTGCGCCATGACCTGGTAAAGCGGGGGATAGAGGATCAGCGTCGAGATGAAATTCGAGCCGCAGTGGACAAGGTCGTAGGGGATACCCACCACCCACATGGTGAGAAACATCTCCCAGCCGCCGTTGACCGCAAAGTATATGAGATACATCAGCGGGCCGAACCCAAGCCCGAACACGGCGGCGGTCACCGCCCAGATCAGCGCCGAACGGTTGGCGCGCAGCGCCATGGCGATGATGACCAGCAGCGGCCAGGCATACAGATAGCCGAACCAATAGACGCTGAAGCCGAAAATCAGACCCTCCAGCATGACGTAGATCCCGACGCTAAAAAGCGCTTTCCAACCAAAAAATACGGTGCAGAGGATGATCAGTACCGCGTTGAGTTGGACGTTGGGGATCGAGGCGAGTGCCAGCTTGATCGCAAAAATCAGCGCGCCGAACAGAGGCAGAAGCGTAATGTCGCGCAGAGAAAGCTTACCAGCCTGTGGTGAGGGTGATCTCATAGTGATCGCCGTCGGAGATCTCGGTGCTGTCCACGCCGGTCATCAGCATTTCGCCGCCCTTGGAAAAGGCCCACCACTGCTGCTGGGCTTCATCGGCGGTTTCGCCGTCCACGGTTTTGACGTAGAGACCGTATTCGCCCTCATCGCCCTGAACCAGGTTTTCCTGCTCCAGCGCGGCGCGCAGGGTCTCCGCCGTGGTGACGATCGTAAAGTCCTTGGTGCTCTCGTCTCCGTGGACGACCTGCACCTCGATCCGGACGCTGCCGTCCGGCGCCTTTTGCACCTGCGACGCGGGTCGCAGGAAGACGTAGGCGAGAATGGCGCCGATGACCAGTACAAGCAAAACGGCCACGGCAATGATGGTTTTTTTGTTTTTCATAACATCTCTCCTTTCTTGTTTCAGTCTTTCGACCGTCGAATATCGCGCAAAGCAAAAGAGAGAGCCGCCGAAGCTTTGTTCGGCCGCTTCCGTTTTGTCCGGGTTCCGCGGAGCTTTGAGCGACGCCGGCTTTTTCAAAGACGGCACGGGCAGGTTTTCTGACTTCGTGGGCGCTGTTTTGTACCGCGTCCAGCTTCACAGTGACGGCCTCGCGAGGGAATTTCACCCAGATTCCCCTGTAAACTATCGCAATGGACAGATCCCGCTTCGACTGCTTGTGCGGGAAGTATAGCATAAAAAAGGGAAAAGAGCAAGAATGCGAAAAACACGGGCGTAAAAACTAAAAGTGATTAAGAAGCATAAATTTCTTGTCGAATGAAGTCAAACTCTTGACGAATTGATTTCAAGGATGTATTATTACTATATAAAAATGCCAAAGATAGAAGGAAAACAGGATTTCCTTTTTAATGATACAGGAGGAGCGCTATGAAGATCATTCCCGAAGTCAAATGCCGTCGCTGCGGCGAGAGTTTTCCTGCCCTGCGCAGCAGCTGCCCCAACTGCGGCACGCGCCGTGTGGCACAAAGCACCCGTACGCCCGCGCCTACGCCGAGCACGACTGCCGGTACGGTAGCCTATGAACGTGCCAATGTCAACACAAAATGGCAGATGATCTTTGGCCTCATCCTGGTGGCCGCGGTGATTTTGGCGGTCATCGTGATGGTCTCGACCGGCTTGAACGACGACAGCTATGGCGCCAAGACCAAGCCGACCAAGGCGCCCACCGCCGCCTCAACGGAGGCTCCGGACGTCGCGCCGACGGCGGAGCCGGTGCCGACGCCGACGCCGAGCCCCACGCCCACGATCCAGACGCTGGAGATCCGCTATAAGTGGGACGAAAGAAAGCTTACCGACATTACCATGAAGATTGGCGAGGAGGTGCCCATGTTCGCGGCGATCATGCCGGTCGATATCAAGGGTACGGTGAAATGGCGTATTGACGACGAGGGCAAGGACGCCTTCCAGATTATTGAGGAAGAGGATAACCACGTTACGATTAGGTGCCTTGGCCGCCTGCCGGAAGGCTGCGGCGGCGTGTATCTCTACGCCGAGGTCTACGGCCAGACCGTCAAGTGCATGCTGCACGTCAATCCCAACAGCTAACACAACCGAAAAAAGCCCGGGAGCAACATGGCTCCCGGACTTTTTTTGCGAAAAGAGGCTCTTTTGCTTGCAATTATTTGTAAAAATGATAAAATAAAAGGGTTAAGAAATATTTTGTCAGGATGAGGATCGTATGAAAAACATCAAACGATGGCTTTGTATCGCAGCGGCGTTTTGCCTGCTCTTGGCGGCGGCTCCCTTTGCTTATGCCGGAGACGCCAAGGAGGAGGCGGATCTTGCCGCGCGTTTTTCGGACAAGAGCTGGAACGAGGTCGTGGACGAGTTTTTGGAGGAGCATTATGCGGAGGCGGATCGCGTCGCGCTCGGCTACTACAACACCGTCACCGGCGAAGCGTACTACCACAACCCGGACGAGTACTTTATCGCCGCCAGCATGTACAAGGTGCCGCTGAATATGCTGTTTCTGGAAAAGATCGCCGCGGGCGAGATGGACTGGACGACCGACGTCATGGGCTACCGCTATGAGTATCTGCTGAAAACGACGATCGTCGAGTCCAACAACGAGATGGCGGAGCTGCTTTGGAAAAAATACGGCGCCGGACAATACTATCCTTACCGCTACTACCGCGAGGCGATTGCGCCCTATATGGGCGAGGACGCGGAGAAGGTCGATCCCACCTATTACAAAAACAATCTGTTTACCGCACGCCAGATCATCCAGTGCCTGCATCTGCTGTATGATAATCCCGAGCGCTTTCCGCGGCTGCTTGACACGATGAAGCAGGCCGAGCCCAAACGCTTTTTTAATAACCACGAGCAGCGGGTGGAGATTGCGCACAAATACGGCTACGTGGAAGAGGACGGCTGGTCCTATGTGAACGACTGCGGCGTGTGCTATACGGAGGATCCGATCATTATCGTCGCCTTTACCAAAAGCGTCTACAAGTCGGCGGTTTTTCTGGCCGACTACTGTACGCTGATGATCGACTACACCGAGTACCATACCGCCCTGCGCCATGAGCAGGAGCTGGAGGAGGCCCGGCGGGAGGCGATTCAGGCACTGAACGCCACGCCTGCGCCGACGGAGGCGTCGGGCAGTGAGCCGGCGACGCTGTCTCGCCAGACGACGGCGGAGAGTTCAGCGCCCACGGCAGCGTCGGAGGCAGCGATAATCAAACGCGCGGAGAGTAAGCTGCCCTGGGCGGGGATTCTCATTGTCGGCTGCGCGCTGCTGGCGCTGATTCCGCTGCTGCGCGCCGGAAGCGAGGGACAGCTGAAAACAGGCTGGGCTCTGGGGGCGCTGTTTGCGGCGGCACTCGCGATGCTGCTGGCCACCGGCGGGCAGAAGCTCGCCCCGGCGGTTTCCGCCCCTGCAGCGGCGGAGGGCGATCCGCAGCAGGCGGTAACGGCGTTTATGGACGCGATTTGTGCGAAACAATATGACAAGGCCTACGATTTGCTGTACGATTACGCGTCTCTCGGCCTGGAGAGCCAGCCGGACAGCGAGGCGGGACGCATGATGCACGAGGCGCTGTGCGACAGCTATTCCTACATACTCCACGGCGACTGTCAGATCGACAAGATCACGGCCCGGCAGCAGCTGGTGCTGGATGTGCTGGACTTGACGGCCTTGCAGGAGGATCTCAAGCAGGGCGTCGAACAGCGGATCGAGGCGATGAGCAAGGAGCGGCCGAGCAGCGAGCTCGTGGACGATAACGGAGACTATCTTCCGGAGATCACGAACGAGGCCTATCTGCAAACGCTGCAGAGCCTGTTGAGCAATAAGGATCGCTATCGCACGAGCGTCGGCGTCGAACTGGAACTCTATTATACGCCGGACGGCTGGCGCATCGTCACGAACCAGCCGCTGCTCAAGGCCCTGAGCGGGCGCACGAATTACACGAGAGGAGGCGAGAGCGCTTGAACGAAACAAGGCAACATACGCACCGTCGCCATGCCGCGCCGGAGAGCAAATATTATGAGCCTCACAGACGGCAGAGCGCGCCGCCCAGCCTGTACGCGCTGCTGACTCCTCTGCTGATTGTGTTGAGCGTGCTTGCGCTGCGTTGGCTGGTGTTGAGCGTCCAGTCCGACGTGGTGCTGCAGCAGCAGGGCGAGGCGCCGGCTGTGGGGATGCAGCTGCGCAATCGGACGGCAAAGGCGGAGGTTATGGGCGGTTTGGACGTGTTTGCCTATAACGCCGCCAGCGACGCGCTGAGCGATCTGGTGTATATCAAGAAAATCTATAAAATTCCGGAGAACGATCTGGTTGCGCCAATGCCGAATCCCGAAAAATTCGGCGTGACGAGCGACCCGGCGGAGGTGCAGGCGGTCGTAGAGAGCGCGGCTGCGCTCATCGACGGGCGCGAGCTGATCTGGTCGCCGGATATTGAGCGCATGGAAGACAGTACGATGCGCTATTACTGCGACGATACGATCCTTGCCGTTACCTGGAAAGAGGGCATCGACGGCAGCGCCGTGACCTTTGCCGAGATCATCATTGCCGACGGCTCACAGCTTCGCCGCGCACTCTCCGGCAACGCCTTCGGCTCAAGCGTGCGCATGAAGGCGACGGAGATGGCGACCGCTGCCAACGCGGTCATCGCCATCAACGGGGATTTCTATGATAACCGCCAGATCGGTCTGTCGGTCTACCAGCGCCAGATCTGCCGCAACAAGGGCACGGCGCTGGACAGCTGCTTCTTTACCGCCTCGGGCGATATGCTGATGACCCATCACGGCGAACTGGTGAGCGACGAAGATGTGGAGAAATTCATCAAGGAAAACGACGCGATCTTTGCCGTGTCTTTTGGCCCAATTCTCGTGGAGGACGGACAGCTGCAGACCATCAACAGCTATGCCGTCGGTGAAGTCGACTCCACCTATTCCCGCGCCGCCATTGCGCAAAAAGGGCAGCTTCACTATCTGCTGATGACCATCGGGCAGGAGGGGCGCTATGCCAAGCGCTGCAACATCAATGAGGCGGCGAAGATCATCTTTGCCAAGGGCATAGACAAGGCCTATGCGCTCGACGGCGGACAGACGGCCACCATGGTCATGCAGGGACAGACCGTCAACCGCGTCGACTGGGATGAGGAGCGTACCATGAGCGATATCATCTATTTTGCCACGGCGCTGCCGGGCGGGGAGGTGAAGCCATGAATCCCATCGCCCTGATCCTTGGCAGCAAGGTCATCTACTGGAACGCGATCATTATCATGCTGGGCGTGGCGGCATGGTTTTTCCTGTCGATGTCGCTGTTCACCTCGCACGGCGGCAGGGCGCAGGCCCTCTGGCTGCTGCTGCCGCTGGCAATCGCCTTTTCTCTGCCGCTGGCGCGCTTTGTCCACTGGTACTGCCACGCCGAGCAGTACAGCGGTTTTTGGCGCGCCCTGACGGATTACAGCGCGGGCAATTACTGCCTGGCGGGTGTGATTGCGGGCGTGGCGCTGGCGGGGCTCGTGGTGCGCCTGCTGGGCTTTACGCAGAATTTGCCCCGCCTCTACGACTGTCTCGCGCCCGGCGCGGCGCTGGGCATCGCGCTCATCCGTTTGAGCGAGCTGTTTACCAACAATGACCGCGGCAAGGCGGTGATCCGCAATCCCTTCTTCCAGCGCCTGCCCTACAGCACGCAGATCAACGGCGCCGGCGACTGGCGACTGGCGACCTTCTTCTTCCAGTTTCTGCTGATGCTCGTTTTGTTCGCGCTGCTGATGCGCTTTTTCATCAAGCGCCGCCGCTGGCCGATGAAGGGCGGACAGATGCGCGACGGCAACGTGGCGCTGATGTTTCTGTGCTGGTTGAGCGCCGTCGACGTCGTCACCGACAGCAGCCGCTATGACGCGAGCTTTCTGCGCCTCAACGGCTTTGTGAGCATGGTGCAGATCGTCAGCGCGGTCACGCTGCTGGCGGTGCTGGTGATCTACAGCCGCCGCTCGCTCCGCGTCAACGGGCTCGAGCCGCGTCACTGGGTCATGTGGAGCGTGTTTCTCGTGGCGGTGGGTGTGACCGGCTTTTTCGAGTGGCTCGTGCAGCGCCACGGCAACTGGTACGTCTTCTGCTATGCGGTGATGAGCCTGTGCGCTCTGGCGATCGCGCTGGATATCTATTTCATGTACCGCAGCGTTTGCGCAAGGAAAAAACGCCGGAGAAGTGTTTAGTTTTTCCAAGAACAGGGGACGGTTTCGCGTGTCCGGGACACACGGAGCCGTCCCCTGTGCTCGTGTGCTTTTTTGCCGCTTTTTTGCCGCTATGGTCTGATTGACAAAACTCATGAAAAAAGGTACAATATTTCTTCATCAAAGGTGAAACATACAGAGGAATGAGCCATATGAACCACGAAGAGACCAAAGCGCTGCAAAAGAGGACCTGGGCGGAGATCAGCCTGCCGAAGCTCCGGCACAACTACGCGGCGATCCGCGCCGCGCTTCCGGAGAGCTGCCGCTTTATGGGCATCGTCAAGGCCGACGCCTACGGGCACGGCGCGCTGGCGGTGTCGCGGCTGCTGCAGGAGGCGGGCGCGGACTATCTGGCGGTGTCCTGTCTGGACGAGGCGCTGGAGCTGAGGAAAAACGGCGTCGGGCTGCCGCTGCTGATCCTCGGGCACACGCCGCACGAGTACACCGAAACGCTGATCGACTACCACATCACACAGACGGTCAGCGCGCTGGCGAAGGCGCAGGAATATTCGTCGGCTGCCTCGGCGCTGGGGAAAACGCTCAAGGTGCATCTCAAGCTCGACACAGGCATGTCGCGGCTGGGCTTTCTCTGCGCGCCGCCGTACTTTGACAGCGGCGTGGAGAACATCGTCCGCTCGGTGAGCCTGCCCGCGCTGGAGGTGGAAGGGATTTACACCCATTTTGCCGCTTCGGACGAGCCGGACGCGCAGAGCGAGACTTATACCCGTGCGCAGTTTGCTCTGTTTGAAAAAGTGATTGAGACCGTGCGTGAAAAAAGCGGTTTTTCCTTTGCTCTGCGTCACTGTGCC
This sequence comes from Oscillospiraceae bacterium, assembly GCA_017518225.1. GTDB lineage: Bacteria > Bacillota > Clostridia > Oscillospirales > Oscillospiraceae > Limivicinus. The sequence goes on along the minus strand of JAFWVV010000058.1, from coordinate 4,616 downwards.
AACACCGGCGCAGTGGTGAACTATCCGGAGATGGCGCTCGACATGGTGCGCCCGGGGCTGCTGCTCTACGGCTATGGCGACAGCGAGGGGCGCATCGGCATCAAGCCCTGCATGCGCCTCGTGACGACGGTGAGCACCATCAAGTTTTACGAGCCGGGCACCAGCGTCAGCTACGGGCGGCGCTATACGACCGAGCAGCGCATACGCATGGGTGTGCTCGCCATCGGCTATGCCGACGGGCTGCCGCGCGCGCTGTCCAACCGCTGCGCCTTTGCCGCGTCCGGCGGCTTCTGCCCGCAGCGAGGAACGATCTGCATGGACATGTGTATGGCGGATTTGACCGATTTGCCGGCGGTGAGTGTCGGCAGCGAGATCGAAGTTTTCGGAGAACAAAACGACCTCGTCGCCCTGTCCGCGGCGGCGGGCTCGATCCCCTACGAGCTGCTGTGCGCGGTCTCCAAGCGCGTACCGCGCGTTTATATCGACTGATCCACGAGGAGGAGAAAAATATGCCATCCAATAAGCTTGCCAGAACCAACGACGATATCCAGCGCGTGCTGTCGGCGCGCCTGCGCGAGATCAAGGACCCCCGTGTGCAGCAGGGGATGATCAGCGTGACGCGCGTGGAGACCACGGGCGATCTGCGCTTTGCCAAGGTCTGGCTGTCCGTGATGGGGCTGGAGAATGAAAAGGAATTTAAGCGCGGCTTGAAGTCCGCCGCCGGCTGGCTGCGGCGGGAGCTCGCCAATTCGATGAACCTGCGCTACACGCCGGAGCTGGTCTTTGAACTGGATCACTCCATCGAGTACGGCGCGCACATCAGCGAGCTGATCCAGTCGCTGGATATCCAGCAGGACGGAGAGGAAAGCCATGAAGCTGAATGACTGCGCCCGTCTGCTGTGCGAGCATGACCGTTTCCTGCTGCTGACGCACCGACACCCGGACGGGGACACCATGGGCAGCGCCGCGGCGCTCTGCGCTGCGCTGCGCCGGAAGGGGAAAACGGCGTATCTTTTCCCTAACCGGCAGGCGACGGGAAAGCTGCTGGACTATACAGGGGCTTTTTTTGCGCCGGCAGACTATGCGCCGGACTATATCGTGGCTGTAGATATTGCGACGGAGAAGCTCTTTCCCGAGGGCTTCGAGGGGGCGGCCGAGCTGTGCATCGACCATCACCCGACGAATGAGCACTATGCCAAGCAGGAGCTGATCTGGGCCGACCGCGCCGCCTGCGGCGAGATCGTGCTGGAGCTTGTCAAGAGCCTGTGCGGCAGGCCGAGCCGCGAGGAGGCCGAGCTGTTGTACATCGCCATCTCGACCGACTGCGGCTGCTTTCAATACGCCAATACCGACGCGCGCACGCTGCGCGCGGCGGCGGAGCTTTTGGACTGCGGCGCGGACAGCGCCGCGATCAATCAGCGCTTTTTCCGCCGCGTTTCCCGCGCGAGACTGAAGCTGGAGGGCATGATTTACGACTCGCTGCGCTTTTATAAAAACGGCGAGCTGGTCATCGCGCTGCTGACCGACGAGATGCTGCGCGCCGCCGGCGCGGTGGAGGACGATCTGGATCATATCGCGTCGCTTGCCGGGCGCGCCGAAGGGCACCGCGTGAGCATCACGATCCGCGACTGCCCGGGCGGGGCGAGCAGGGTCTCTGTGCGCTCCGGCGCAGATTTTGACAGCAGCGCGCTCTGTGCGATCTTCGGCGGCGGCGGGCATTTTATGGCGGCGGGCTGTACCATCCAGGCGCCGCCAGAAAAGGCGTGCGAGCTGCTGCTGCAGGTGATCGACGAGGTCTGGACATGAACGGGATTTTGCTGATCGACAAGCCGCAGGACTGGACGAGCAACGATGTGGTCTCCAAGCTCCGCGGCGCGCTGCATGAAAAGCGCGTCGGCCACTCCGGCACGCTCGACCCGATGGCGACGGGGCTGCTGGTGGTTTTCGTCGGGCGCGCCACGCGCGCGGCGAGCTTTGCCGAGGCGCATGACAAGCGATATCTGGCTTCGCTGCGCCTGGGGCTCGAGACCGACACACAGGATATCACCGGGCGGACGCTCCGCGAGCAGGACGCTTCCACAATCAGCGAGGCGCAGCTGCGAGAGGTGTTCATGCGCTTTACCGGCGCGATCGAGCAGATCCCGCCGATGATGTCGGCTATTAAAATCGGCGGTCGAAAGCTCTATGAGATCGCGCGCCGGGGCGGGGAAGTGGAGAGACAGCCGCGCCCGATCACCGTCCACGCGCTGGAGCTGCTGGGACGGGAAAAGGGCGACTGGCTGCTGGATATCCGCTGCTCCAAGGGTACTTACGTGCGCACGCTCTGCCACGACCTTGGGCGGGCGCTGGGCTGCGGCGGCTGCATGAGCGCGCTGCGCCGCGTGGAGGCGGGGCAGTTTTCGTTGGCCGAGGCGCATCCGCTGCAGGAGGTTTTGCGCGCTGCCGACGAGGGGCGCGCCGAAAGCCTGCTGCTGCCGGTGGACAGCCTCTTTTCCGACGCGCCCACGTTGAGCGTGGACGAGGAGGGCGAGCGCCGCATCCGCTGCGGCAACGAGCTGCGCCTGCCGGAGCTGCCGGACGGACAATGGCGGGTCTATGCGCCCGACGGTGCGTTTTTGGCGTTTTCCCGGTCAGAGTGCGGTGTTCTGACAACGATCAAGAGTTTTTTTGAGGTGTGAGGAATAAGCTATGGCGGAGGTCAAACGGGCGATCGCCCTCGGATTTTTTGACGGCGTTCATATCGGGCACGCGGCATTGCTGAACAAGGCTAAGCAGCGCGCCGCGGCGATCGGCGCGACGCCCTCGGTGCTCAGCTTTGACACGCACCCGGACACGCTGGTCTTCGGCAGGGAGCTGCCGCTCATCAACAGCGCCGCCGGGCGCGAGGAACTCATTCGCCGCCTCTTTGGCATTGAAGATGTGCTGTTCATTCATTTTGACGAGCATACGATGCGTATGCCCTGGCAGGATTTTGCCGCGTCCGTCATCCGGGAGCTGGGGGCGGACTGGGTCGTGGTGGGGCAGGACTTTCGCTTTGGCTATCGCGGCGAGGGCACGGCGGAAAAGCTGCGGGATTTCTGTGCCGCGCGCGGCGTCGGCTGCGACGTCATCGAGCCCGTCCGGCTCGACGGGCGGGTGGTCAGCTCCAGCTATATCCGTATGCTGATCGCCGACGGCGATATGGAGCAGGCGGCGCGCTTTCTCGGGCACGTGCATGGTCTGACGGATACCGTGCGCTCCGGCTATCATCTGGGCTCAAAGCTCGGTGCGCCGACGATCAACATGCGCTTTCCCGAGGGGGTGATCGTGCCGCGCCACGGCGTTTATGCCGCGCGGGTCTATCTGGAAAACGGAGAAGACCATGTCGCCGTCACCAACGTCGGCGTGCGACCGACGGTCAGCGAGGGCAAGGCCGTGAGCGTGGAGAGCCATCTGCTCGACTATGCGGGCAATCTCTACGGCAGACAGGCGCGCGTGGCCTTCTATAAGCTCTTGCGTGAGGAGCGGCGCTTTGACAGCGTGGAGGAGCTCTCGGCGCAGATCGCCCGCGACGCGGCGCAGGCGCGCGCGTATTTTGCTGCGGCGGAAACGGGAAAAGAATCGTGAAGAACGCAAGGTGGAAAGCGGATCTGCTGCTGATCGGCGCGCTGCTGCTGGCGGCGCTGCTCTCGTTTCTCGCGCTGCGTCTGTGGCGTGTGGAGGGGGCGGTCGCGGTGGTGCGCGTCAACGGCGTGGAGATCGAGCGCCACGCGCTCGACGAAGACGGCGTCTTTCCGCTCAACGGCGGCAGCAATCGGCTGGTCATCCGGGACGGAGAAGCCGCCGTTGTGGAGGCCGACTGCCCGGATCTGCTCTGCGTGCGACAGGGGAAGATCCGTTACCGGGGGCAGACCATCATCTGTCTGCCCAACCGCCTGAGCGTGACGATCGAGGGCGGGGAGGAAAGCGGACTGGACGCTGTGGTCGGATAGGGAGGCGCAGATGAAAAGCAAAAGCATTGGTACGCTGGCGATGTGCGCCGCGCTGGCAATGGTTCTATCCTATCTGGACGGCCTTATTCCCTCGCCGGGCGTACCGGGCGTCAAGCTCGGCTTGGCCAATCTCGTGGTGGTTTTTGCGCTCTATCGACTCGGCTGGCGCGAGGCGGCGGGGATCTCCCTGCTGCGCGTGTTTTTGACTGCGCTGCTGTTTGGACATGCGGCGAGCCTTCTGTACAGTGCGTCCGGCGCGCTGTTGAGCTTCGCGGGCATGGCTGTGTTGAAAAAAACGGATAAATTCAGCGTGGCGGCCGTGAGCGTCAGCGGCGGTGTGCTGCACAACGTCGGACAGATCTTGATGGCCTGCGCGCTGATGGGGCGAAACGTCGCCTACTATCTGCCCGTTTTGATCCTCAGCGGCGTCGGCGCGGGGATCGCGATCGGCGTGCTCGCGGCGATTTTGGTGAGAAGAATCCGCCTGATCCGCTGAAAAAAGGGCGTGTTGCAAAATGCGCTTTTGGGGCTAAAGTCACAAAAGAATATCTCTATGTAGTTACTGGGAACCGCCGATTTTGGCAGTTCCCAGTAACTTTTCTCGCAAATACTTTTTTGAAATTTATATTTTGCAACATGCCCTTT
>JAFWVV010000057.1 GCA_017518225.1 Oscillospiraceae bacterium | reverse complement strand
TACAGGAAAGAAACCATAGAACGGATTTTTGGTTTAGCCAAGGAGCTGCATGGTTTCCGTTATACGCAGCAATTTGGGAAGGCGCAGATGGAAGTAAAGGCTGCGCTTACCTACGCATGCCTAAATCTCAAAAAGTTAGCAAAAAAGCGGTGGAAAAACCGCCCTATCCCCTCGCTTTTTCAGCTTGTTTTGGACTTCCTCGCCGATTTTTTCAACATCTACGCAACAAACCCGCTTTCGGCCTCAGCCTAAAGCGGGTTTGTCTACGGTCTGAAGGCTGTGAGCATTGCTCACAGCCTTTTTTCATTCCCAGGTTTTCCAAACCTCCGGGCAGTAGCCGACGGTCGCCTGCTTGCCGTTTCTCACGACGGGCGTGCGGATCATCTCTGGGATCTCAAAGAGCTTTTCCAGCTTGGCCTCATTCGAGGCCAGATGTTGAAAGAGCGGATAGTCCTGATCCTTGGGATCGGCCAGATTCTCCAGACCAACAGCGTTTTTCACTGCGTTCAATTCACCACGGCTCATGCCGTAGCGAATGACGTCGATATACTGTACCTTGATGCGCCGTTCCTTAAAATAGCGCTCGGCCTTTTTTGTATCAAAGCACTTGCTCTTACCCCAGATCTGGATATTCATAGCTTTCCCTCTTTATACTTCCGCAATGACCGGCAGGATCATCGGACTGCGTTTGGTTTTCTTATAGAGATAACCGGAGAGATTGGCCTTGACGCGCGCCTTGATGCCGCTCCAGTCGTTGATCCGGGCGGCCTGACAGGATTCGACCGTCTCCAGCGTCACGCGCTCCAGCTCGCCCATCAGCTCCTCCGCCTCTTTGACGTAAATGAAACCGCGCGTTACGATCTCCGGCTTCGAGGCCAGCGTGTGATCGTAAGAGGAATAGGGCAGCACGACCACGATCATACCGTCCTCGGCAAGACGCTGACGGTCATGCAGCACCACGCTGCCAACCTCGCCGCCATCGCTGCCGTCGACCAGAATCGCTCCGGCAGTGACGCTCTGCTCCATGCGCATGGTCTTACGGCTGAGCTCGATAACGCTTCCGTTTTTCGCAATCAGGGTATTTTTCGGCGCAACGCCCATCATGCGCGCAAGCTCCGCATGCTTAACAAGCATACGCTGCTCGCCGTGTACGGGAATGAAAAAGCGCGGGCGCACGAGCGCAAGCAGCATCTTCATTTCCTCCTGTGAGGCGTGACCCGACACGTGCAGGTCAGTGTGGCGCTCGTAGATGACCTCCGCACCCTTGTGGAAAAGCGCGTCGATTACACGGCTGATGGTGTTTTCATTGCCGGGAATCGCTGAGGCGGAGATGATCACACGATCGCCCGCGTCGATGCGCACCTGCTTGTGTTCGGAAAAAGCCATACGGTAGAGAGCGGACATACTCTCGCCCTGGCTGCCGGTGGAGATGATAACCACCTGCTCCTTGGGCAGACGCTTCACCTGTTCCAGATCCACCATAACGTTTTCCGGGATCTCCACGTAACCGAGCTCGGCCGAGACGCGCAGGACGTTCTGCATGCTGCGGCCTGTGATCGCCACTTTTCGCTTATACTTGGCCGCCACGCTGATGATCTGCTGCAGACGGTGGACGTTGGAGGCAAAGGTCGTAATGATGATGCGCTTGTTGCAGCCCATGAAGAGCTTGTCAAAGCTCTCCCCTACCTTGCGCTCCGAGTCCGAATGGCCGGGCTTTTCCACGTTTGTGGAATCGCACAGCAGCGCCAGCACCCCCTTGTTGCCCAGTTCACCAAAGCGCGTCAGGTCGATCATCGGCCCGGAAATCGGCGTCACGTCGATTTTCCAGTCGCCGGTGTGAATCACCGTGCCGACCGGAGTGCCGATCGCCAGCGCCACAGAGTCCGGGATCGAGTGGTTGACGTGGATCAGCTCCACGTGGAAGCCGCCGAGCCGGAAGCTGTCGCCTGCTTTCTTGGTAAAAATCTGAGAATGGTAGAGCAGGTCGTGCTCCTCGAGCTTGAGCTGCACCAGCGCCGCCGTCAGCGGCGTTGTATAAATCGGTACGTTCAGCTCCTTGAGCACGTAAGGCACTGCGCCGATGTGATCCTCATGCCCGTGCGTCAGAATCATGCCACGGATTTTTTTCGCGTTTTCGCGCAGGTAGCTGATATCCGGCAGCACGATGTCCACGCCGTACATGTCGTCGTCGGGAAAGCCCATACCGCAGTCCACGACGATAATATCCTGCCCGTACTCATAGGCCGTCATGTTCTTGCCGATCTCGCCAAGTCCACCCAGCGGGATGATTTTCAGCCGGGACTGTCTGCTTTCTTTCGTCTGATTAACTTCTTTTACTTGTTTCGTTTGTTTCGTTTGCTTTTGTTGTTTGGTTTGCTTTGCTTGCATGAAAGTCTCCATTTCGAATGATAAAAAATATAAGTGTTCAAATACTTGCCGTATTCCCTTATGTACACCGATAAACTATACCCGGTTTCCACCGGATTCAATCACATTTCCGTGCGTCCCTCGATGGCGCGGTTGAGCGTCGCGTCGTCGGCAAATTCCAGATTGGAGCCGACCGGGATCCCGTAAGCGAGACGGGTCACTTTAATTTCAAAGGGCTTCAATAGACGCGATAGATACATAGCTGTCGCCTCGCCCTCCGTGTCGGGGTTGGTCGCCATAATGACCTCCTCCACCGGTTCCTCGGCCACACGGTGCAGCAGTTCCTTGATGCGGATATCGTCCGGCCCGACATGATTCATCGGCGAGAGCACACCATGCAGCACGTGATAGCTGCCATTGTACTCCCGTCCGCGCTCGATGCTCAACACGTCGCGCGGCTCAGACACGACGCAGATCACAGATTTATCGCGTCGGTCGCTGGCGCAGATGGAGCAGATTTCTCCTTCCGTGAGATTCTGGCAGATGCGGCAGCAATGCACGCTTTGCTTTGCCTCCCGGATCGTATCGGCAAAGGCGTTGGCCTCGTCGTCAGGCAGCGCCAGCACATGAAAGGCCAGCCGCTGTGCGCTCTTGCGCCCAATGCCGGGCAGAGAGGCAAAACGGTCGATCAATTTTTCCAAAGAGGCGGGAAAAAAGGCCATAATCAAAACACTCCGATTTCTCAAATCTCTCCGCGCAGCGCGGCGATTGCAGCGGCCCGGTTCGTCTTTCCAAACACGGCGCTGCCCGCCACCAGCACGTTTGCGCCGGCCTCAATCGCAAGCGGCGCGGTCTCGGCGCTGATCCCGCCGTCAACCTCCAACTCGCAGGCGGGGTTCAGCTCGCCGATGTAACGACGGATCTGCCGGATCTTATCCAGCTGGTCATACATAAAGCTCTGTCCGCCAAATCCGGGCTCCACCGTCATCACCAGCACCAGATCCGCCATCGGCAGCCAGGGCAGCACAGCTTCAGCACTCGTGCCGGGCTTCAAGGTAACGCCGCAGCGCTTTCCCTTGCCCCTGATAAGCTCCAGCGCACGGCTGATATTCTCCGCCGTATCGGACTCGATATGCACGTTGACAAGATCCGCCCCGGCGTCGCAAAAAGTCTCCACGTAGCGTACAGGGCGATCGATCATCAGATGCACGTCCATAAACATGTCGCTGCTTTTGCGAAGAGAGCCCAGCACGGGCACACCAAAGGAGATATTCGGGACAAAAAGCCCGTCCATCACGTCAAAATGCAGATACTCCGCGCCGGCAGCGCGAACGTCTTCCACTTCCTCCCCCAGCCGGGCAAAATCCGCAGACAGGATCGATGGCGCAATCTTGATCATAAGCTTCTCCTTTTATCGTGCAATCTAAAGAAATTCATTGTATTATACACCCTTTCATTTTGTTATGCAATACACAGGCTGCACAAGATATAGCTTTTTCCTTTCCTTATCCTTGCAACAGCTTTCCCAAGCGTTTGAAACTTTGTGAAATTTCCCATCTGTTAACAATTCAGAGCAAGTACAATCTTGACTGTATCTGCTTTTCGATATAAAATAAATGAGAAAATGATTCAAAGGAGGTTTGCGCATGGCAAACCGCAGACGCAGACGCCGGGTTTACGCCAGTCCCTTTTATACTTTTGCGCTGATGTGGCTGCTGCTGTCCGGCGTTTTTCCGCTTTACCGCATCTCCGGGCTTTTGCTGACACTGTTTCTATGCACCGGCGCCGCCTATTTCGCCGGACGGATCGCCGCATCCCGGGAAAACAAAAGTGACGCTGCCCGGCAAGCCGCCCGCAGCCCCGCTTCTGTGCGCAAAAGCGATCAGCAGCCCTCGATCCGCAAGAGCGACGCTCCCGCCCCTGCTCCGGCACAGCCGCAGAAAAAAAGCTACGGCCCGGAGATCGACCCCATTGTGCAGGAGGGCAACCGCGCCTTGAGCGAGATGGGCAGGCTTTACACCTCCATCAAGGATCCCGAGGTGAAAAAAAAGATCAATGAGATCATGCGCATCACCGACAAGATCACGCAGGACGCCATCGCCGATCCCGGCGACATCCCCCAGATCAAGAAGTTCATGAACTACTATCTGCCTACCACCATCAAGCTGCTCAACGCCTACGACCGTATGAGCGCACAGGGCATCGAGGGCGAGAACCTGACGAAAAGCATGAATAACATCAACGAAATGCTTGACGCGGCGATCGTCGCCTACAAAAAGCGGCTCGATTCGCTGTTTGCCAACCAGGCGCTGGATATCGAAACAGATATCCAGGTCATGAACACCATGCTCGCCCGCGAGGGGCTCACCGGGGAGAAGGACTTCCAGATTGCAGAAGCTCTGCAGACTGCAGAAAGCAACTAAACTGACATAGACTATTTTTGGAAAGGACAAAAAGACTATGACGAACGAAAACAGCTTCGTTCCCAGCCTGACGCTGGATCCCGCCGCCGACGCAGCCGCCACTGCCGCCGCCATCGCCGAAGAGGCCGCTGCCGTTGAGCAGGAGCGCCTCGAAAACATTCCCGTCGAGCGTCTGGAGCTGGAGAAGCTCTCCCCTGCCGAGCAAGCCGCCGTCAAGGAGTTTTCCGAGAAAATCGACATTCAGAACACCGAGCAGGTCATGAACTACGGCAGCGCCGCGCAGAAAAACATCACCGAGTTCTCTGACGCCGCGCTCAAAACCGTCCGCACCAAGGATCTCGGCCAAGTGGGCGACCAGCTTGGCAATCTCGTCGTCGAGCTGCAGGGTCTGAACTTCGACGCTGAGGAAAAGAAGGGCTTTCTCGGCCTGTTCAAAAAGTCCGCGCAGAGCATCGCCGCGCTGAAGGCACAGTACGACAAGGCCGAAGTCAACGTCGACAAGATCGTCGAGGCGCTGGAGAAGCACGAGCTCACGCTGATGAAAGACATCAGCATGATGGATAAGATGTACGAGCGCAACCATGAGTACATGAAGGAGCTGACCATGTACATCATCGCCGGCCGTCTGAAGATCCAGCAGCTGCGCGAGGTCGAGCTGCCCAAGCTGCAGGAGCATGCCCGCGAGACCAATCTCCCCGAGGACGCGCAGGCTGCCAATGACTTTGCCAACCTGATCGGCCGCTTCGAGAAGAAGATTCACGATCTCGAGCTCACGCGCATGATCTCCGTGCAGATGTCCCCGCAGATCCGCATGGTGCAAAACAACGATACCCTGATGGCCGAGAAGATCCACTCCTCCATTGTCAATACCATTCCCCTGTGGAAAAACCAGATGGTCATGGCCCTGTCCCTCTACCACTCTGAGCAGGCCATGAAAGCCCAGCGTGAGGTGACCAATGTGACCAACAACTTGCTCATCAAGAACGCCGAGGCGCTGCATCAGGGCAGCGTCAGCGTTGCCGAAGAATCCGAGCGCGGTATCGTCGATCTTGAGACGCTCAAGAAGACCAACCAGGAGCTGATCGCGACGCTTGACGAGGTGCGCCAGATTCAGGACAACGGCCGCGCCCGCCGTGCCGCCGCCGAGGAAGAGCTTGGCCGCATTGAGGGCGAACTCAAGCAGAAGCTGCTGGAGATGAAGGGCTGATAATGCCCGCTCGCAAAGGGAGGCGAATCCCATGCTGAAAAAACCGCTGATTGCCGCAATCTTGTCGGTGCTGATCGTCCTTGCTTCTACCCTTGTATCCGTCCATGCGCGCCTGGATCCGATTTGCGCGGACTTCCGGGACAAGTTTCACAGCAGTGAAATCCCCAAGGGGCTGACGCAGTATTGCAGCTACAGCACTGAAATTCTTCAGCTTGCCGCAGACGCCAAGCTCCAAACGCGCGAGGCGCACGACAGCGTTGAGGCGCTGCATAAGGCGCTGGGCGAGGACAGCGCAGCCAAGCTCTTCAGCCGCTATCAGAAGCTGAGCGCCGCCATCAGCGACGTAAAGGCCTCGCTGCTGCGCAGCGAGCTCAGTGAAGCCGATCGGCAGGCCTTGGAGCGGCTGGATGCCGCGCTGTCCTCCGCCCAGACGCAAATCAGTGAGAGCGACTACAACAGCCGCACATCTTTTCTTTTGCGCAAGGAGCTTGGTTCCTTTTCCTGCTTTGTCGCTCGCCTGTGCGGCGTCCGCCTGCCGGAGCAGTTTGCCTGAACATTATCGTTTTTTTGAGGAAAAAGGGCGTGTTGCAAAATATAAATTTCAAAAAAGTATTTGCGAGAAAAGTTACTGGGAACCGCCAAAATCGGCGGTTCCCAGTAACTATATGGAGATATTCTTTTGTGACTTTAGCCCCAAAAGCGCATTTTACAACACGCCCTTTTTATTCCCTCTTGATTCAACATCCAAATGCATCTATATAGCTTTGCAGCTGCGTATTATAGTCTGAATCGATCAAAAGGATCGCTTCCCCTGCTTCGCGAAAGCCCTGAATAAACGCACGATTATCCTCTTTCAGGCTGTCAGGCGGCAGTCGGAATCCATCCAGGCGCTGTTCAACGTCACAGCTGTGCGCCATGATTTTTGCGTAGTTCGTGTCGATATATTTGTCTGTCATCGCCAGACAAATGAAACGGATCTCCGACAGATATTTCGCATCAAGCTCCCTCCGCCAGTCGGCGGGCACATAGCAGCCCTCGACAATCAGATTCTGCTGATTTTCAACGGCCGTCTTGATGATCTCCCGGACGATCGGCCAAAGATAGTCCGTCAGCGCCTCGTCGTCCTCCGGCGTCAGCGAGCTTTGCCCGCTGCGGATCAAGCCCATTTTCAAATGGTCGATGGACAGGCATAAGAAATGGTATTTCTCCAATAATCGCTGCGCCAAAAGCGTTTTCCCCGTGTGGGACGCGCCCGTGATCAGAATGATCATTTGCAGCAATCCCCGTCAAAGCGTGACCGCTTCCCCGCGCCGGGATATCTGCTCGATCCTGCCGTCTTCGATCCGATACGCTTCTCCGCGCAGCGTTTCCCTGCCGGCCTCCACCAGCAGATACGAGCCGTCGGGAATGGCGTAAAAGCACTTCCCCACGCTGTCCGAATATGTAATATCCTCAAAAACGCGCAGGCCGTCCAGCAGTTCGTCCTTGACCTCCTGATAATGCGGCAGAAGCATCGTTTTCGTCAAGTTCAGCCCTGTCAGAAATCGTTCATAGCCGGGATCGATCGCCTCGCCCTCCTCCTCAGGCTGGGCATAGACGATATCCGCGCTGTTCATGCTGCCGGCGCTGATGCCGATGACGACGCCGTCATAGCCCTGCATCAGCTCTCGCAGACCGATCTCCCGGAAAAAGCGATTTTGCGTCGGCACGTGTCCGCCGGTAAGGACGATCAAATTCGACTGCCGCAGCAGCTGCGCCGCCTGCGCTGCGTTTCTGCCGTCAAGCACGCGAAACCGCTCCGTCTGAAATCCCTCTTTTTCAAAATATCCCTTGCTTACCGCGGCATAATAATCCGTTGTCTCCCACGCCTCCGGATCGGAGCAGATAAAAAGCGCGCGGCAGGGCTCAGGAAAGCAGCTTCGCAGTTTCTCAATAAAACTGTTGGCGGGATTCAATTCCCCTGTCACGGGATCGTCCATTCTGCTGGTCAGAAAACAAATCATTTTTTCAACTCCTCTATTTTTTTACGTTTATTCTCCTCGTGTCAGCACTCCAGCCAAGGCCAGCGCCCGTCTTTCATAGGCAAAAAAGCTCTCATCCTTCGGATCATCGGGATGCTCATAGTAGTACTTCAAAACCATCACACATTCATCCAAAACCGCCAGCATGATGTCGCGTTCAAACACGCTCTTTTCCGGCTTTTCGCTCAGTTTTGCGTAGATCGTCGTAAGGAAGATCTCTTTCTGCTTTTCCGTCATCCGATACGGAAAAGCCGCCTCTTCGCCGGCATGCGCGAGAAAGCGCCCCAGATCCAGCGCATAGGGCACAAACGCACCGTATTCCCAGTCCAGAATATAGACGCGCTCACCGGTGTAGAGACAGTTAAGCGGAACAAAATCATTGTGGGCAAAGCACAGCGGCATGTTCCTCAGCCGCTCGAGAAACAGGGTGTAAGCCGCATGCAAAACCGGCTTCTCCGCGAGACAGGCAAGGCGTTTTTCCCGTGTTTCAATCGCTTTCTCGCAGGCGCTTCGATCGTAATCACCGCTGAGAGGAAAGGCGTTCATCAGTTCCGCCACTGACAGCGCCGCGGCATAGGCGCTCTCATCGCTCATCTCCTTGAGGTCTTTGCCCTCCAGGTATTCCATCAGCATGAAGCCGTCGGAAAAACCGAGTACGCGCGGGATCGGCAGCTCCGGCGAAAATCTCTGATAGATCTCTTGTTCCTGCGCAAAGCGTCTTTGATTTTCAAAACGCTTCAGCACAAACACGCCGCGCGGAGACAGGATTTTAAAAACCTCATAGCGCTTGTGCTCATCGGCAAAATCGTCACAGAAGCGATAAGCCTCAAAATCCTCGATTCCGGCCAACTCTTGCAGTACGTTTGTTAACGGAGAAATATCCTCCATCTGTTCAAGATAGAAACTCATGTGCATCCCCTTTCATACGAAAACTTTGATATTATAGCACACGCCTTTGAATCAGACAACATAAGCTATTGCATGACCCGAAAAAATATTGACTAAGATTTTTTACCATAATAGACTACACTTGATCAAAAAAAGGAGGCGGCTCTCATCAGACAAAAAATGTATGAAATCGGCTTGGTTATCAAGCCTGTGACCGACTCGCTTTTGGCTATTCTGTTCATGCTGCTTGTTGGGCTTCTGCCTGCGCTATTGATTTACTTGAATGCGCCAAAGCTTCATTATTTCTATTTGTTCACTCAGTTTGGACATCTTGCTTTGCTTGGCGCAGCCGGCAAATACTTGAATAATAAAAAAATTAGTCGCGAAACACGAATGCTGCTGCAGGATGATGAAACCTTTTTCGCAATATACCCGAAGGAAAAAAAGCGCGACGAGCGCATTAAGGCACGTCATGCCCGTCGTCTGGAGAAGATCACGCAGCGGCGCATGAGGCAACAGGAGAAAGAACATATCCAGCTTGGTCTGTAAACGATAATCATGTAAAAGAGCGATCTGCCGTAAGCTGATCGCTCTTTGTAAAACTTTCTATTTCCTGCTCCAGCAGCGTTACGATAAAAGCCGTTTTATCTATGTTCAATTAGAGCCGCTTCATCAATTCATAGCTGCAATGACCTTTGGGAAAATCCTTTAAAACACCGGCCACGGAGCAGCCGTTCCTGATAAAAAAGCCGACATTATCATCGTTCGCATTTGTCAGCAGAATATATGCTCCCTGTTTTTTTGCCTCGCGTTCGACTTCAGCAAGAAGAAACGAGCCCAAGCCCTGTTTTTGGTACAGTTCTTCCACATAGATATCGGCAATGTAACATCCGTCCCATCCGTCAACACCTGCTATAACACCCGCAACCAGATTGCCACGCGAATCGACGAGCTTCCGGCAGAGCGGGATGCGTCCGTGCAAACTCGGCGCAAAAAAATCATCATGCTTTTTGAGCCCCGCAGCAATCATACGGGCGTCTTTCTCGTTTCCGCGTTTGATTATATAAGGCATATCGGCGCAATGATTTTTCGGAACATAATCCCGGGCTACTCGATCCAGGCGTTTTGACATTGCATAGACTTCATGCGTTCTCGGTCGATCCTCCAGAACAGCAAACGCCGCATATCCGTGTTTTTCGTACATCCCCCTTGCCTGAAAATCCAAAGTATATAGGCAGGAAATATAACAACCCAATTCCCTTGCGATTCGTTCCGCCTCACAAAGCAGCATTGAGCCGATTCCCTGTTCACGATGCTGTTCTCTCACCCATAACGTATCAAGCACCATCTGCCCCCCATCGGAACAAAAAAGTCGCGCAATACATCCTCCAATGATTTCCCCAGCATCATTTTCTATCTTAAGAACAAACTCTTCCTCTTTCTTCTCTATTTGACCCGGATCAGCAGCTTGAATGACTTCCTGTATCTTTTTTTCAATATATCCAAAGTCTTCCTCTGCCATAGGTGTAAGTTTGTATTTCATTTTCTTTTCCTCGTGCTTGATAACATAATCCCTTTATCTTTGGATTGCTCGCCATGTGATAAGACAGTTGACTTTACCTCCGCGCAACAATAGCTCGCAGCAACGACGATATGAAAAAGTCGCATGCACATTCAAAGCAAAGTCTCTTTTCATTGCTTCGTGAACCGTATGATCTCCTGCTCCAGCAGACGGAACACCTTTGCCACCAGATAGCCGTCGGCGATCGCGTGATTGAGGCGTACGCTGACAGGCATCATGAGCCGGCCGTTCTCCTCCCGGTATCTCCCCCAGTTGACGATGGGCGCAAAATGCAGATATCCGTCCGGCAATTCCAGATGCAGCGCGTCGTAGGAAAGCCAGGAGATATACGAGGCGTCAAACCAGTTCGGATGATTTTCCGTATCCAGCGCGTATTCTCGCGACTGTTTTGCCGCTTCCAGATCGCTCAGCGCCCTCTCGTAAAAGCGCCTGTAATCTTCACAGTATTCCGTATAAACCGGGCTGCAGGTCTCGGTGTCCTCATGGAACACGTATTGCGTGGGATTGATTTTGTCATAGCAGATCAGCTCGTTCGTCTGCCAGAGATAGCCCATTTTGTAGTCGTCGCGGGAATTGAGCGCTTTTGCAAGCAAATATAAAAAATTGATATAAAATTTCGTATGCGTCGCACGGGAAAACGCCACAAGCCCCGTTACGTCAAGACGCGCCGTCATGGATACGGAGCACTTGCAGTCCTCCGTGAAGTGACGAAAAACGCCTTTGCGGTAATAGCTTTCTTTATCAATAATCCGATAGCTCATTCATCTATATTCTCCTGCCGTAAAAAGATTTTGCAGCAATTTACATTTTACGCTTATACGGCTCGCCCCTGCTTTCCCCAGACTGAACTATTATATCACACAGAAAAAAAATGGCAATCATTGCTTTTTGCGCGTAAAGCGGCGTTCGTCCAAACAACATAGAAAAGGCTGTCGACAAACGCGTGTTTTGTCATCCTGAGCGGAGCGAAGCGGAGTCGAAGGAGCTGGATACACTCAGTTTTCAAGGGAATCACAAGATCCTTCGTCACTTTCTTCCTCAGGATGACAATTTGATCGGGCTTTGTCTACCGTCCGGGCTGTCGATATTGTATCGACAGCCTGAAAAACGAAAACGGAAACGAGCAAATCGTTCCCGTTTTCGCAAGGATTGAACGTGAAGAGGAGATTTACATCCCCTCTCCCGATTTCAAGCGCCTCTATGGGCAGTATTTTATTATAGGGAATGCTGCATTACAGAACGTGCACGGATTCCGGTTCAAAGATCAGATGGCAGTCCTCGCCGACCTGATAAATCCGCTTATTCTTCGGGTTGTGCTCCTCGAGCTTGACCAGCGTATCGCCGACCATCACGTGATAATTCTGATAAGAGCCCATGAAGCAGGACAACACGACACGGCAGGGCAGACCGCCCTCGTCGCCGAGGCTCGCCGCCTCGGGGCGGAGAACGACCGTGTATTCCTCGCCGATCTCCATGCCCTCTTTCCCGCGCACACGCAGCGGATAGCCTTCGACATTCAGCGTCGCATAGCCCTGCTCGCTGCCGGTCATTTTGCCGCGCAGGAAGTTGGCCTCGCCGATAAAATCAGCGACGAACTCGTCTACCGGGTGATAGTAGATCTCCTGCGGCGTACCCATTTGCGCCACGACGCCCTTGTTCATAATGATGATATTATCGGAAAGCGCCATTGCCTCGGACTGATCGTGCGTGACGTAGATCGCCGTGATGCCGACCTCCTGCTGGATGCGGCGGATCTCCGTTCGCATCGAGACGCGCAGCTTCGCGTCGAGGTTACTGAGCGGCTCGTCAAACAGCAGCACCGAAGGCTCGATCACCAGCGCGCGGGCCAACGCAACACGCTGCTGCTGGCCGCCGGAGAGCTGGTTGGTCATGCGCGCCTCCATCCCGCTCAGCTCCACGAGCTCGAGAATCCTCATCATGCGCTCCTGGATTTCTTCCTTCGGCACCTTGCGCAGCTTCAGGCCGTAGGCAACGTTGTCAAACACGTTGTAATGCGGCAGCAGCGCATAGCTCTGAAACACCATCGCCGTGTCGCGCTTATTGGGCGTCAGCTCATTGATGGGCTCGTCGCCCAGATAGATTTCGCCCTCATCCGGGCTCTCAAAGCCCGCAATCATACGCAGCGTGGTGGTTTTGCCGCAGCCGGAGGGGCCAAGGAGCGTGACGAAAGAGCCGGGCTCAATCGTCAGCGAGGTGTCCTTGACAGCATAAAACTCCTTGCCGGTTTTCGGATCCTTATAGATTTTTGAAATATGTTCCAGACGGACGCCTTTTTTCATTTTTTCCATGGCTTAGTCCTCCTTGATCTTTCGGCTGGTACCAAAATACTTGATAAAGAGATTCATCAGCAAAACCGCGCTATAGGTGATGATGATCAGAATCGTCGCAAACGCGCAGGCAAGGCTGAACGCGCCCTTTTCCGCAAACTCGTTGATCTGCACCGTGATCAGCAGATACGCCGGCGTCACCAACAGGATGATGGCGGAAATGGCGGTGATGCTGCGGACGAAGGCCGTCACGAGGCCGGAGAGGAAGGAATCCTTGATCAGCGGCAGCGTAACCGTCATGAAGACCTTGAAACTGTCCGCACCCATGTCATAGGCAGACTCCTCGATGGATTTATCGATCTGCCGCAGCGCGGAAATGCCGCTGCGTGTGCCGGTCGGCAACGAACGCACGACAAAAACAATAATCAAAATCAGCCCGGTACCGTAAATTCCCTGCAGCACACCGGTGTGAAACAGCCCGCCCGAATAGCCGCGGATAAAGCCGACGCCAAGCACCGTGCCGGGCACGGCCATTGCCAGCATCGAGACCGCCTCAATAAAGCCCTTCGACTTAAATTTGCGCTTGACCACCAGATAGGAGATAATCATGCTCAAAAGAGCCGTAATGGGCGAAGCGATCAGCGAGAGCACAAAGGAGTCCTTGAAAGCCTTCAGCCCGCGATACTTGGTGAACACCTGGGCAAACCACTTCCCTGTCAGCGGGAAGAATTTATAGCCCCAGGTCGGGAAGCAGGCGCCGATGGGTACGCAAATATACATCATGATGACAAACATCGCACCGAGCGAACAGAGAATCGTCAACGGGATCTTTACGCTCTTATCCTCGATGAGCATACGCGCACGGGACGCCTTGCCGGTCAGCGTGGCGGCAGTCTTCGCCTCGAGATAGTACTTCTGCACCGCAAACATCGCCAGCGTAATGCACAGCAGCACAACCGCCATCGCCGCAGCGCCGGCCTTGTCGTAGGCGCCGGTGATCTGCAGATAGATGGTCGTCGCGAGCGTGTCATAGGAGCCGCCGATGATCATGGGGTTGGCGAAGTCCGCGATCGACTCGATGAAGGTGACGAGAAAGGCGTTGCCGAGGCCGGGCAGCATCAGCGGCAAGGTAACGTCGGCGAATACCTTCCAGCGGCTCGCGCCCATGTCGCGCGCCGCCTCCTCCAACGAGGGATCGATATTCTTCAGCAGACCCTTGAGCATCATATAGCAGACCGGAAAAAAGGTCAGGGTCTGGACAATGACGATGCCCCAGTAACCGTAGACGTTATTGTCATAAATGCCGAGTAAAAAGCGCGTAATGATGCCGGCCTTGCCGAAAAGCATAATCATCGACAAGCTCAGCACAAAGGGCGGTGAAACGACCGGCAGCATGGACACAACCTTAAACAGACCGCCGGCGAACTTATTCAGGCGCACATAGACCTCAACGTAGGCAAAGAGCAGGCCAATCAGCGACGAAAGAATACCGACCACGAAGCCGACCTTGAGCGTGTTGCCGATCGCGCGGGTAAAGGTGGGCATGGCAAATACCCGTTTAAAGATTCCAAAGCCGAAGCCGCCGTCGCCCACAAAGCTGTCCACCAGCAGAATCGCCAGCGGATAGAGAATAAACAAAGTCAAAAAGGTAATCAGCACGACGATGGTTGTAACCATGATCGGATCAGCCATCAGTTTTTTCCGATCCAGCGCCGCGCCCTGACCTCTCGCCATAGGATTCGCTCCTTTCTATCACGGAACTTGAAATCAAAACAAGGATGGCGGGATACCCGCCATCCTTGCGGATGAAAATACAGTTTTATTCGGTCTTGAAACGGTCGTCGCCGCCGTTGAGGGCAGCCATCACGTCCTCGACGTTCTGCTTGGTGTCATTGGCAGCCTTGGCAAAGTCATAGCCGTCCCAAACGAGGCTGGGATCCAGACCGAACTTCGCAGCAGCCTCGGGCTGCTTGGCGTTGTCAATGACGAGGAACTGGTAAGAGCCGTTCTGAGCGGCCAGCTCCACGCACTCGGGAGACAGCGCAAACTCCATGAACAGATGCGCGGCGTTCGGGTGCGCGGCGCCCTTGAAGATAGCCACGGGGCCGATCTCGCAGGCCGTGCCATCGGCGGGAACGATCAGCTGAACGTTCTCATAGCCGTTGTCGACGATCTGGGTGATGCCATCGTGCAAGAAGCCGATGCCGATCACGCACTCGCCGGTGCCGACGTTCTTGCTCGGGCCGGAGCCGGACTTGGTGTAGATCTTCACGTTCTTGTCGAGATCGACCAGATACTTGATGCCTTCGTCGTGACCCTTAAGCTGGATCATCAGATTGGCGACGAGCTTCGGGGTGCCGGCGGTGTTGTAGTTGGACAGCCAGATCAATCCTTCATACTCGGGCTTGAGCAGATCGTCCCAGGTCTTGGGCGCCTCGAGGCCGAGGTAGTTCAGCTCGTCGGTGTTGACCATGAAGCCCAGCAGACCGGTGTAGATGCCGTACCAGTAGCCATTGGGATCCTTGTAGATGTCCTTGGTCAGGTGCGCAGCGTTCGCGGGCACATAGCTGTTGTCCAGCAGGCCGTCAGCCGCGGCAGTGTCGTAGGGGTTGTTGGTGCCGCCAAACCAGACGTCGGCGGAGGGCTTGCCGTTCTCCTCGGAGATCTTCGCGGGAACCTCACCGGTGGACAGGCGCTGATAGGTCGTCTTGATGCCGTAGAGTTCCTGGAACTTGTTGCAGGCGGCGGCGAGATAGTCCTCCTCGCAGGAGCCGTAAACAACGAGTTCGCCCTCAGCCTTTGCCGCAGCGACCAGATCGTTGTCGGCCGGCTTTTCAGCGGGGGTGTCCTGACCCTGGTTCGACTGGCCGCAGGCGGCAAGCGCGAACACCATGACAAGAGCCAGAAGCAGTGCTAACAGTTTCTTCATGTTCATTTTCCTCCTGATAAATTCGTTCATCCACGGTCATCCCCCGTGAATTTATCCTTGTGAAACGACGTTCTTCGTCAATTTCACTAAAAACGATTATACTACCTTATTCAAAAAATGTCAATCATGACTTGTTTTTTTCTTTGTTTTGAAAAGTATAAGCCACAATGCATTTTTGTGTTGACAAAGCGCAGACTGTTTGCTATTATAGTCAAGCCGGTTGTGTGCTGGTATAGCTCAGTCGGTAGAGCAGCTGATTTGTAATCAGCAGGTCGGGGGTTCGAGTCCGTCTACCAGCTCCAAATCGGAGCAAGGACGCACCGCGCTCCGGTCAATCGAATATGGGGGAATTCCCGAGTGGCCAAAGGGGACAGACTGTAAATCTGCTGGCAATGCCTTCGGTGGTTCGAATCCACCTTCCCCCACCAGAAAGACGCGACATCCGCATGGATGGCGCGTTTTTCTGTGTTTGGGAATTTGTGAAGGTGGATTCGAAAGGCGGCTCTTGGCGACAGTCCGGTGGACTGTCGCAACCGCCGTGGCTTTTCCGCAGAAAAGCGAATCCACCTTCCCCCACCAG
>JAFWVV010000008.1 GCA_017518225.1 Oscillospiraceae bacterium | reverse complement strand
GAAAGCTCCATATCCGCTCCTGCGTCGGAAGAAACTCGCTCCGCTTCGCTTCCGCGCTTTGCGCGAAAGCTCCGTATCCGCTCCTTTCTTCCTCCTTGCCCAAACGAACCCGCGCTGCTGGGCTTCGTTTGGGTAAAAACAAGAGGGAAACCGCTTGCTCCATTGCGCTTTTGCGCAAAGCGCGAAAGCACCATATCCGCTCCTGCGTCGGAAGAAACTCGCTCCGCTTCGCTTCCGCGCTTTGCGCGAAAGCTCCGTATCCGCTCCTTTCTTCCTCCTTGCCCAAACGAACCCGCGCTGCTGGGCTTCGTTTGGGTAAAACCAAGCGGGAAAATACTCGCTCCATTGCGCTTTTGCCGTGTGCGGCAAAGGCGCAATGGAATTTCTGAAAACAAAAAACTCCTCAGACCTTCTCGGGCTCGGGATAGGAAACGCCAAAGGTTTCCACCGTAACGCGCTTCATGACCTGCGGCGTACGCGGCTTGTCGTTGTAGTCCGTGCGCACCTCGGCGATGCGATCAACGGCCTCGATGCCTTCAATGACCTTGCCAAAGGCGGCATACTGGCCGTCAAGATGCGGCGAATCCTCGTGCATGATGAAAAACTGGCTGCCGGCGGAGTCCGGCGCCATGGTGCGCGCCATGGACAGCACACCGCGCGTGTGCTTGAGATCGTTCGGGAATCGGTTGGCGGCGAACTCGCCCTTGATGCAGTAGCCAGGGCCGCCGACGCCGACGCCCTTGGGGTCGCCGCCCTGAATCATAAAGCCGGGGATCACGCGGTGGAAGATGACCCTGTCATAAAAACCCTTGCTCACAAGGGAGACGAAGTTGTTGACGGTGTTCGGCGCGATCTCGGGGTAAAGCTCCGCCTTGATGATATCGCCGTTTTCCATTTCGATGCTTACAATGGGATTGCTCATTCGTAATTCCTCTCTTTCATTGCTCTGTCGATGTCCCGCCTGGCCTGACGATCTGCCTCGCTGTCGCGCTTATCGTGCAGCTTCTTGCCCTTGCACAAACCGAGCTCGACCTTGACGCGCCCGTCCTTGAAATATAAAGACAGGGGAATGAGGGCGACGCCCTCCTGCATCACGCGGGCGTTGAGCTTGACGATCTCGCGCTTGTGCATCAGCAGGCGGCGCGGCCGGACGGGATCTTTATTAAAGATATTGCCGTGCTCATAGGGACTGACATGTGCGCCGCGGAGAAAAAGCTCGCCGTTTTTGACGGTGCAGTAGGAGTCCTTCAGGTTGACCTTTCCGCCGCGGATGGATTTTACCTCGGTTCCGGCCAGCTCGATGCCGGCCTCGAAGCGCTCCAGCACGAAGTATTCATGAAAAGCCTTTCGGTTGGCGCAGATTTCCTTCACGCCCTTTTGCCTGGCCAAAGCGCATCCTCCTTTCCGAGATGTCGCACATATTCTACCATAATAAACAGGAAAATAAAAGTAGTTTTTGTAAACGAAGGGGCAGAACGCTTGCCGGACAGTTATTTTGTTCCTTGAATGAAAAATAGAGCATCTAAATTGTAACTTAATATTTCCCGAAATGTATTAAAAGTACTGTTTGATCTTAATTTTATTAAGATTTTTTGCCTTTTTTCTCTAAAAAAATATGGTAATTTACATAATCCCATGTTATAATTCATACGCGAAACTAAATTATGTAAATTGATTGGGGTGATACCCATGGAATATACGGAAGAGCGTATTGACGGCGAAGTGAAGTATCAGGGCGTGATCGTAAAAGTCAGGCTGGATCGCGCAAAGCTGGTCAACGGAAAGGTCGTCAAACGCGAGGTTGTCGAGCATCCGGGCGGCGTTACGGTCCTTCCGGTTGATGAAAACGGCGTGTGCACGATGGTTCGACAGTTTCGGTATCCCTTTGGTCGTATGATGTTGGAGGCGCCTGCCGGTAAACTGGAATATGGGGAAGACCCCTTCGACTGTGCGGTCAGAGAGCTTTCAGAGGAAACGGGCTATACCGCCGACGAGTGGACCTATCTCGGCGCCTGCTGTACCTCACCTGGTTTTTCCAGCGAGGTTTTGCACATCTATCTGGCGCGAGGGCTTCGCGCCGGCAGCAGTCATCCCGACGAGGATGAGTTTTTGAACACGGAAAAGATTCCGCTCTCTGAATTAAGCCGTATGGCGATGGCGGGCGAGATTGACGACGCGAAAACGATCGTAGCCGTGCTCAAGGCGGAAAAGCTGCTGAACGAAAAAGAAAAATAAGCAAAAAACTTGCAAACGGTTACAATATATGCTATATTAAACAATTGCAGGGCTGCAGATATTGTGTATGCCGGATTGGGAAAGGTGTTTTACTGTGGATAGATATGTAATAAAAGGCGGCACTATGCTGCGTGGGGAAGTTGAGATCAGCGGCGCGAAAAACGCGGCGGTTGCAATCATTCCTGCTGCATTGATGGTTGACGGCGTTTGCCGCATTGAAAATATCCCCCAGATCAGCGATACCGACATGTTGCTGACGATTCTGACCCATTTGGGCGCGAAAGTCAGTTTTATCAATCCATCTACGATTGAAATAGACAGCACAAAGGTAAGTTTTCAGGACGCGCCCTATGATTTAACCCGCAAAATTCGCGCATCCTATTATTTGATCGGCGCGATGCTCGGCCGTTTTGGTCAGGCCAAGACGACGATGCCCGGCGGCTGCAACTTTGGCGTTCGCCCCATCGAGCAGCACATCAAGGGCATGACCATGCTTGGCGCCGACGTCGATATTAAAAACGGCTTCGTCTATGCGGACGCCCGCGAGGGACGACTGCACGGCGCGCGCATCTATCTGGATAAGGTTTCTGTCGGTGCGACGATGAACATCATTCTCGCCGCGACGCTGGCCTCCGGGCGTACCATTATTGAAAACGCCGCCCGTGAGCCGCATATCGTGGACTTGGCGAACTTCCTCAACTCCATGGGCGCGGATATCCGCGGCGCCGGCACCGACACCGTTAAGATCAACGGTGTCGAGAAGCTCCACGGCGGAAGCTACACCATTATTCCCGATCAGATCGAGGCCGGCACCTATATGGTGGCTGCTGCCGCGACCGGTGGGGAAGTGCTTGTTAAGAACGTCATCCCCAAGCATCTGGAGTGCATCAGCGCCAAGCTTCGTGAGACCGGCACCATCGTGCAGGAGTATGAGGATTCGATTTTGGTCAAGGGCACGAGCAGCCTGCGTCGTGCAAACATCAAGACGCTGCCCTATCCCGGTTTCCCGACAGATATGCAGCCCTTGATGGGTATGCTTTTCTGCCTCGCCAACGGGACTTCCATTGTAACGGAGGGCGTTTACGACAATCGCTTTAAATACGTCAATGAGCTTCGCAAGATGGGCGCGGAATGCCAGGTCGACGGACGCATCGCCGTGTTCGAGGGCGGCGCCAAGCTGACCGGTGCGGTTGTGCAGGCCTGTGATCTGCGCGCAGGCGCGGCGATGGTAATCGCCGGTATGTGCGCCAGCGGCGTAACCGAGGTTGAGGATGTGCAGTTTATCGAGCGCGGCTATGAAAACTTCGTCGGAAAGCTCAATGCGCTCGGTGCGGACATTGAAATTGTCAGTGTGCCCGACGAAATGGACAGCGCGGATCGCGTCGTCTACATTGGCTGATGGAGCTGACGGTTTTTGCCAGCGGCTCATCGGGAAACGCTCTATTGCTTTCAAAAGGCGAAAGCCATATTATGATCGACGCCGGAATCTCCATGCGCAGGATACAGCAGGCGCTGCTCCAAAATGGACTTGATTGGCGGGATATCGGCGGAGTGCTCATCACGCATGAGCACTCCGATCATATATGCGGGCTTTCGACGCTGGTGAAGAGAACGAGCGTTCCCGTGTTTGCGCCGCATACGGTCGCCAACCGGCTGATGGGAAAGCTGCCAGACCTCTACGGACGGATTGAAACGATTCCCGTCGGATGCGCTTTTTCTTTGGGTGGCATGCGTGTGCGCGCTTTCCATACGCCGCATGACACGGATGAGAGTGTTGGATACCGGATAGAAGCCGGTGAGGTTTTTGCGGTGTCGACGGATATGGGCTGTGTGACGGATGAGATCCGCGAAGGACTGCTTGGAGCCGACGCGGTGCTGATCGAGGCCAATCACGACCTGCAGATGCTGCGTGACGGCGCCTATCCCTTTTCGCTCAAGCGCCGGATTTTGTCCGATCGCGGTCATTTGAGCAACGACGACTGCGCTTTGCTTGCCCGCCAGCTTGCCGACAACGGAACACGGCGGATCGTTTTGGGACACTTGAGCCGGGAGAATAACCGTCCGGAGCTGGCGATGCACACGGTGTCGGCGGCGCTGGCGGGGACGACGGCGGCAATCTATTGTGCGCCGGCAGACGGGCCTTGGCGTATGCCTTTTTAGGAGATGAACCTATGCTGTATATCAAATTGATTTGCGTCGGTAAAATGCGGGAAAAGTATTTTACCGACGCTTTTGAGGAATATCGCAAGCGTCTGACGCCATTGTGCCGTTTTGAACTGTGTGAGATCCCGGAGGAACGCTTGCCGGACGAGCCATCGGACAAAGAAATTCAGGCGGCGCTGGGACGCGAGGAGGGCGCGATTTTGCGTGAAATTCCGCAGGACAGCTATGTATGCGCGTTGTGTGTTGAGGGAAAGCAGCTTCCGAGCGAGGGGATAGCTGCGATGCTTGCCGAGCGTGCGCTCTCCGGCAAGCCGAAGCTTTGCTTTCTTGTCGGCGGGTCTTTCGGTTTGTCTGAAGCCGTCAAGCGTCGTGCGGATGCCCGGCTTAGTTTCTCTCGGATGACATTTCCGCATCATCTGGCGCGGGTGATGCTGATGGAACAGATCTACCGGGGCTTTGCGATCAACCGTGGCTCGCGCTATCATAAATAAGGAGGAAGAGCGATGTCCGACAAGCTTGCAATCGAATGGGGAAGGGCAGAGTATGCCGGGCTTTTGGCGCGTTGGCCAAAGAATGAAAACGGCCGGCCGGATGCGCCGATTTTTCTTTGCGCTGAAAAAAACCTTGACATGAGCGACGAATTGTTAGTTAATATGCTTGAGGCATTTCATATTCCCTGCCTGCGGATCTATCCGGGCGACGGCTCCTTTGGGCGCGTTGTGCTCGGCATCAGCGGCTGGGGTGCCAATATCTATGTTCCCGAAAGCCTCTATGAGGATGCGAAAGAATTGATCAAAGGAGTAAATGAGGATGAGGAGTTATAAAGAAGAATACCAGCATTGGCTGGACAGCCCGGCGCTTAACGAGCAGGAATGGGCGGAACTGGACGCGATCGCCGATGATGAAAAGGAGATTGAAAACCGTTTTTACGCCCCCTTGTCTTTTGGTACGGCAGGTCTGCGCGGCACGATGAAGGTTGGCCTTCATCATATGAATATCCATATCATCCGCCATGCGACCCAGGCGTTTGCCAACGTCATCATTGCCGAGGGACCCGAGGCGATGGAAAAGGGCATTGCGATCGCGCACGACTGCCGCCTCAACGGCGTGGCTTTTGCGCGTGAGGCCGCCTGCGTGATGGCTGCCAACGGTATCCGCGTTCGGCTGTTTGACGAGCTGCGTCCGACCCCGGAATTGAGCTTTGCCGTTTTGCACTATGGCTGCGCGGCCGGATTGAACGTCACGGCGAGTCATAATCCCAAGGAGTATAACGGTTACAAGGTCTACTGGGCGGATGGCGCACAGCTGCCGCCGCAGAAAGCGGAGGCGATTGCCCAGCAGATGGAACAGATCGACATTTTCACCGGCTTTAAAACCTGTGATTTCAACGAGGCGGTGGCCGATGGACGCATTACGCTGCTCTGCGCGGAAACCGACGAGGCCTTCTTGACTGAAGTGATGGCGATGGCGATCGACAAGCAGGTCGTCCGTGACGTTGCCGATGAGTTCAAGATCGTCTATACGCCTTTCCACGGATGCGGCTATCAGCTTGTTCCGGAGGCGCTGCGTCGCCTTGGCATCAAGCATTTGTATCCGGTGGAAGAGCAGATGGTCATTGACGGCAATTTCCCGACGGTCGTGAGCCCCAACCCGGAGAACCCCGAGGGCTTTTATCTGGCGGTGGATCTGGCGCGCAAGGTTGGCAGCGATCTGATCATCGGCACCGACCCGGATTCTGACCGCATCGGCACAATGGTTCGCAGCGGCGATGATTATGTGACCATCAGCGGCAACCAGCTCGGCGTGCTGCTGCTCGACTATATCATTCGCGCCCGCAAGGCGACCGGCACCATGCCGGAAAATCCGGGCGCGATGAACAGCATCGTTACGACTGCGATGGCGCGCGTCGTTGCCGAGGCCAATGGCGTTCACCACGAGGAAACCTTTACCGGCTTCAAGTTTATGGCGGAGCGAGTGGCTGAATGGGAGGCCGCTGAGAGCTACAAGTACATCTTCGCTTTTGAAGAGAGCTACGGTTATATGATGGGTGACTTTGTCCGCGATAAGGACGCGGTGACGGCGTCCCTGCTGGTGGCGGAAATGGCGGCGTATTACCACAAGCAGGGGATGACGCTCTTGGATGCGATGAATGCGCTGTACGAAAAGTACGGATATTTTGAGGAAAAGACCCTGAATCTCGTCATGCCCGGTCTGGATGGCCTGCAGAAAATGGAGACCCTGATGGCGAGTATGAGAAACGAGCCGCCCAAGGAGATCGGCGGCGTTGAGGTTGTGCGTGAGCGCGATTATCTCGACGGCAGCATCATCGTGCCCGGTCTCGGAAAGGTCGGCAAGACCCCGTTTGAGGGCTCCAATGTGCTGTATTTTGAGCTGGGTGACGGCAGCAGCTTCATCATCCGTCCCTCCGGCACCGAGCCGAAGATCAAAATCTATCTGCTGGTGCGCGGCAGCAGTGCCGAAGATTGCCATGCGCGCATGGGCGCCTATCTGCGCTTTGCCGAGGCCTTGGGACAATGATCCTCTGGAAGCTGTTTCTTTCGTTCGCCAAGGTTGGTGTGATGACCTTTGGCGGCGGCTACGCGATGATCCCGATTTTGGAGCGGGAGATCGTTGAGCAGCAGCACTGGGCAAGCAGCGAGGAGCTGATGGACTATTACGCCGTGGGGCAATGCACCCCCGGCGTAATTGCCGTCAACACGGCGACTTTCATCGGACGCAAGATCGCCGGTGATATCGGCGGCGTCGTCGCCTCAGTCGGCGTCGTGTTTCCCTCTGTGCTGATTATCTGCGTGATTGCAGGAATTTTGAGCAATTTTGCCGATATTCCCGCCGTGCAGAGCGCCTTTGCGGGCATCCGCGTCTGCGTTTGCGTGTTGATTTTCAACGCGGTCGTCAAGCTGTGGAAGGCGGCGGTGCCGGATAAAGGCGCGCTATGCCTGGCGCTGCTGGTGTTTTTCCTGTCGGTGTTTTTCAAACCCTCGCCGGTGTACTTTGTGATCTTTTGCGCGGCGGCGGGCATCCTTCTGACGAGATGGGGGGTGCGCGGCAGATGATCCTCCTGCGTCTGTTTTGGGAGTTTTTCAAAACCGGGCTTTTTGCCGTCGGCGGCGGTATGGCGACGCTTCCGTTCCTGTATGCTATGTCCGACGCAACGGGCTGGTTTTCGTATGCGCAGCTTGCGGATATGATCGCCGTATCGGAATCGACCCCCGGCCCCATCGGCGTGAATATGGCCAGCTACGTCGGTTTCACCACGGCCGGGATTCCCGGCGCGCTGGTGGCGACGGCCGGACTGGTGACGCCGAGTATTATCATCATTCTGGTTATCGCGCGCGTTTTGTCTGCATTCCGGCGGAACAAATATGTGGATGCTGCCTTTTACGGCCTGAGGCCCTGTTCGGTCGCTTTGATCGCAGCAGCCGGAGTGCTGGTCGTCAAGATTGCCCTGTTTGATTTTTCGCTTTATGCACAAAGCGGGCGGCTGGTCGATTTGTTTAACTGGAAGGCGCTGGCGCTTGCCGCGCTGCTGCTGGTTTTGACAAGAGGCGTCAAAAAACTCAAACAGCTGCATCCCATCGTCTTTATTCTGGCTTCCGCGCTGCTTGGTATGCTCTTTTCCTTTTGACCGGTCAAGCAGAAAAGGACGTGTTGCAAAATATAAATTTTAAAAAAGTATTTGCGAGAAAAGTTACTGGGAACCGCCAAAATCGGCGGTTCCCAGTAACTATATTGAGATATTCTTTTGTGACCTTAGCCCCAAAAGCGCATTTTGCAACACGCCCTTGTTGTTTATATTTCTCAGAGCGCGGCGACAACGGCTTTTTTGACCTCCGCCATGTCCACGGTCGGCTCAAAGCGGGCGATGACCTGTCCCTCGCGGTCGACCAGGAACTTGGTAAAGTTCCATTTGATATACGCCTTATCGCCGTAGGCCTTGTTGTTGGCGTTGGCGTATTTCTCCAGCGCGGCATTTTTCAGCCCCTTGCCAAAGCCGGTAAAGGGCTTTTCCGTCGCCAAAAAGGCGAAGAGGGGATCGGCGGAATCACCATTGACATCGATCTTGGCAAACTGCGGAAAGTCCGTGCCGAATTTGAGTGTGCAGAATTTGTGAATCTCCTCGTCACTGCCGGGCGCTTGATTGGCAAACTGGTTGCAGGGGAAGTCCAAAATCTCAAGACCCTGCTCCTTGAGTTCCTTGTACATCTCCTCCAGCGGCGTGTAGTGCGGCGTAAAGCCGCAGCCCGTTGCGGTGTTGACGATCAGCAGCAGCTTGCCGCGATAGTCCGAAAGGCTGACCTCCTTGCCGCTGCGGTCCTTGACGGTAAAATCATATACGCTTCTCATGTTAAATATCTCCTTTTGCCTGTTTGGCTTCTTCCTGCTTTTCGATCAGTTCATACAAAAGCTCATAGAGCTGTTGAATCCGTTCTGGCTCCATATTGACATATTGTGCGATCTGCCCGGGGATATCATGCACTTGATCCCGTAAAGCCTTTCCCTTGTCCGTGAGTGTGACCAAGACCACGCGATCATCCTGCCGGCTGCGCGTGCGCTCGAGATATCCGGCTTGCTGCAGCCGCTTGAGCAGAGGGGAGAGCGTGCCGTTGTCCAGCATCAGCTTTTCGCACAGCTCACCAATGGATATGCCGTCCTTTTCCCAAAGCGCAAGAAAAACGATGTATTGCGTATAGGTCAGGCCATAGGGCTTCAGCCATACGCTGTATAAATTGGTGACGTTCCTGGCGGCGGAGTACAGCGGGAAACACAACTGACTCGACAGACTCAAGCCGTCTTCGGAATTGTATTTCAAAGTATCGGCACCTCCAAACAATTCATGATCTTATATTATTTTATCAAATATGTTTTATTATGTCAAGGGAATCACTGTTTTGGGCGACAAAGGAGCCGGGCAAGGAAGCCTCGGGGGTTCCCTTGCCCGGTTTTTTGCTTTTTCGCTATCTGTTGATATGAATATGAAATAATTCTTCTGCGTTTCGGTGGGCGATCTGATGCATCTCCTCCGTAGAAAAATCCATTTGATCGACAATAGCCAGATATTGCATGACAATGTCGTCCGGAGCCACGCTCCGGCTGCAGGGCCAGTCTGTGGCGAACGAAGAGTGAAAAGTACAAAAAGAAAAAGCCGCTGACGCGACTTTTTCTTTTTGTCTTTGGGGTACGAAAAAGATGGATTTGCGGTTTTGAGAGACCATCGGTTGGAGATGTATCTTATCCTCTTGCATCCCCGTTATCTCCTTTGTTCGTTTGGAAACCAACCCATGTTAAAGCGAACCTCTTTTCTTTCCAAGTCTTCGTTTGTATAGCAGCAGCTATCAAAGCCAATCAACGTAAAACCTTCGTGGAGATAGAAATCTACCGCGTTGACATTAGAGGATTGTGTTTCCAGCATAAGCACACGAAACTTCCTCTCCACGGCAATGCTCTTAGCAAGATCTATTAGCTTTTTCCCAAAGCCTTGACCTCGCAGCTTTTCACCGACGAACAGTTCTGTGATCAGCAGTCGGTTCGACCATTCTTCCGGGCACAATTCAATAGCTGCCAGTAACTGGCCGTCCTCAATGATCCCATAGGCTTCCGCATTTTCCCACCAATCTTCATAGAGCTTATCGGGATAATCTCCATCCTCCGGGACGTGGGTGAAGGGCTTTTCAAACCTTTTCTTCTGTATAGGAATATCAAACCCATCTGCTGTTCTCCGAATGGAAATATCATAATAGTCATTTGAAGTATACGATACTGGCAGGGGCGTTCCTTTCCAGATATCTTTATCAAGTTTTTGAATTGTATATGTAAAACACATAACTTCCTCCGCAGCAATAAATCTGATTCATTATACAACACGCCTTTGTCAGCGGCAATGGACGTGTTGCAAAATATATATTTCAAAAAAGTATTTGCGAGAAAAGTTACTGGGAACCGCCAAAATCGGCGGTTCCCAGTAACTATATTGAGATATTCTTTTGTGACTTTAGCCCCAAAAGCGCATTTTGCAACACGCCCATCTCCGATGATCAAAAAGCCGTTCTCACTGTTAACGCGTCACATTCTCCGAAAGCCTCTTCGCCAATCATCGTTCCTTCCGGGATTGTGATTTCAGATAGTACTTTGCACCCCCAGAATGCCCGTCGTCCTATGGATTTTAGGCCGCTCGGCAGGAGCACTTTCTCAAGCTCTTCGCAGCCGCAAAATGTGAACTCTTTGATCTCTGTCACGCCAGCCGGGATTTGTATCTCCTTTAGATGCTCAAGGCGGAGCTTGTTGTCGTCCTCGTGCAGAACGTCCGCACAAGCTGCGGGCGGGGATAGACTTCCCATGACGTGCCGGACAGGGCTCGCCCATCTTCGGTCCATAGTTTCTGCATCGGTCGCAGCCTCCTTTTCAAGGGGATTAAAAAGGATCATAAGTTGCTGATGTAGCAGGACCTCCTGCGAAAAATCAGGCGCTCTGCGGCGATTTGGGACAGGGATTGACGGCAAACCGTATGGACAGGGATTCGCCCACGCAGTCCTCTCCGAAGGAGACCTTCACGGTATATACGCCTTCGGACAGATACATGTCAAGGCTGTGGGAAAAATTGCCGCCGAATTCCTGACTGATAAGAGAAGAGCCATCCGGCGAAAAAAGCTCATATCGGTAGGTCCCACCGGTGGCCTTTAGGGAAAAATCCAGAGAATAGGTATTTGCTTCGTCGATCTCAAAGTCGGCGCTTTGACAGAAATTCTCGTTCACCGTAAAGCTTGTATTCAGGATAAGGCCGGTCGAGTCCTTTTCCGGCAAATGGAGTGCGCCGAAGAGGGCGGAGATCCCCACCAACACGGCCAGCACAAGCGAGGGAAGAAGGCTCGCACGGAAAAACAGCTTTTTCTTGAACGGCTGCCGATCGAGAAGAGCAAGGCCGCCGACAAACAGCAGCGGACAAAGGACCAAGCCGATCAGCAGGATGCTTGCGCTCGCAGCGAGCGGGCAAACGGCCATGAGCGCTGCCAACAGATTGTTGCTCGCGTGCATGAGCACAGGGAGAAGGAGATTGTCCTTTTTGATCATCAGATAAGTTAGCGCCGCCCCCAACATGGCCGTCCCCCAGAAACGAAGCGGGGACATGTGAAAGATCCCGAAAAAAAGACCGTTGATCAGAAAAACGGCCCAAGGCTTTTTCAGGCCTCTGAAGTGAGCGAAAATGGCGCCCCGGCAAAGAGCCTCTTCGCAGACGGGGGCGAAAAGCACGGTGCTGATGAGGGATAACAGCAGATTGCCCCTGTCAGAGTACAAAAAGTCTGCGATCTGAGTGCCTTCCGCGCGATAGATGGCCGGCAGCAGGGTGGCCCAGAGGTTGCTGACGAATATGGTGACGACAAAGACGGCGACAGAGAGGCACAGAGTCCCAAAAAGCTCGCGGATGCTTATGCGACGGAGGGGGAAAACCTCCGCTGGGCGGAGCCTGCGAAGCCAGGTATAGGCGAGGGCAAGAGCCAGAAGAATCAGTTCCGTTGCGATCAGACCGAAAAGACCGTAGCTCTGCTGCAGCCAGTTGCCAGGAAGCATGCAGCAGAGCATGGCGGCGAGCAGCAGGAGCGCGCCCATCCACGGGCGGAGCCTTTCCTGGCCGGTGATCGGCCGCAGAGAAAGATCGGCGGCCGGCACGGCCTCCACGGACTTTTCACTGGCACCGCTGTCGTCGAGATCGATCGAGTCATAAAGAAGTGAATCCGCGGAGACATGGAAGGTGTCGCAGATTTTGATCAACACGGCGGCCTCCGGCATGGTTGTGCCGGATTCCCAGCGTGAGATGGCCTGCCGGGTAACGCCCAGCACTTCCGCGAGCTGTTCCTGCGTGTAACCGTGTCCTTTCCTCAGATGCAGCAGCTTTTCTGCGTATGTCATGCTTGCCCCTCCTTGTAGTCGTATATGCCGTTTCGTTTCATTTCACGGATATTCTAGCATGCCTGCCCTGAAAAGTCTATCAAGGAAGCGTTCCAATCCACGCTACTCAATGTAACATTGCCCGCTTTTCGAGAAAAATGCTAATATATACAAAAGCCCGCAGCCCATCCTCTCGGACGAACTGTGGGCAGGGATAGACTTTCCGGGGGCTGCGAGCCGTGGCGCACCCTTCTTCAGGCCATAGCGTCTGTACGGTTCATGGCCTTTCGTCTGCGCGTTCAGCGCGCAATTCTGAGATAAATCCCTGCATTCGCTTGGTGATCAGCTCGTCGCTGCGCATGCGGACGAGTTCGTCCCGGCTGACCCAGCGATAGTCGCAGGTTTCGCCCTCCTGCAAGACGACGCTGTCTTTCCGGCAGTCCGTCCGGCAGAAGAATTCCACATAGATCGTATCCGTGCTGTACACGCGCCCGAGTTCGCGCAGTTCGACGGCGCAAAGGCCGGTTTCCTCAAAGAGCTCCCGTCTGGCGCAGTCCGGCGGCGTCTCTCCCATGAGCGCCGAACCGCCCGCTGTGGCCTCCCACATGCCGCCGAAGTGCTTGCATGGATCGCGCTTCATCAGCAGATAGTCCCCGTCCTCATGCTGTACGAGGACGTCGCAGACGAGATGATGCAGGCCTGCCGGGATCGGCTCGCCCCGGATCAGCGTGACACCGTCGATCTTCCGGAAGTTCTTGTCGTAGGCATCCCATTTTTCCATGGATCCGTCCTCCCTGCACGGTTTTGTTTAGTCATACGATAAAACTTGAATAAACGGAACGCCCGGCTTTTGCCGGGAGCTTTTTTGCAATCAATTTTGACAACAAAATATACAACATTATGCCTCGTTTTGCGTCGTCACGCACAGCGCCGAGAATGCGGCAGAGGCAAAAATGAGCAAAAAAAGTCCCGAAATCATGCGTTTTTGCTGATTTCGGGAGCTGGTGGGGGAAGGTGGATTCGCTTTTCTGCGGAAAAGCCACGGCGGTTGCGACAGTCCACCGGACTGTCGCCAAGAGCCGCCTTTCGAATCCACCTTCACAAATTCCCAAACACAGAAAAACGCGCCATCCATGCGGATG
>JAFWVV010000056.1 GCA_017518225.1 Oscillospiraceae bacterium | reverse complement strand
GTTTCATTGCTTCCCAAGCCGGAAGGTGGAGTGTTAGGGTTGATGGCAAACGCAGATACGGGGAACATGCAGATCGCGATGACCAAAACCAAAAGTGCGGAAATAAGTCTTTTCTTCATTTCTTTCTTGTCCTTTCTTCTTTAATTATTGCAACACCCGGCAGGCGCCTTGCCGGATGATAGCAACCATAGATTTTTATACTCGTGTGAAAACTTGATGGCGGGAAAAGCTTTGTTTGATATCTGCTGGCTTATATGTTTGTTCCTCTACCTATATAACGTACGAGAAGCATAAACGGGGACACAAAAAGAGAAAACTTTTTTGAGATCTTTTCTGTTCATTTGCGCAGCTCACGTCCCCGCATTGTCTTAGCCCATTGGACCCACCCCCATTTTACTGTGTTTGTCAAGCGTGGCTCTGTTGCCACGTTTGCTTTTTTATAATCGCACTAAGTCTCCGTCCCTACCACGACGAGCGTATTGTCATCATGGTTAGATTTCGTCAGAACGCAAGATGTAAAGCAAAGCAAAATAAAAGCGGCGATAAATACTACAACAAAGCATTTTATCTTATTGATCTTCATTGATTTACCCTCAAGCAGCAGCCTCTCCTGAATGGCCGGCGATCCGCCGGCTTTTTGATGCGGCGCTTTTTCTGCGCCCACCGTATCTCTGCATTTGTCATATTATCACAAATCCACTATATATGTCAATCAATCATGTAGACATTTTATTGATATTGTGGTATACTCGACTTGCTTGTAAATATTTTGGCGTACAAAGGGGTGATCGTTCGTGGAAGATTCCAGCCATTCCTTCAGTTCTTACTTTAAGCGGGCAACCAGCCCGCTGGTTGTCCTTGCGATTCTTCGGGAGAAGCCCATGTACGGCTATGAGATTTCCTCCCAGATGAAAACCCGAAGCCGAGGGAAATATACGGTTTCTGTTTTGTATACGATTTTGTATCGTCTGCAGGAGCAGGGCTTTGTTGAGATTGCAAGGACGGAGGTCGTTGACGGGCGCGCCAGAAGCTATTACCAAATCACGCCTGCCGGGCGGGCGTATTTGACACGGACATGCGCGGAGTATCAAGAGCTGTCTGACATATTCCTGTCGCTTGTGGAAGGTGGTGCTGAAAGCCATGAATAATAAGGCTGTGCGGAAATACTTGCGCGACGTCAACCGAAAGCTGTGCTGCCGCAAGGGAACACGAAAGCGGCTGCTGGACGGTTTTCGGGAAGAACTGGCCGAGAGTGATCTCGGAGATATGAATTACGAACAGCTCGTGCTGCAGTTTGGCAAACCGGAAGAGCTTGCCCAGTCTTTGATGGAGGCCGTTGACCCGGCAGAAATTGCGAGAGAAAGCAAACGAAAAATGGCTCGCCCTTATTATATTGCCGGTATGATTGCGCTCATTTTGGCGCTGCTCGTTGCTGCATATATGCGGTATTTGTCGGTACATGCCCCCATCTATGTAATCGAAAACATCGAAGATATCAGCGTTATAGAAGAATAAATCCTTTGGATTTGTATTGTTATAAGGAGGGTTAGTGTGAAAAAAATAGTGTCTTTCCTTATTTGCGTGCTATTGATTACAGCTTTCTTTTCATCAACCACCTTGGCTGCAAATACGGATCAGACAATCATCCATTCTGCCAAAACCGTTTTTGAGGACGGCAGCTATTGCATCACAACGATCACAGAATTACGAGAGAGTTTGAAAATCGGTTTTTCAGAAGGCGGCGCCCGAGCGACAAAAACCGCTTCAAAAACGAATGCATACTATAATGCCAACGGACAAGCTGTTTTATCGGCAACGGTTACAGGCACGTTCAGCTATAACGGCTCTTCAGCGACCGCCACAAACGCAAAATACAGCTATTCGATCACAGACTCGGCTTGGAAGTTTGTTTCCGGCAGCGCCGGCTGCAGCGGAAGCACCGCGACGGCAAGCTGTAAATTCAAGCAAGGCTCCTTGCATTCAAAAACGCTGTCTGTTTCGCTCTCCTGCTCTCCCTCCGGGGTTTTATCATAAGCTTTTTCATTTCTTCTCATCGGTGTTGCCTTAATAGTTTTTAGATAAAAGACAACATGCAACGACGCCCTTGTTCGGAGCTCTCTCTGAACAAGGGCGTCTGTTTTTTTGGGATGTTTTACGGCTTATTCCATGCTGTTGACAGCCCCTGCAAAGAGGATCGGCCCGCCGTCCATGGTGACGGCAAACAGGAAGGGCCTGTCACAAACGAATTCGACCGGCTCCTTTAGTGTCGCCGCCGACTTCATGAGAATCGCGGTAAAGGCGGCCGCCTCGCAGCCGTATTCGTCAACCTTTACTCTCGCAGCATGCAGAATTTCCGAGACATAGGCCTGCTCCTCCGACAGCGGCGAGAAGTCCGCTGTATCAGGAGCAAAAATATCGCTCACGCCGAGCCGCTGCAGATGATCAATCAAATCCGCACCGTTCTCCACGTCAAACTTCGGCAGCGAGAGTTTAATCCGGGTCTGTTCCAGAGTCTCCTGCGTCTGTGTATCGCACAGCAGCGCCGCTGCGCCGCCCCGCTCAATCAATTCCTGCAGGGAGCTGTCCTCGTCCGGCAGCAGAATCCACATGCCAACGCCGCCCTCCATCGGCAGACGCACTGCGCGAAATCTCTCTCCCTCGTAGTAGGCCATGCTGGAGGTCTGATGCATAAAGGGCGCCGTCTGCTCTCCCTGTTCGGCATAAAAGACCTGCTCCTTTGTGAACGATTCTTCAAACGGATTTGACCATTTTGCGTATAAATACAGCGTCGTTACAAGTCCCATCACCGTCTGTGGAATCAGTTCGAGTTCCTTGCTCTCATTCTCCAGCAGATGCCTGGTTTGCTCGTCAACCCAGTCACGCAGCTGCCGGTTAAAGTCCGCGCTGCCCATCTGACCGCTGAAGCTCTCGGCGCCATAGGTCTCCGCCAGACGCCGCAGCGTTTCCTCGTTATAAGCGATCTCGTCGCTCAGCCACAGCGATGCAGCCTGCAGCAGAGTCAGATCATCCGTATCGCTGTTGGCGCTCGCCCAGAGCACACGGAGTTCTTCTCGCAGCTCGTCCATATCGCTGCAAGCGAGCAGCTCCAGAAGCTGATTACGGCTTTCGCCATCTGTCAGCTCACAGAGCATCCCCAGCGCCATATAGATATTCAGCGGCGAACAAACGCCGTTTTCTCCCTTGAGATCTCCCAAAAGCTCGGAGAGGCACTTTTCCGTAAAAGCGCCCACTCCCGAGCGGGGAATATCATTCCCACTCGTATTGACCGGTTTCTCCGTCGGCACAGCCGTTGACGGATTCGTCGCTGACGATGTGTCGGTCGAGCTCGGTGCGGCAGGCTGCGTCTGTGTCGGCACACGCTCGCCGCCGTTGCTGTTTTCAGGCCTGCCCTGCTCCGGCGCTCTGGCACAGGCGGCCAGCGACAGACAAAAAGCCGCCGCGAGAAGCAAGCTAATCATTCTTTTTTTCATCATTGATGGACCCACCTTTCTATTGGTTCTGTCTATATGACGAGGTCGGGGGCAAAATGTTCCCCGACCTCCTTGTCTTTTTCATTCCAGCTGAAAACGATTGCAGTATTCCTCGTAATAGTTGTCAAAGTGATGCGCGCGCAGTTGACGCAGGCGGTTTACATAATCATGAGCATCATACGCGGACTCCTGCAGCTCGATCACCGCAATTGCGACGTTGGAGCAGTGGTCGGCCACACGCTCGAGATTCGTCAGCAGGTCGTTGTAGGCAAAGCTTTGATTGATGGAGCAGGCGCCGCGCTGCAGGCGCTCCACATGATGCAGCTTCAGCTCGTCGCACAGCTCGTCGATGCGCTCCTCCAGGGGTTCGACCCGATAGGCCTTGTCCACGTCGTTATCCCGGAATGCATCGAAGGACAACTCCATAATCTTCCGAACCGCCGCCAGTAAAACCTGCAGTTCTTTCCGTCCGGTCTCGGAAAAATGAAACTTTTTCTCGTCCAATTCGCGGGCAACGTCTGCCAAATTGATCGCATGGTCGCTGATTCTCTCAAAGTCACTGAGCGTGTGCAAAATTTTGGAAGCCTCGGCGTTGAGCCTCGGATCCAGTTCCTGCGTGTTCAGCCGCACGAGATAGCTGCCGATCTTATCCTCAAACATATCCACCCGCTGCTCAGTCTCTTCAATCTTGCGATAAGCCTCGTCACTAAAATGCTCCAGCAACTCCAGCGCGGCCATAAAGTTCTTTCTCGCGGCCTTGAGCATATCGTTCATCGTCAGGCGGCTTTGCTCCACTGCCAGCGGCGGGTGTGCGAGAAAGCGCTCATCCAGCCGGTCAATGGATGCATTTGCCTCGGACTCCGCCTCGCTGGGACGGATCAAACGCTCGGCCAACGCGATCATCCAGCGGTTAAAGGGCAGCAGCAGCGCAATGCTCAGCACACGAAAACCCGTATTGATCGCGGCAATGGAGACCGGGTTCATCACAATGCTGCCGATTTTCAAATCAAAGGCGCCGACAATCGCATAGTAGATAGCACCGAATACAATGACGGCAACACCCTGCACAATCAAATACAGCCAGGCGGCGCGGCGGGCCGTCGTTCTCGCTCCCAGGGCCGACAGCAGCACCGGAACCGAAGAGCCGATCGCGATACCCAGCAGCAGCGGCCAGGCCACCGCCAACTCGATCGCGCCCGTCATACTCAAGGCCTGCAGAATACCGACAGCAGCAGAGGCGCTTTGCAAAATCGCCGTAAAGGCAGCGCCTGCAAAAATGCCGACCAAGGGATGGGAAAAGCTTGTCATCAGTTCGATAAACACCGGGCTCTCCCGCAGCGGCTCAACCGAGCCGCTCATCGTCTGCATCCCAAACATCAGCACTGCAAAGCCCAGCAGGATATCCCCTGCGTGACGGCGGCTTTGCTTGTCCGAAAACATGCGCAGAATGATGCCCGCGACCGCCACCATCGCCGAGAGCGTCGAGGTGGACAACAGAGAAACCCAGCCCGCGCCCTGGATGCTTGACAGACAGATGATCCAGCCGGTTACGCTGGTGCCGATCAAGGCGCCCTCGATCACGGCGATCGCCTGTATCAGCTTCATCATGCCGGAGTTGACAAAGCCTACAACCATCGCAGAGGTAGCGGAGGACGACTGAATGATCGCCGTCACACCCGCACCGAGCAGCACCGCGCGTACCGGCGTACTGCTCAAGCGGTAAAGCACGAGCTCCATCCGGTTTCCGGCCACACGCTTCAGCCCCTCGCCCATCAGCGACATGCCGAACAAAAACAGCGCCACGCCGCCCAGCAGGCTGATAACATTCGTTATATTCAAATCCTCATTCCTCCCTGTTCCTTCAAACGCGAAAAGCAAGACCATGGCCATTGCTCCGGCGGCGGCGCCTCCAAGCACATATGCCGTCCGCTCTCCGGCTCGTCAAAGCCCAGCGCCGCTGACCAAAGTGAGATCGCAGCGTCCGTCCGGCTGCCGTAGCGACGGTCGCCGACGAGCGGCAGGCCACGCGAGGCAAACTGTACGCGGATCTGATGGCTGCGCCCCGTATGCAAGCACACCCGAACAAGGCTTAACATTCCCGCCTCTGTCTCCGTGGCTTCCAGCAGCTCGTAGGAAAGCGAGGCCTCGCGCACGCCCTTTCTCTTGCGCTTGACAACATAGCTCTTGTTGCGTACAGCGTCATGATATAAAAGATCGCGCAAAAGACCCGTGCGCTCCTGCGGACAGCCTTCCACAACCGCCAGATATTCCTTTTCCAGCTTTTGCCCGGCGATCTGTTTTGACAACATCGCCGCCGCCTCGCGGCTGCGCGCATAGACCATCACGCCGCCCACCGCCTGATCCAAGCGATGGACGCAAAAAAACGCGCCGCCATACTGCTGCTCCAATCGTTCGGGCATACCAATGCTCTGCGCGTTGACCCCCGCAGGCTTGATGCACACCATGCAGGCGCTGTTTTGAAACAATGCGGAGATATACACCGCTATCACCTCATTATATATGTTAACACATAATCATTCAATTTACAAGCTTTTCCCTGCCGTCGATTTGCGTTTAACCAAAGAGGAGACGGAAAACTTGGAAAAAAGCTTGTAAAAAAAATAACAGAGTGATATAGTAAGGGTGCTTTGGGCTTGCCCGAGTAAAAACGAGGAGGGATCGGATATGCAATGTCCCCGCTGCGGCGCCAAAATGGAGCTGGACAGCCATCGCAAATATGACGTAATGATGTGTTATGAATGCGGTTATATGGAAGGCCGTAATCTGGGCGAGAACATCCAGGAGCCGAAGATCAGCAACTTTGAGCGTCTGCGCGCCATGAGCTTCAACGAGGCAGTTGTTTTTCTGTCCAAGGGCTGCGGTATTGCCGAAGATAAACTCGCTGCCTGGCTGGGAGACACGGAAAACTGACTGATGATTATTCCTGCCCGCGCTGCAGTTACGCAGCGCGGGTTTACGGTATATGCATGAAGCAAAGAAAGGAGTCGCGTATGCGCTGGATTGAAGTAAGATTAGATCTCCCCCCTGAGGAAATTGACATACGATGTGAAGCCTTGGCCGCGCTCGGCGCCGAAGGCTTTGTCATAGAAAATGAGGAAGATTTCCATGATTTTCTGGAAAACAATCGTCAATACTGGGACTATGTAGACGAGGAGCTGGAGGCGCACTATGCAGGTCTGAGCCGGATCAAATGTTATCTGGCGGACGACGAGGAGGGGCGCGCCATCCTGGCGCGGATACAGGCGGCCTATCCGGCGATTCAGACTGCGTTCATTGCCGACAGCGACTGGGAAAACAACTGGCGTGATTATTACCAGCCGATCGAGGTCGGCGAGCGCCTGGTCGTCGTGCCGGAGTGGCTGGAGACGCCGGAAAACGGCCGTATCCCCCTGCGTCTTGATCCCGGCCTGATTTTCGGTACCGGCAGTCATGCCACCACGCGACTGTGTCTGGCTGCGCTGGAGGCTTATGCCGCACCCGGCAAGCGGGTGCTCGATCTCGGCTGCGGCAGCGGCATTCTCGGCATCGGCGCGCTGCTGCTCGGCTGCGACTACTGCGTCGGCTGTGACATCGACCCCAAAGCGCCGGAGGTCGCCGCCGCCAACGCCGCGCTCAACGGCATCGGGCCGGATCGTTTCCGGGTCTATGCCGGCGACGTCTTGCAGGATCACGGTCTGCGCCGCACGCTGGGAGAGGGCTATGAACTTGTGCTCGCCAACATCGTGGCCGACGTCATCCTCCCCCTCTCCGCCATTGTGCGCACGCACATGGCGCCCGGCGGCATTTTTATTTGCTCCGGCATCATTGAAGGACGTCAGGACGAACTGCATGCCGTTCTGAAAAAAAACGGCTTGCAGATTCTCTCCCACACCTGTGCTGAGGATTGGCACTGTTTTGTCTGCCGTGATCCGCGCTGATCGCCAAATAATACCGTTTTCCTTATTGATACAGCAAGGAGAGCGTTCCTCGGGAGCGCTCTCCTTGCTGTTACTCTAATTTAATGGCGGTATGACCTATCTTATTTTTTCTTGTTTTTTCGCATGCTGTTCGGATACACATCCGCAATCACCATGCCGAGGATCGTCTTACCCAGAGCCCGCGCCCGCAAAACCTCCGCGTCAATCTGGCTGAGGTACGAGCATTCCTTCTTTTCCACCAGCAGCACCTTGTCGCAGTCTTCCACTGCCTTGACGGCCTTGGCGTCATCCAAAATATTACCGCAGGCAACAAATTGTTTTCCGCCAATGCTGCTGATTTCCTCCAAGGGCTCGCATCCCCGTGTCGAAATCAAGCCAACGCTCTCTTCCCCGGCGATCGCCTTCACACTCTGCACCGTTGTTTGCATAGCCGACGCATAATCGGTGTCCATCTCGCCCTCCATGGCATAAATCGTTTTTGCGAGAGGGCGTCTTTTCTGCCCCGGCAGCACACCAAGTACAGAAAAATCATAGCGGACGAGAATATCGTTTTGATTTTGAAGCTTGCCGCCGAATAGGCGCCGGAATACCGTCAGAAACGAGGCTCCGCAAAGGCCGAGCACTGCGCCAAGCACGAGGAAAATCACCGTCTTTCTCAAAACCTTTCGGGCGTTGATGGAACCGCCCACCAGCGCTTGCCGAAGCTCCTCCAGTTCCTCTGCCTTTGTTTCCGCCTGCTCTGTGGATTCTTCAATGAGCGTTTCAATGTCTGCAATGCCGTCTTGCAGCGTCTTTAACGTGACATTGGCTTCCTCAAGCGCACGCTGCGCGCTCAACAGATTGTCCTGATTGTCGTTCTGCTTATCGCTCATCTTCCAGTCGACCTCATTGCCGGTAAACTGGCTGATAATGTTTGCGGAAAAATCGCCGATGTTTTCCTTCATGCGCTTGGACAGTTCCTGATAAAGGAAGTCAAG
Source organism: Oscillospiraceae bacterium (assembly GCA_017518225.1). Taxonomy (GTDB): domain Bacteria; phylum Bacillota; class Clostridia; order Oscillospirales; family Oscillospiraceae; genus Limivicinus. The sequence goes on along the minus strand of JAFWVV010000056.1, from coordinate 39,675 downwards.
TACCTTTTCCGCAATCGCAACGTCATCATAATATACCACAATTTCTACAAATTGATCCGATACGGCAGTGACGGAAATCAATTCTTTAACGTATCGAACGTCTGCGGTCGTGTTCATGATCTCGCAAATCCGATCCAATATTGCCGTATCATTGTCATAGGCTCTGGTAAACGCGATCGCAATACTCGACTGTGGATCACTGCCCAGCCACGGCGTATTTGGATTGATTTCCACATCCGTTTTCACATATATAGTCATACGGGAAACCGCGTGGTTTAAGGGGTTCATCGCCTGATAGAGGCTGTTGTCAATATACTCCTGCCGGCGCTGCACCAGAAGCTCGGCGTTTTCGATGTTTCTCTCTGCATCCGGAATCTCAATCACCGTGCGTTTTCTCAAAGCTTTTTGCGCATCACTCAGCTTTTTTTGTATTGCGGCAAATTCATCCTCCGCTTTTTTTACATCCGCAATTGATACTGTAATTCTTTTTTCTCTGCGGATTTCACGATAAGCGCCGTAAAGGCCGCCAAGCAGCGCAAAAACAAGCGTCAAAGCAATAATTGCCGTGAAGCTCTTTAAGATCATCGCGCCAAGATCACTCAGGCGAATCTCTCTTTCATTGTTGTTCATAATTACACCTTCCTAATGCAGATCATTTTGAGCCATTATATCAAAAGTGACTGTCATTGGCAAGTTTTTTCGATTACCGCCTTGGCCGGCGGTTTTTTCCTCATAATAACCTAAGGCTGCATCTGTTGACACAGCCTTAGGTTTCGCTTCTGCAAGCCGGATTACTGTAGTTGCACCGTAGCAATGCGCGGCTCAAAGCAGCAGGTCGGACGCAGGCAAACAATACGCACACCGCTGGCCCTCTGCGGCCCAACCTTCATAAAGGTCGCCAGCACCGAGGTGCTGCCGCCAAGGCCGAGCGGCCCGATCCGCGCCTCATTGACGCGGCGCGTAATCTCCGCCTCCATCTCACTCTGATGATCGTAGCTGCCGTCTACCTGAGCCTGCAGCATCATAGCCGCCGCCTCAAAGTGGCTGCGTCCGACGCCGATAGCCAGCGTACACGGTGAACACCCGAGCTGTGCGACACTCTCCTGCGCCCAGTTGACGATCTCGTCCAGCACGACCTGAGTGCTGTGCCTGTGGAAGATGCGATAGGTTTTTCCTCGGATCGCCGGGCCGCCGCCAAACATCAGAATATGCAGGCGGATCACGTTCTCTTCACAGCGGCGCAGCAAAATCGGCGCACTCTCCACACCGGCGCTGTCGGGGTTCAAGCCGCCGCTCTGGTCGATGCGATGGCTGTCGTCGCCCATGATCCCCATGGGACGCCCGGGAAGCTGACAAAGCCCCTGCCGTACGCCCTCGCGGATATCGTCGAGCATCCGTCCGCTGATCGCGCAGTCCGGCCCGAGTTCCAGCACGAGATGCGGGATACCCGTGTCGTCACAAAGCGGGCTGCGGTTTTTCTCCGCCGCCTCCGCGTTTTCCAGCACCGTCTGCAGCACCCATTTGGCGTGTGCCTGCTCTTCCTTGTCGATTGCGCGACGGTAGGCTGCTTTTTTATCCTCGCGGAAGGTCGAGCCGGCCTCCACAAGACAGTCTCTTACAAGAGCTGCGATATCATTTGTCATAAATGCTCCTCCCGTGCGCCGCACCGATGATGGCAGGATAGCGCTCCACTTTGATCAGATGCAGCGCCTCCATGCCCAGCTCCGGAAAGGCCAGCACACGCTGCTCCGTCGTCTTGCTGCCAAGCAGCGCCGTCACCGGAGGGATGACCGCATAGACCGCGTTATACCGATCCAGCGCCTCGATCGTCTCGCGGTGCAGCTGTCCCTTTCCCAGATGAAGCTTGATGCCCGCCCGGCTCAAGGGCTCAATGCTGCTTTCGATCTCAAGCTTGTTGGAGGAGGTCGGCCCGACGCCCGCCGGGCTGACCGCCGTGTGGAAAATCACCTGCCCGCGCAGGTCGATTCCCAGTTGATCCGCGCTCCCCTCTTCGATCATCTGCAGCAGCTTTGGCAGCACGGCGTCACGGCCGCAGAGAATATAGCCGCTGATCTCCACCGTGTCGCCCACCTGCAGCGCGGCGGCCGCCTGTTCGCTGATCGGCGTTTGTAATTCAATCATATCTTCACCTCAAGTCCCTGTGGCGCAAATACCGCACGGCAGGGCTGACTATTTCATTCGTTGACCGCAAAGAGCTTGACGTAGCCGCTCTCGTTTTTGATAACGCCATAGGCTCTCGCACGGTTGTAAATTTTCCTCGCCCAGTTGGTATGGGGCTTGATCTCGTTCATCTTATTGCCTACCGCGCTCTTGATCACGCCGCCGCCGGTACCAAGAATCTGGCAGGCGTCATCGTACTCCTCACGGGTGACCGCCATCAGGGCGTTGACAAACCTGACGTGCGTGGGATGGATCACGGTGCGGCCAACAAAGCCGTTGGCCTTGTCCTGAATCACCTCGCGCAAAAGCCCGTCGATCTCGTTGTTGACCAGCGGCTGGCGGCGCAGCAGATAGTCCTCGATGCCGTGGTGCGGCAGCTCCTCAAACATCATCTCCTTGGGCGCACGGAAGTACTCCCACACCGGCCCAGCGATCACGTAGTCGTTGTTGCGTCCACAGACATTGATGATGTCTGACAGACACTCACGCACGGTCATAATGTCGTACAAGCTGTAATCAACGCCGCGGCGCACACCGAAGACGGAGCTGAAGTCTGTACCGCCGACACGCACTTGCAGCACAAGATCGTGGTACTTGTCGAGAATCTTCTTGATGCCAAGCAGTTCCTGCATCCGCGTCTCCTTGTAGGCGACCTCGGGATCCTCAATGATCGGCATACCGTATATGATCTCGCCAAAACGCTCGTTCAAGTCCTTGAGATAGGCAAAATACTCGTAGCCGTTTTCCGCATTGAACTTGGGGAAATTCACGCCGCACAGAGAACGCACTTCCTGTTTGGTCAGTTGCTCACCAAAAGCCTTAAACTGATCCAGATTGCGGATACGCACGAAGATCAGCGGCACGTGATCCGGATCGAGGCTGCCCTTGTCCACCGCCTCTGTGACCGCAGTGAGCATATGATGGACGTTCTCCATCGCCTCGGGGACCTTCTCCTCGGGGCAGGCGTCCTCAAAGCACAATACCATCGTCGTCAACGCAGGCATAGCGTGCGCGAGCAGCTTCGGCGTGAAGTCTTTATAGCCCGGCATATACATGGTCGCGCCGAGGCAATACTGCAAAAGCTCCCGCTCCGTATATTTATCAAAATGCTCCGGCTCCACGACAAACTTGAAGTCCGGATTGTACATGTGATGTCTCATGTTGATTTCCTTTCTGTTTCAGGCAAAGCTCCGCTTTGCCCGTGCGCATCCCCGGGCGTTCCATACGCCCGGGGATGCCGCGTCATGGGGTAAATGATCAGATCGTCTCCTGTGTCAGGCTGCCCTTCGGCGACCAGACGGCTTCGGGATAGTATTCGTCGAGCATGCGCTTGACGAGCGAGCACTGCTTGGCTCTCTTCTTGGCATCCTCCACCGTGCTGTCCCAGGAATGGGTAGCAGCGACGGAGCCGCCGGTCTTCAGGTAGATGGGCGCAGCCACGCGAACCATCTCCGGAACTTCATAGTGGCGGATAAAGCCGCCTGTGGACTTCGGGTTCTCGGTGTGGATATCGAGCGGGCAATCAACCGCCTGGCGCATCGCGGCCAGCATTTGCAGTTGAATGTCTCGGATGGGATTGATGGAGTCTGCGCCGAGGGTCTCGAGCACCTTGGCCGAGCAGGGGTTACCGTGTCCGGCGTGCGCAGAGACCTTGAAGTGGCAGTCCGCCGGGATCTCGCCGGCCTTGCGCATCTCATTGAGTACCCACAAACAGCCCTCGTCGTAGACAAGAAAGCCCCGGCAGCCCAGACGCGCAGCGCGCTTCACGTCCTCGATCGCGCGGACGATCTGCTCCTGACCGCGCAGGCGGTAGCCCATGCGAACGCCCTCTTCGGTGTGCACGGAGGCGGAGGTATCGGTCGTCGCGCGCGGGCCGATCGCAAGGATCAGATCCGTCTCATATTTGTGGGCAAGCTCCACCATCTTGACGATGTCCTCGTCCGCCATACGCATGATGCCCTGGGTCTGGGTCACACGGTGCAGATACAGCCCATAGCTCTCCACGGCCTCCAGCAGCGCCTGCATCACCTTCGGCCCCTGAATGCCGGGAACCTCAAAGCGGAACTGTCCGCCGTCGGCAAAGCGCTTGGTCGAAGTCGGCAGATCATAGGCGTCGCCGCCGGGCTGGCCGATAGATTTCAAAAATTCTCTGGTCTTGTCCATGCTGTTCATACTCTCGTTTCCTTTCTCCGGCTATGCCGGCACTATATTCAAGGTCTTTTTCTTACTTATTTACCATACGGGCTCAGCCGTTCAGATCCTCGATCAAGGCGTCGATCGCCTCGCGGTGATCAAAGATGATCGGCGGCAGTTTTCGCGTCAGTCCCTTGTGGATCCGGCAGTCAATGAATCCCGCTTTCCCACTGCCGCACAGCTTTTCCAGCGCCGCAATCAGCTCTTCTTCCGTCTCCACCGCCTTACCGACGGTCGCATAGCCGCAGGCCTCGGCGATTTTGGTAAAGTCCACACGGTGACCCGCTGAAGGCTGTCCGCCGACGGACTCGTGCGCGCCGTTATTGAGCACGACATGCAGAAAGTTCGGCGCCGAAAGCTTGGAGACCATTGTCATCGCACCCAGGTGCATCATCGCCGCACAGTCGCCGTCGAGCGCAACCACGCAGCGATCCGGTTTTTCCAACGCGACGCCAAGCGCCACGGAACTGGCATGTCCCATCGAGCCGACATTCAAGAAATCCCTCGCCTTGGTCTCTCCGCGTTTTTCGCGCAGGAAGAAAAGCTCGCGGGTCGCGCGCCCTGTCGTCGCGCTGTAGACGGTATTCTCCGGCATGTGGTCGAGAATGACCTCGATCGCCTCTTCCCGGCTCATCGGATAGGCGTCGTCCACATTGTTGGGCTTGTCCGGATCGGCCATAACCCCCTTCGGAGCAATCAGCCCATAGGGCTGTCGCGTCTCGCGGCAGTAGCGGACGGCTTTCTCCACCGTTGCGGCAAAATCCTCGTCCGAATCCGACAGCACCGTGTACGGAATGTGCATGATATCAAGGAGCGAGGCCGTAATTTCCCCCTGCAGCTTATGCTGCGGATGATTCGGCTCCGAGCCGCCCTGACCGCGCCAGCCGATCAGCAAAAGCATTGGCACGGCGTATACCGCCTCGTCCACGAGGCTCGCCAGCGGGTTGATGGCGTTGCCCTCGCCGCTGTTTTGCATGTAGACCAGCGGGATTTCCCTGCTGGCAAAATAATGTCCGGCCGCAATGCCGACGGCGTTACCCTCGTTGGCAGCGATGATGTTGCGCTCGCCGCAGTTAGCCAGCGCGTAATTGCAAAAGCCGTTCAGATAGCTGTCCGGCACGCCCGTAAAAAAGCTTACGCCAAAATCCGCCAGCACTTGAAATACCTTTTTTTGATCCAGCATTATTTCTGTTCTCCTCCTACCGAGCCCTTGCCCGTGTATAGTGTAAAGTATTCGGGGCTGTCGCCGCGTGTCATTTTCCAAGCCTGCTCAAACACATCAACAAGCTCCGCCGGAAGCGGTCCGGCCTTGAGCGTGTCCATATTCTGCTTGAGATGCTGGAGCTTCGATGCACCGACCAAAATCGCGTCGCCGCGCTCGCCCTTGAGCATGGAGTGATAGGCCAGATAGCGATAGGTCGCCTCAATGCTCGTGATCCCCTGCTTTTCCGCAGCGGTTTTGATCAGCTCCACCGCGTCAAAGAAGCTCTTTTTCCAGTAGCGTCCCTGATAGTTCGGCCGGTGCGTGAAGCGTCCGTCGGTCGGCGCATCCTCAAACTTGCCGTAACGCCCGGTCAGCAGACCGCCGCACATGGGATTAAACGCATAAAAACGAAGACCGAAAGCATTCAGGCAGGCGTTGAGTTCTGCCTCGGCACGCCGCGTCAGCGGGTTGTAGACGCCCTCGTACACCGTCGGCCTCACCCAGCCGTGCTTATCGCAGATATGCCAGACGTCAGCGACCATCCAGGCCGGAAAATTGCTCAATCCGAGCTCACGGAATTTGCCCTGATCGTGCAGATCTGCCATTGCCCCCAGCACCCCCTCCACCGGCGTCGCCGGGTCGGGAAAATGGAGAAACATCGTATCCACCGCATGGAGGCGCATGCGCGCCAGGCTCTCATTCACCTGCTGATAGGCCGCCTCGGCGTCCAGGCGTCCGGTAATGCGCGGATTGACCTTCGTGGCGATCGTAAAGGGGCGGTTCAGCTTCGGCAGCACCTCGCCCAGCAGGCGCTCACAGTTGCCCTCGTTGTAGACGTAGGCCGTGTCCAACTCGTCATAGCCCGCGTCCAGAAAGGTATTGATAAAGGCTTCCACATCCGGAGAGAAAACAGACTCCCCAAAGGTCATTGTGCCGAGAATCAATTTGACGTCTTTCATATTCGTATCTCCTTAAAGCTTTTCCACCAAGGTCTCAACCGCCGTGTCTGCGCAATATACCGCAGCAAAAACAGCGTTTGCAATCGTCGGATCTACGCCGCCATAGACCATCAGATCGTCATAGCGGCTCTTGAATTCCTCATCCCTCAGCGGGTTTTCCGGCTCTCCTTTGGGGAAATCCACGCGATGAGTATAGCTTCCGTCCTTGGTATAGATCGTCACAACCGCTGCCTGAACGCCGGGGAAGACCGCGCTCAGCGCCTCGTCGGCCAGAACCTTGACCTTTTTGGTCAGCGCGAGAATCTCCGGGTCCTTGACCGCCTGTTCAGAAAACTCCTGCAATCCGGCCTTTCCATAGAGAAGCCCCGCCGCCGTGGCGTATGGAATGCTCATTTTTGCGCTGTAGCTGCCGGGGATCTCCGTGTGCTCATGGCCGCTGACCGCCAGATCGTAGGTTTCGACCACGATCTCCTCTACCTCCGCGCTTTTTACACGCTCGCGCAGATGGATCGCCGCCTCAACAGCGGGATGCGTGTATCGGCAGGAGGCATAGGGCTTGGTGTAGGACTTCATGATCGCATAGCTTCCATCCAGCAAAACGGGTTTGAGTACAATGTCCTCTCTCCCGGTCATCATCTTCAGAAAACCGCGTCCGCCCAGAGGGTCGGCATGTCCCTGAAAGCCGGATTTTCCGAGCTGCAACGCCGTCAGCGCAAGCAGCGCCGCTTTTGCCACATTGTAGGGCTTCAGCTCACTGCCGTCATCGAGCACCTTCAGCATGCCGGAGGCAGCCACGCTGGCGCTGGCGAAGGCTTGGAAGCGCTCTTCCTCGCTGAAGCCAAGCAGATAGCTCGCAGCAAGCGTCGCCCCCAGGGTTCCGCAGGTGCCGGTCGCGTGATAGCCCATCGCCTTATGCCCCGGCTGGATGGAAACCGCCATCGTATAGGAGGCCTCGTAGCCCACGACCGCCGCCTTTAAAAGCTCGTCCACGCCGAGGCCATATCTCTGACAGAGCGGGATGAGCAGGCTGAAAATCGGCGAACCCAGATGGATAATACCAGAATTGGTTCCGTCGTCAAAATCCAGCGCGTGCGCATTCAGCCCGTTCAAAAACACGGCCTCCTTCAGCACCAGCGATCTGCCTGTACCGATCGCGCGAAAGGCGCCGTTCTCCGGCTGCGCGAATTCAAAATAGCGCACCAGCTTTTCCTGCTGAAACGCAGCCCCCGCACAGGTCACCGCCAGATAATCCAGCAGACTCCGTCTGGCTCTTGCCATCACCGCTTCCGGCACCGGCGCTGTCCACACGCTGTCCACAGCGCGCAAGAATTCTCTGGACTGATTCACCCTTGTCCTCCTCTGCTTGATTGGCAAAAATGGCAAATATAGTTTTTGTCATTTGCCTCGCAATATAGCTTATAATTTCGATAACTCATTACCTATATAGTATAACAAAAAAAGAACGGTTTGTCCAGACAAAAAGCTAACACACCGTTCTTTTCTTTGCGTTTTTACGGAATACGCTTATTTTTCGCCCTCGTCTTTGCTGTTTTTTATACCGGGCGTCAGCGCTTTCTCTCCGGCCAAATACATGGTAGCAAGGCCAAACAGGATCAGCACCGTCGAAGCATAGATGATGACGGGAATGAACGACTTATAGATCCAGGTGCAGATCGCCGTCGCCTTTTCACCGCCGATCAGCAGCGCCAGCAGATAGCCGAAGAAGGTCAGGCCGCCGGCAAAGAGCACGATCATAATGCCATAACCGAAAATGATCTTGCATACTTCGGAAATTTTCTTGCAGGTTTCCTTCATCGTATCCCCCTCCTTACAGTCCGAGGATCGGCAGCCAGCCCATCAGAACAATGACCTCCATGACAAACTGCGCTACCACCCACCAAAGGTTGTTTTTGAACGTCTTGCCAAACTCCGAGCCCGCCAGACTCATACCGGCATACATGCCGAGGCCAAGCGGCGGGGTAATCCCGCACATAACGCCGCAAATGCAGGGCAGCATTGCAGCAGCCAGCACCGGATTGACGCCCTTGGAGGCGAGAATAGTGATAAACACCGGGCCAAAGATGACAACCAGAGAGCTTCCGGGAATAACCATGCCGAGCAGGCAGGTGATGAAACAGATAAACACGACCAGACCAAAACGGCCCATGTTCATGCCTTCCATGAACACCAGCATCTCGTCCGTTACCTTCAGATCGGTAAACATCGCGCCGATCATATAACCGATCACGCACACGCCGATGGCCGGAGCGATGGTTTTGATCCCGTCGCCAAACATTTTTGCAAGCGCATGCGGCGTGACCTGCTTTTTGTCCCTGGCGATGATCACCGCATAGATCGAAGCGAGGCCGCCGATGAAGATCAACAGAGAGCTGGACATGTACTTGGCGCCATCCTTGCCGAGCCGGTCGGTAAAGAATGTAGATTTGAAGAAATAGTCCAGCACAAAGGGCAGCAGGATGATAACCGGCAGCAGTAAGCCCTGCCAGCCTTTTTTGAAGGTCTCCTTCAAATTGGGCAAATCCTCTTTTGCCATCGGCACAACCTTGTAGTATTTGCAGAAAGCAAATACCATCAGCAGACGCTGCAGAACGAACCACAGCGAGCAGCCCCATAGAACGATCCAGAATTCCGCCTGTGAGATGAATCCCTCGCCATAAGCCGCCATGCCGGTCAGCGCACCGAGAGCCGCCGTAATGTTGCCGGACGGCGGAATCATGTTGCCGAGATACGAAGCGTTGGACTCTATGTTTGCGGCGAGCTCCGCGGGAAAACCGGACTTCTTCATCGCCGGGATGGTGATGGAGCCGGTTGCCATAACGTTACCCGGCCCGGAGCCGGACAGCGCCCCCATAAAGGCGCTCGCTACGACGGAAACGTAGCCCGCACCGCCGGTCACGCGCCCCAGCAGGGCAAGGATCACGGCGATCGCGCTGTCAATGACTTTCGTCTTTGACAGCAGAATAGACATCGCGCAGAATGCGGTCATTGAATACAGCAGCGAGGTTTTCAGGCCGGTATCAATGTACCCGCCCACTCGACTCCAGGTTCCCGTGATCGTCAGCAGGATGATGAAGCTGATCAGCACGGCCTCGTAGACCGGGCGTTTCAGCAGCAAAAACCAGATGATGATCACCACGAGCATGATGGCCAGATAGGTCAGTGCGGCTGGCATGGTTTAATCCCCTCTTTCTATTGTTTTATTTCTATGCTGCCGCCGTCTGAAGCGGCAGATCATATTCCCAGGCTCTTTACCATTCCATCTGGCAGATCATCTGTTTCAGATCCTCCGCCACCTGAGACAGTGCCCGATCTCTTCGCCAAATCAGCACGAGCTCGCGCTTGGGCAGCGGGTTGGTAAAGGAATAAAAGCGCACCGAGCCGTCGCTGCAAAAGCGCTCGATCCCGCTTGGCATCAGCGCCAGTCCGACGCCGGCCTTGACCATCTCGATCTGTGCCTCCAGCGACTTGACGACAGCGGCGGGACGCAGGTTCAAATTGTATTCGCGCATCATTTTTTGCAGCTGGCGCTGCATAAACTGCGTCTCGGTGAGCATCACCATTGCCTGTCCATTCAGCACTCTTGCCTCCACAGCCGGATGCTTGCGCCCCTCCATGGCGGTTGCGCGCAGCGCCGGATGAGCCGCCGGAACGGCCAAAACGAGCTCCTCCTCCATCACCTTTTCGCAGAAAAACAGTTGATCATCCACCGGCAGCAGCGATAACGCCAGATCGTAGGCGCCGTGCTCCATACCCTCTACGAGCTCCGCCGTCGTGCCCTCCCGCACCACCAGATGCACGCCCGGATACAGTTTTTTAAAGGCTGCCGCAATCGTCGGCATCATCCCGGCGGCCCGGTAGGGCGCGGCGCCGATGATCAAGGAGCCGGACTTGTGCTCCGCCAGATCGGTAAAGGCGTTTTCCATCTGATGCTCAATGGCAAGAATCCTCTGGCCGGCTTCAATATAAATTCTTCCCGCGTCGGTGATTTTCACTTCCCCGTTCGTTCTGTCGAAAAGCTCCAGTCCAACCTCGCGCTCGATTTTCTTGATATACTGGGAGAGCGAGGGCTGGCTGATATTCAGCGCCTCAGCCGCTTTTGAAAAGGAGCCCTCCCTCACGAGGGTCAGAACGTATTGAAATTGTTTGGTATTCATACGATTCTCACTTACTGTCGGCAGTTTCTCAATCTCATTTGTCCGTATATGCCAAAGGCTCGTTTGCCGTCAAAAAAACCTGTACACAGAAATTGCGTTTCCCGTCGTGTCAAAACGAGCTCAACCGGCTCTCCCCGGGTAATCTCACGGCCGTATTCGATGGAAACCGCGCTTATTTCATATTCCTGCAGCAGCTGCGTTCCCAGCATATTGCACAGCCAATCCGCATAGCGAACATTATTGACGTGACCGTTCACGTCATAGTCCGTATACTGTGGCAAATAGACGCAGCTGTCCGTCTCTCCCTCCAGCGTCGGTGTAAGCATGGGAATTTTGATCGTCGGCTCCAGATCCGGCGCATCCGGGATCTCAAGCCCCAGCGAAGCAGGCATAACCGCCCTTCGCGTCGTAAGATCCATCAGCATCAAAAGCGCGCCGGCTCTTGCAACGCTTTGCCCCTGCTCGTCCAGCAGCCGGTAATAGCGCGGACAAAACATCGCGCGCGGTCGTTTTGAAAAGCTCTGAATCCGGAGGCTTTCTCCCAAAAGCGGAACTCGATCTATTGCAAGCTCTGTGCGATAAAGCACCCAGGTGGCATTCTTTTCTTTCATCTCTGTAAACCACAGATGCTGCTCTTTTCCGTGCTCATTGGCGGTATCCTGCAGGGCTTCAAGCAGCGCGCCCAACCGCCATGCGCCATTGAGATCGCACTCGCTCGTTCCCACGCGGAAGGTCTTTTCATAAAACCATGCTTTTTCTGTCATGGCCGACTTATAACCCTTTCATTGGATTGGAAAACCTGTTTTTCCCGGCAATGCCCTCGATTTCTCCGACAAGCTTTTGAAGCCTCTTTTCGTCCGCCTGCCCCTGCGCGCAGACGCGGAGCTTTTCCACAATATCCGCTCTGCTCAGCGGGTTTTCCGGATCGCCCTTTGGTACCAGAACGGTTTTCTCGCGCGTCTGCCCGTTATTCAGGCAGACGACCACTTTTGTTCCTCGTACGCCGCGCTCTCGATCCTCCAGCGTCTCGTCAGAAATCAACTGTGATTTTTCGATCAAGGCCAGCACCTCCGGCGTCAGCCGCGGCGGGTCCATGTCCGCGATGCCGTACGAGCCCTGCAGCAGCGCGCAGGCGAACGTGTACTGGATCGAAAACTTGGTTTCATTCTGATCTTTGGGGCAGCGTATGCCCGCCAGCTTGATCGCATTGGGATAGGTGTAGATCTTGATTTCCGCAATGTCCTCAACCGACAGCTCCTGATGCAAGGCAATCGCCGCGTCGATCCCGCAGTGCATATGGCGGCAGGACGGATAGAGCTTAAAATAACAGTCGTGCAACAGCAGATGGTCGGAAGGACGCAGATACTGCAGCTCCACATGGTCCGTCACGGCATGAAACCAGCCGTTTTGTCCCTCCAACGCCTCTGTCGGCCCCTGTACGCCCTCCTTGGCCAGCATTGCGGCAAACACGCCGTTTTCCGCAGCCTTGGCGGGATTGAGCGGCTTGATGGCCGGTCTGGAATCGCCGTAGGACAGCAGGCCGCCCGTCATCGTCGTGGCCAGCGCAATCGCATCCTCGATCCCCTGGGCGTCCAGATGATACAGTCTGGCACAGGCGGCGGCACAGGCAAGCGTTCCCGCCATTCCAGTAGAGTGAAAGCCCCGGGCAACAAGCCCCGGCTGCGCGGCGGAGGAGATGCGGATATACGCCTCATACCCCGTCGCCAGTGCGAGCAAAACGTCCTCGTTGCTGCTTTCCAGCCGATCTGCCAGCGCAAACACCGCAGGGATCAAATGGACGCCCGCATGTCCGGCGGCCTTTTTATTGCCGTCATCCAGCTCTGCTCCGTGTCCGTAAATCGCGTTCATAAATGCCGCGAGACGGGCGGGATATTTTCTGTTTTGAAAAAGCACCCAGCTCTCTTCCGTGCCGCCCTGCGCATATACAAGCTTTTCCACCGGTTCATGAAATGCTCTGTTTTGCTGAAATCCGGCATAGGCCGCCGCAAAAAAGTCGATGATGAGCGTTTGAAGCTGCTGTTGATCCTGTTCGCTCAGGTGTTGGATGCTATACAGATCTTGCGCCAGGCTCGATGTCAATCCCATCAAGCGTCTCCTTTCTCTCTCCCGCAGCTGCCCTCCGGCAGGAGCTTTTGTTCCGCCATACAGCCGTTATAGTCTCACAATCGGGCGCCCCTCCGGATTTTTCACAACCAGAAGTTTCCTGACCTTTTGAATCAAGAGCTCATACTCGCTCCAGGTTTTCGCTCTCAGCCAGACAGAAAGAAGATTCTGCGCCGTTGTTCCGTCTTTACCAACCGTCTGTCCCTCTTTCAGTTCCTGACATACCTCAAGAACGCCATCCAGCGCCGCAATTTCCTCCAGTCCGGCATAAAGCGCAACCTGTTCCTCCGGCTCTCCGACAATGTGGATCATCCCGCAGCAATCCGAAAAATAGGGCGTCTCCTTCTCCGCGTCATAGCTGTCGATTTTTCCCGTCACCGCAAACTCTATGAGCAGCGCCAGACCGTTCACGCCATTTTGGTCGTTAATCAGCGTGAAATGATGACCGCCGCTCGGACGATAGCACATTTCGCACATATAAAACCCGTCATCGTCCACAAAGGCCATCGGGCTGACCATGCCGTCGGAAAAGCCGTTTTGCTCAAACAGCTCAATCATGGCGGCATCTACCTCACGGATGTAACGATCGAGATATTTGGACGGATATCGCGTCCCGGATACGATCGCAGAGCCGTCGCCTTTTGCCGTGTAGATATCTCTGTCGCAAACGGCAACCAGCTTTGCCTTTTTCCCGTTAAACTGGTAGACCGGCCCGATGGAATCACAATCCATAAATCGTTCGACGATTACATTGCCGGATCGGGAGAATGAGAACGCATACTCGTAGCACACTCTCAAATCGTCCGGTTTTTCACATTTAATCACGCCGCGTGAGCCGCTGTTGTCCGTGGGCTTGAGCATCAGCGGATAGCCGTTACTCGCCGCAAATTGTTCCACCGTATCAAAATCATAGGCGTTGCAGCCCGGAATAACGCCGACACCTGCCGCGATGCAAGCCTGCTTAAACAGCATTTTATCGGTAGCAATGCCAAAGGCTCTCTCCGATCCATAATGCGGCAGCCCTGCCAGTTCGCAGATCTTGAGATAGTGCGCCAGATAAGAGTCCGTATAGCCGGTCATAACACCGTCGATGCCCTCTTTACGGATATAGGCGACAACCGCCTCATAATCTGCAATGCTGATATCCGCGTAATGATCCGCAACCAGCTTGGCCGGCGAACGGGACGTGTCATAGTAATCGATAATATAAACGATACAGCCCATAGACTGGGCGAGCTTTGTCATTTCAACCATGTCCGCTCCACCGCCGAGCAGCAGCAGCTTTTTTCCTTCCAGATAACGCGTCATTGCTCCTCCTTCTGAAAGCCGGCATCGGCGCTGTTCTTTTTCCGTTTCGCGCCGCAGCACTTCAGTCTTCCATCAATGCTCATTGTTTTCAAAGATTGGAAAACTTTTGAATCATCAGCTTTCTGTTGATCTTGCCGTTGGCGGTTTTGGCAATCTCCTCCACCGCCTCAATATATTTGGGAACCTTATAGGCCTCCAGCCTCTCCGCAAGGTAAGCGCCGAGCGCCTCCTGATCCGGCGCTTTTCCCTCATTCATGCGCACAAGCAGCTTAATCACTCGCCCCTGCACCGCATCCTCATAAGGGATGCAGATGCATTCCAAAACGTCGGGGAATTTCAGGACGAAATTTTCCACCTCGGTCGGCGCGACCTTAAAGCCCTTGGTATTGATAACGTCGTCGCCGCGTCCGGCAAAATACAGATTGCCGCGCTCATCGAAAAACATCAGGTCATTGCTGTAGACGAAACCGTCCTTCAAAACGCTCGCGGTCAGCTCCGGCTCGTTATAATAGCCGAGCATGTTCATCCCGCTTCGGGAGCGGATCAGCCCCGCCCGGTACGGCTCATGCACCGCTTCTCCGTTTTCATCCTGCAAAATCACCTCGACGCAGGCATAGGGCTTACCCAGACAGTCAACGCTCTCCCCGGGCGCATTGTAGCAGCAGTTGCAGATGCTGCCGGTTTCGCTGCTGCCGTAGCCCTGATGCAGATGCGTGTGGGGCATCAGTTCGATCAGCCTTTCGATATCGGCAACAGGAAACGGCGCCGACGCAGTGTAAATAAAGCGGATTTTTCCATCCAGCTTGGCAAGCTCTTTTTTAGCCAGCGTGATCAGCAGCTTGACCGAAGCCGGCGGAAGATAGGTATGCGTAACGCCATAGTCGTTGGCATAGCGGAAAAAGGCCTTCAGATCCCGAATGCCGTCCATCATGATAAGCGTGCTGCCCGCCGCCATGCACTGGTGGATCCGGTGCATGCCGCCGACGTGATTGAGCGGCGTCGTCAGCAAAAATACGCTGTTCTCATCCAGCTGGAACGACTCGTTCATCGTCGCCAGATAGACGTCCAGACAGCGCGACGAGAGCATCACGCCCTTGGATTTGCCGGTCGTGCCTGTAGTGAATACGATTTCCGAGCACTCGTCCGAAACCGGAACGGGCTCCCACGGCTCGCAGGGCTCGCCATAGCCCACGCAGCCTGCGTCGATCCACCGTCCCGTCGCCCCGGCATAGTTGTCGGAAAGCACGAAGTCGGCGTCTACCGCCCCCGCGATCTCCGCCAGCCGCTGCTCCGGCACCTTATTTTCCGCCGGAATATGAACCGCCCCGAGCGCAAGGATCGCATACATATTTGCCACATAGTCAATGCCCGGCACAGCCACCGTGAGCACATGACTCCCGGCCTTCACGCCCTGTGCGGCCAGATACCCGGCCGCAGACTTTATTCTGTTGTTTAATTCCCCATAGCTGAACGCCTGTCCGTCGACGACAAGCGCCATTTTATCCGGCGTATTGAGGGCGCGCTTTTGAATCAGCGCCGCAACGCTATCTCTCGCCAAGCCAATCTGCCTCCCTGTTTGGCCGCCGCAGCAAGCGTTCTCACTCCGCCGGCTCGTGTTTTTTCTCAAATTTCACCCATTGCTCCTCCGCCAAAGCATCCGGGAGCTCCTGGTTTTTGAACGCCACCATCTGGTTTTTCCCCATGCGGCGCAGCGCCAGATACATATCGAATTTTCCGATCACCTTTGCCGGGTTGCCGGAGGCGATGGAGTTTTCCGGGATATCGCTTGTCACGACGCTGCCCGCCGTCACGATGCAGTTCGGGCCGATCCGCACATCCGGCATGATCACACAGTTCATGCCGATGTATACGTTATCCATCAGCTCGACACAGCCGATCTTCTCCTCGCCGCCAAAATCATAGTCCGGCTTGCAGTCCTTGAGAAAGCCGTTGATGACGTCATGGGTGGAGATCGTAACGCTCTTATGCACACGCACGTTGTTGTGCAGCTTGATCAGCTTGGGATACAGCGGAACCAGCCAGGGCCCCCAGACGCAATTTTCGCCCATCGCACCGAGGATCTTGTTTTCTTTCATATAGCGGGTTCTTTTTCGGATGCTCCTCATCATCAGCAGCCGAAGACTGTGCTTCAATCTCTCGCGTCTCATGTTGTACTCTCCAAAAGCTTATTGCTTGACTCTGTCGACCAGCGCCGCAATAGCGTCAACGGAATTAAAGTTTTCCGGCGAGATCCAGTCGATATCAATCTCAAAGTTGAATTTCTCCATCAGCATGGAGATCAGCGCCATCAGCTCCATGGAGTCGAGATATGCGCCGTCGACGATCTGATCCATCCCCTCAAAATGGACAGAGGGCTTGATTTCCTTGAGAATAGAAAGAACGGTTTCCTTTGTAGACATGCTTTTTCCTCCTTATGATATGACAAAACTCGTCACTGTGTATTTTTCTTCTTGACCAGCTTGGCTTTCAGCCGTGCATAGTCCGCCTTATTGATAAACAGCATAGCGGTAAACGGGATTTTAGTCTCCCGGCAAAAGTACACGACAAACAGCACCGAGCAGAGCGCATAGGAAATAATGCTGGCCAGACCCGCGCCGTAAATGCCCATTCCCGGGATCAGCAGCAAATTTGCCACGATGTTGCAGGCCACGCTGACCGCCAGAAGCACAAAGCTTATCATCTGCTTTCCCATCGCAATGTTATAGGCAGCGATCAGCTTATAATAGATCATGGAAAACACGCCGGCCAGAAGAATCAGCGTCACCTGGTAGGCGCCATGATATTCTGCGCCGAAAACGAAATCAAGAAAGGGCTCTCCCAGCGCAATGATTCCGATGACGATGATCAGACACACGCTGTTGCAGATGCGGATCACATAGGCGGTCTCGCGGGCGTCCTTGCCTTTGGCCAGATGCGATACCATAACCCCCTTCATGGCGTCGGGGATCATCCAGATCCGCTCCGCCAGGAGCACGCCGACCGAATAGACGCCGATAGCCGCATCGCTCACTTTGCCGTCCAGCATCAGCACATCCACACGGTAGTTCAAAGTTGTCATCAGCAGGGACAGCATCGGAAAAAAGCCGAAACGCATCAGCTTTGGAATCCATTCGCGCAGGGATTCACCCGAAACAAAGATTCTCTTTCTCCACCATCCGGTAAACAGCAGGGCCTGTGCCAGACTCTTGAGCGTAATGATAAAAACGCCGATATAAAAAGTGGGCGGCGCATATTTCCATAGCACGAGCAGCACCAGCAGCTCGGAAAAAACCACCGCCATATCCGTCAGGCTCTTGCGGTTTGGCTTTTCGATCAGGGTGATATAAGATACGATACCGTCATAGGTCAGCAGCGGCGTAATCATGCAGACGGCAAAATACTTGGGCGGCAACCGCAGCAAGGCCATCGCCAGGGCCGATATGACAGAATAGACGGCCAGCAGCAGCAAGGCGAGCTTCATAAAGACTGGCATGATATCCCTTTGCGTATTGCGCTTATAATACGGATATGCGTAGTAGATACCAAAGCCCAGCAGAATGGAACCGATGCTGACGATGCTGTTGACCGTGGCAACCTGTCCCTTGATCTCCGCGCCTAAATACCGAGACTGGAAAATGGTGAACAGAAATCCGATGAGCACGCCGAACATTTTCGACAGGATCGACAGCGTATATGGATTTTTGACAATTCCCTTGATTTTGCTAAACATGCTTACGCTCCTGCTTGATTTGTTCCCATCGGCATCATTTTGCCCCGGTTGCTTTTCGCACGCCGGAGGCCATCACGCCGCTTCTCGCTGTTTTCTGTTTTTTCGCCGCAGCGCTTCCGGGCGCGAATAAGCGATCAATATATGACAGATAAAGTACATTCTAAAAAATGCGGCAAAGGTGTGCACCGTGACAAAGGACAGCCCCATCACGAACACCGTTAGCCAGAAATACGCCTTTTTAAGCCGAAACAGGCTTTTGAAATAGAACCAGTAATAGACAAGCCCACCCAGCAGGCCGAATTGGAAAACCACGTAGAAAAAACCGGAGACGTTCCAATCCGATATTTTCACAGAATTCCCTTTTCCGATCAGCAGACTGACGCCGGACAACATACGCATCAGGCGAATTCCGGTTGACGTTCTGCCTTGAATCGCGTTGCCGGTACCGGACTCGGGATTCAGGAAAATCCGGTTGACCGCCGAGCGGAAAAAGCCGACGGACAGATAAAGTCCAAGGAACAAAACCAGTACCAAAACAAGATATCCAACCGCGGTTTTGTTGATCTTGATATCATGCTCGCCGATGCGATTGCCGCTTTTCTCGTTTTCCCCGAAATAAAACACCAAATAGAGGATCCAAATCGCCGCTACAAAGGTCACGCCCATGCCGCTCGTGGATAAAACAACTGCAGCGGAAAGGAAAATCGATTCCCAGATTCTTTTGCGGTCTCGCCCGGCTGAAAGCAGCGTGATCGTCAAAACGGGAATGAAATAGATGGCAAAATGAGAGGGCTCCAGAAAAAACGCGGATGGTCTGTAGATTGACATGACCGAGCCCGTAACAGAGATTCGCCCGGTAGCCACCAGATCCTTCCACTGTCCGGCGCTCTCCAGCAGGCGGCTCGCCGGAGCCAGCTGCAGATGGCGATGGAGCACATAATAGCAAAAATATTGTACAACAATCAGCACCGCAGCAAGCTTGGCCACCGTTTTTGCCGCGCCGAAATATCGGTCAATATCAACGCCGTCGTTTATGATTGCAAAGAAATAAAACAGCAGCACAAGCTCCCTGACAAGCGTTGCGGGGGAAAACCCGTGGATCAATGAAATATAGATTGCATAGATCGCCAGCGGAAGAATGGCTTTAAGCCGATAGCTCCTTTTGGTCAACAGTCGCAGCAGCGTGTAGGGAAAGGCCAGCAGAAGCATTTCTATCCCCGCGTCGGTAACAAGCCCCCGATAGTGCTGAAAGATTGGGCAGAGCACAAGGATGAAAGCAGTCAGCCCGCTCAAGGCGCGCGCCGCCGCATCGTTTCTTGCCTGTCCAATCAGGATTCTTTTTTCACCAGAACTTGCATTCATAAGCTTTTGTTTTCCTCTGTGAAATCTGATTGCCCCTATCTTCTCGCACAAGCCCCCGAACCCGGGGCGTTGACGCCCCGGCTACCCTCTGTAAGCGGGGAAATAATCGGGGTTTTCTATTACTCCCTGAGCCCGACGAATTTGAACTGCTCTGTCATAAACGGCCGGATTCCAGATTTTCTTCCCGATATAAAAATCAAATTCCGTGTTTTTTCCAAACTTTTTCTTATACAGATACAGCGGATCATCCTCCGCCGAGCTTCTTCCTCCGCCGTGATGGATATACTGATAGCCGTGCTCTTTTCCCCAACGGGCCGCCGTCGCCTCTATGATCGCTCCCCCGCCGATCTCCAGCAGCTTGCTGTTGCTTCCGAGCAAATGCGCGTGCATGAGTCCGTTTGAAATAAAATAGATCTCGCTGGCAATCGCTTCCCCGTCGAGCAGCGCCTGTACCTCCAGTACGCTCTCGCGCAGCTCGCTCGTGAGCATCTCATAATAGGCGTCCGGGAAATAGTACATGGCGCCGGCATGATTTCTGTCCATGGTCTCCTCATAAAGCGTCCGAAACACACGCAGATCCGCGGGATGCTCATGGATCACGCAGACCACGCCCGCGTTTTCTCCCTTACGCACCTCGCGTCTCGCGCTCTTGC
This sequence comes from Oscillospiraceae bacterium, assembly GCA_017518225.1. Lineage (GTDB taxonomy): Bacteria > Bacillota > Clostridia > Oscillospirales > Oscillospiraceae > Limivicinus. The sequence goes on along the minus strand of JAFWVV010000056.1, from coordinate 19,786 downwards.
TGTACTCGCTTTGCACCGGGTCATCAAAATCCTTGAGATTGGTGCCCACGGTATGGCGGGAAAAGCTGTTTTCATATACGCCGGAAAAATCCTCGTAGTTTTTCAAGATCGGGTGATATCGGATAAACTCGCAGATCATCCGGTTTTCCTCGCAATAGCGTGAAAACTGCCGCTCATATTCCTCTATCAGACGCTTTTTGTCGCTCGAGCACAAAACAATCGGCCCGCCATAGCCATACGGCGTAACGATATCATAATACTGAACGCCGTCGATCAGAAACGGCAGCGGCCTCTGAATGAACTGATTGACGATTTGACCATATTCCGTGTTCAGCTCAAATCGGCAACACGCTCCCCCGTCGACCCACTCACAGATTTTTCCATACGCGGGATTGAAATAAATATCAAGCATATTGCTTCTCCTTAAGGATGGCTTTGCAGATAGGCTGTGACCATTTCCGTAATTCTGGTCATCTCCGCTTTTCCATAGCGCTGATCGCACACGATGCTCAGCTCGCGTTCATAGATCGCCCTCTGCCGTTCGCTCAGCCGGTGCGCATCCGAGATCCCCCAGTGCACCGGACAGTAAATGCGGTTTCGGATCAAAAAGCGTCTCAAACCGTCCCTGCGCTCCTGATCCAGCAAAATCGGCACAAACAACGGGCAGTCTGCCTCGGCGAGATCCTGAAACAGCGCATACTCGCGCAGACCTTCCAGCAAAAGCATGGCGTTCTCCCGTCTTTTCCGGCGTATGGTAGCGACGTCAAAATGCAGCGCAAGATCAACATCTCTCGGGCTGCCGGACATCACGCCGCAGCGGTCAAGGAAATCCTCCGCCTGTTCAAACTGCTCCAAATACGATTTATCCTCACAGCAGCCGCTCAGATACCGGAGTTTGTGCTCCATTGCGCCTTTGCGCATGGCGACATACGCCGCATCGAGCGGCTCCGGCTCCTGGCCGGCAATCCATGCGCTGTGTTTCCACGCAAATCCGCCGGTCCAAAAGCCCGCCCATTTTCTCAGGCTTCCAAAATAGTACGCGGCGTCCTGCCGGGAAAAACAAAAAATCTCATGGGTCAGATCTCTCACGATCACGCCGCTCGGCGTTCCCTTGCTGCGCTGTCCGGTATAGCCGAAATAGGAGATCGCCAGCGTAAGATCACAGGACGGCGCCGAGCTGTAGTCGCTGGTGAGAACGCCGTCCTCATCCACATACACCGAATAGAAAAAGACCTCGATCCCCTGTTGAAGAAATGGCGTAATCATGCATTCACAGCACCAGGACGGGATCGCCGCGCTCCTGATCTCCCGCTCGCGCTTCGCATCCGCCAGAACAAACTGGAGTGCGCTTGTCCCGGATATAAACCATTTGATATTGTCAGAAAAGCCGTTCCAAACGGTTTCCGACACAGGAACATCCCAGAACTCGCTGCCGATTTCATCTCTGACAAAGCTCTTTTCCATTTTTATCTCCGATTTTTATTACTGGATCTTCGCGTCGTTTTTCCTTTCAACGCTCAAGCTGACCGGGGCGGCCTCCCCCTGTCCGATTCCTTCTCTTTTGAGCACTTTCCAAACCGTTTGAAACAGAATTTTCACATCGTTCACAAACGAAAGCTGCTCGATATATTGCAGGTCATAACGGAATTTATCTTCCCAGCTCAAGCCGTTTCGTCCATTGATCTGTGCCAGACCCGTCAAGCCCGGACGCACGTCGTGGCGGTGATGCTCTTCCTGCGTATAGTAGTTGAGGTAGGACACCGCCAGCGGGCGCGGCCCGACAAAGCTCATATCCCCCTTCAAGATATTGAAAATCTCCGGCAGCTCGTCCAAAGACGTCGCACGAAGAATCCGCCCGAATCTTGTCAGCCTCTGCTCGTCCGGCAATAGCTTTCCGTTTTCATCGGTCTCATTGGTCATGGAACGAAATTTATACAACTCGAATATTTTCTCTTTCCCCGTCCTCGGATCGATCATCCCCGGCCGCCTTGCCTTATAAATCACCGGGCTGCCGAGCTTAATCCGCACCAGAAGCGCCAGAATGCCATATAGCCAGCAAAAGAGGATCATGCCGAGCCCTGCGCACAGGATATCCAGCGCACGCTTAACATAGCCGGCATAGATTCCGTTCTTTTTCTCCATTATCGTATTCTCCCCGTTCAACGAAAACAGCGGTGGATGATCTCGATCACGCGATCCTGCTGCTCCGCCGTCATCTTATTGTCGCTCGGCAGGCACAGGCCGCGCCGGAACAGATCCGCGCCAATGTCCACACCAGAACCGGCGATATAGGCGTTGCTGCGACCGCGACCGTTGCCCTCCGCCGTGATAAAGGCGTGCGTCCGATAGATCGGCTGCATGTGCATCGGCTTCCAGATCGGTCTTCCTTCGGCATTGAAGGCCGCCAGTGCGTCCAAAATCTCGTGGGGGCTGCTCTTACCGGGCTCGCATTGATAGAGGTAATCCTGCTCGCCGCGCAGCTGCGGCGCCATAGCGTCCTCGTCAATGATCATGCAGGACAGCCAGAAATTCGGAACGCTTTTCTCCCGATCCCAGGGATTCATCTTGACCGGCAAATCCGCCAGCCCCTGCTCATAGCGTTCCCAAATGGCGCGCTTTTGCGCGATGTGCTCGTCCAGATGCGGAATCTGCCCTCGTACAACGCCCGCGATGATATTGCTCATCCGATAGTTATAGCCGACCTCTTCATGTTGATACCAGGGGGCTGCCTCGCGGCTCTGCGTGGACCACTTTCGCACCTTTTCGGCATCTTCACGGCTGTCGGTCAAAAACATGCCGCCGGAGGAGCCGGTGATGATTTTATTGCCGTTAAAGGAGATGCAGTTATAGTCGCCCAGCGCGCCGGTCTCCACCCATTTTCCGTCCAACAGATATTTTGCGCCGAGACTTTCCGCCGCGTCCTCCACGATGAGCGCACCGTGCCGCTGCGCGATCTCGCGGATACGCTCCATCTTGCCGGGTGTACCATAGAGATGCGCCAGCACGATCAGGCGAACCTCCGGGTAGATTTCAAAGGCCTTTTCCAGCGCGTCAGGACACATGTTCCAGGTATCCCGCTCCGTGTCAATGAACACAGCTTCGCCATCCTCGTATGCGACGGGATTGATGGAGGCGTCAAAGGTGAGATCACTGCAGAAAACACGGTGTCCCTGCAGCGTACCCTGATTGGGGCGCGCCTGTCCATAGAGCTTCTCGCCCGCCAGCTTCGTCGCCAGATGCAGCGCCGCCGTGCCGGCCGAGAGCGCCACCGCGTACTTTACGCCGACGTATGCGGCGATCTGTGCCTCCACCTCGTTGATATTGGCGCCGACGGTGGATACCCAGTTCGTTCGGATGGCGTCGTCCACCCATTTCTGCTCCTCGCCGTGCATGGTCGGCGTTGCCAGCCAAAGCTTTTTCTCAAACGGCTTCAAGCCCGCGAAGCGTTGATCCTCTTGTATCTTCATTGTTGTTCACATCCTTGATTGTCGGTCAACAGCCCTGTGATCATTCTTTTTTCTATGCTAAAGAGCTGTTTCCATCATGTGCCTAATCTAATATATTTTATCACGCATATAACAAAAAAGCAATATAAGCTATGATATTTACCAGCATTTTAAGCCTCCGCGGCTCATTTGTCCGCAAACACAAAGGAGCAGAGATGTAAATTCTCCGCTCCTTTATATCTGTTTTCCGTCGCTTAGGTGACAACAGCAACCGCCGCTTCCACAGTTTCAGACAGCGCATCTGCTGCTGCCGCGACATCCTCATCAGCGCCCGGCGTCGACTGTCCTTCCACCGTTTTTCCCGCCGTACACGCCAGCATCTGTACGGCCAGTTCCTCATATTTATCGTCCTTTTTGTCGTTGCCGTGCTCGCCCGCGGGGTGATAGGTCGAGACCATGCCAGCGACAACCGTGCGGATGTCCTGCTCTCGGTTGGCATAGGCCACCGCCATCAGCCGCTCCATGGACCGCAAAAACTCGTCCTCGTCAAAGGGAATGGGACTGCCGATGTGGATGCGCTCATTTTTGGTTTTCTTCATGCCCTCTTCGGCCATCAGCTTTTCTTCATACAGCTTCTCGCCGGGACGAAGACCCGTATACTCGATCTTGATATCCTCATCCGGGCGAAAACCGGACAGCTTGATCAGGTTGCGCGCCAGCGTGTCAATCTTGACAGGGCTGCCCATATCGAGCACAAAAATCTCCCCGCCGTGCGCGTAAGTTCCTGCCTGCAGCACAAGGCCGACCGCTTCAGGTACCGTCATAAAATAGCGGATGATATCCGGGTGCGTCACCGTAACCGGGCCGCCACGCTCAATCTGGCGCTTGAACACCGGCACGACCGAGCCGTTGCTGCCCAGCACGTTGCCGAAACGAACCGCCACAAATTCCGTACAGGCGTCAACCGGGACGCGCTCCTGCGGGATTCTATCGTGCTCGTCCGTATGATGAGTAAACAGCGGCGGTATCTCGTTGGCGCGCTTTTCCCGCACCAGCCGGTCAAAAGACTGCACCACCATCTCACACAGTCGCTTGGACGCGCCCATGATATTCGTGGGGTTGACCGCCTTATCGGTGCTGATCAGCACAAAGCGCTTCACGCCGTATTTCATGGCAGCGTAGGCGGTTTTGTATGTACCGATGGCGTTGTTTTTGATCGCCTCACAGGGGCTGTATTCCATCAAAGGCACGTGCTTGTGCGCCGCAGCATGGTAAACGACGTCCGGACGGTACTCGGCAAAAATCTGATCCAGACGAAGACTGTCGCGCACCGAGCCGATCAGCGTCACCAGATCCAAATCGGGATACTTTTCTTTCAGCTCCAACTGGATGGCATAGGCGTTATTCTCGTAGATGTCAAAAATAATCAGCCGCTTCGGATCGTTGGCGGCAATCTGCCGGCACAGCTCGCTGCCGATGGAGCCGCCGCCGCCCGTGACCAAAATCGTTTTCCCCTTAAGGAACTCGGAAATTTCAGCCATATCGGTCTGGATGGGCTCGCGCCCCAGCAGATCCTCGATGGCCACATCCTTCATCGCGTTCAGGGAAACCTGATCCTGCGCCATCTGATGGATGCCGGGCAGAATCTTCAATTCGCATTCCGTCTCGTTGCAGATGTTCAGAATATCGCGGGTATCTGCTGGCGAGGCAGTGGGAATCGCAAAGTAAATCTTTTTAACGGAGTATTTTTTTACGTTGAGCAGAATATCCTCGCGACCACCGACAATGGGCACGCCGTCAATGTAGCGATGCCATTTGTTCGGATTGTCGTCAATGATACAGCAGACCTTTTCCCTGCCCTCAGCATTGGCCGCAATATCTCTCATCAGAAGCTGACCGGCATTGCCCGCGCCGATCAGCATGACCTTTGTCGCCATCTCCTCAGACATTTTCTTGATGGAGGCTTTGAGCAGCAGCCCGAAGCGGTACAAGAAGCGAACCGACGTTACAAGCACAAATTGGAGTATGATGCCAATGACATAATACGAAATCGGCATCCGGTGAACAAACAGCAACGTCCCTCCAACCTGAATGGCGCCCGTAATCAGCGTTGCGATGACGATCCGCTCCAACTCGCGGAAGCTGGCAAAACGCCACACACTCTGATACAAATGCAGCAGGAAGAATACCAGAATGCAAATCCCGGTATAGTAAGGCGAAAAGCGATAAAAGCTCTGCAGAAAAACCTGCTTGATGTCGTTAAATTGGAAATCATAGCGCAGCCAAAGCGCCAAAAAAAACGCCGCGTTGACCGCAATCATATCATAAAGAATCAAGAAAGCGCCAATCACGCGCCAATGCTCCACGCGCCCGTGCTTTTTTCCCCAATCCTTTAGATTCAGGAATTTTCTATCTATCATTTTTTATCCAAATCCTTTGCAGATAAGCTTATTGTCGTTGCCATACATATACCACATCTCAAAAAAAAAAGCAACACCACGAGCAGATTTTCAAGCACAAAAACTCTTTCCTTTTTTGGCTGTTTTTTCAAGAAAACGCACAAAACCGCCGCAAAAAAAGCAGCGATTTTGTGCCTGTTTTTCTCCTTTCATTCCACGTTCCGATAGTTTTGGAGCGTCGGCGTCATGCTGAAGCGCAAGTCTTCCTGCTCGCCCGGCGCCGTTGTGACCGTATAGCGAAATGTCAGCACATCATCCTGATACAGGCGAATGCCCAAATGATATTGCAGCTCCAGTTCATGATAGTTCTGCCGTTCAAAACGGACATTCGTATCCGAACACTCTATATCGCTGATCGTTCCGCCCGCCGGGGCAAACAGATGCAGAAAGCCGCCCACGCACCCGCGAATCTGTACGCCGGTAATATAGGACGAGCCTGCGTTCAGCTCCTCCGTCGTGATGACGTTTGCCATGCGCAGCGTGATCTCATAGGTTTTCGAGCCGTCTTCGTGCGTTTCCAGCAGCTGCTTCTGCGCATCCATATCCAAAAACCAGCCCATGCGTCCGGGGTTGCTCAAGCTGAAATAGATGCCCGCCTCCGGCTTATCCGGTTCCCGGTTCAATCCGCAGTCCAGTCCCAATGCACGCACGAGCTCCTGCTCCTGCTCATCAGTGAACCACAGCATCAGCGTTCGATCGGCTGCGCCATCGCGCAGCAAGCGCAAAAGCGCGCCGGCATGCTTTGGATCCTTGATCCCATTGAGCTTTTCCATGGTTTTCTCCGCCGTCTCCGCAAACAGCGCATCCGTCATCCGGTTACCCTCATGGCGGTCGCTCCCGGCGGGAAAGTAGCGGTAATACATATCGTACTCCAGCGCCTTTGTTGCGTTTTCTCCGTTGAGCACCGTGCCGTCCGACAGTTCAATTTCACCGAGAATACCCAGCAGCCTTTGGATGATGACGGGCGTCGAGGACAAAACACCGTCCACCCGCTCTCCGTTTTTATCCTTGTAGGCGATTGCCCAAATTTGCGCAACACGTTCAAAATCCGGGCAATAGTCGGCATCTCGAGGCTCGTTCAGCCATCCGGCAAAAATCACGTTTTCCGTGCTGGTAATCTGCGCCTCCCATGAGCCGTGAAACTGCAACACTTGATTGACCGGCTGGAAGTCGCCGAGCTGCAGAACGCCATCCTTGATGCGAATGGTTCCGACGGAGCCCGGAAATCCGCCGGATGCGCGGATCTCCGCGGAATTCTGCGCGGCAAAAACGTACAGGCGATCCTCGCCCTCCCCCAAGAAAGCTTTCGCCAGTGGGAGATAGGTTTCCACCTCGATCACAGCGCTCATCAGTTCTTTGACGCTGTCGATGGTCGTGTTGATTTTGCCAATATTGCCGAGGAGGCCGAAATCGACCCCGGCAAGCACGTCGTTCATGTCGCGGATATCCGTCATATGCGCTTGCAAAAAATCAAGATAGGCGCGCAGCATCGCCGCATTTGTTCCTCCATCCTCCGTTTTGAGCGATGAAATCGGATACTCGCGCATCAGCGGCATATAGGGTTGCAGCAGACGCGTATTCACTTGTTCCGTCAGTTCTGCCAGCCGCCTTGCAGAAACCGCCTCGCGCCGCAAACCGGGAATCTTTCTCATCAGGCGCCATAACGGCGTATCCAAACTGCTTTGAAGCTCCTCCGTGTGCTTTGCCATCCTCTGCAACGCCGTTTCCGCCTGATCCGCATTCTCCGCCTTGACGGCGCTGATCACCGTCTTTGCATCGGTTTTAAGCGCGGAAACACTGGCGCGCATTCCGCGTGTAAGCTGCAAACCGCCAAATAGAAACGCCAGGATCAAGACGCAGACGGCGATCAAAACCGCGCGCGTGCACTTTCCGCGCTTCTTATTCTTTTTTTTCCCGCCCGTTTTTCCCCGGCCTTTTTCTTCGTCGCCCATCGACGGCGTCTCGTGTCGGCCATGGTGAGGCGCTTGTTTATCCGTCAGAAGCTTGATCTCATCAAGCGTATCACGTTTTTCTTGGTCGCTCATGGCACACTCCTTTGCGTATAGTTTTTGTATATTATAGCACACAACGGCGTATATTTCCATACATCTCAGCGCAATTGCATGATTTTTAATATCTTAACGTCATTTTTTTGACCGGATCTTCCCGCGTTTGCGGCAACAGGAAACACGGCGCGCGTCCTTTTCGGGACATCGCGCCGTGTAGCTTTATTCGTTTGTCTTCTCCGGTTTGAGCAGCAGCGCACGCAGCAGAAGCCCCGCGCCGACAGCCGCCGGAACCAGGATCAGGAACAGATCCAGCAGCGTGCCGTGATAATAAAGTTGGGTTCCCATAATGATGGATAGTACAATCATCGAAATCAAAATCGGCAGCAGGATCTTCGTCGCCTTGTGTCTCGTTGCAACAAGCAAAACCAGATCAAACAGCGTTAGTGCGATCAGGATCCCGCCGGTCGAAATATTGCGGCCGACCCGGTAAACCCCCCAGGATGAGATCCTTGTGGTTTTAAAAAACATAAACAACCCAAACACGATCAGTGCTGCTCCGACAAGCAACAAGGTATCTCTTTTTTTCAATCCAATACTCCTTCTATCACAGCTTTTTCCGAGCTGCTCGCACTCAATACATCTTCGCGCCGGCCGGGATATGCGGATCGATCATCAGCAGATGCAGCTTTTCCGCGCCGTCCTCGTGGTGCACGGCGGAGATCAGCATACCGCAGCTCTCAATGCCCATCATCGGGCGCGGCGGCAGATTCGTGATCGCCACGCAGGTCTTGCCGACGAGCTCTTCCGGCTCGTAGTACTCGTGGATGCCGCTGAGGATCACGCGCTCCGTGCCGCTGCCGTCGTCCAGCGTAAACTTCAAAAGCTTCTTGGACTTTTTCACAGCCTCGCAGGCCAGCACCTTGACCGCGCGGAAGTCGCTCCTGGAGAAGGTCTCAAAATCGACAAAATCGGCAAAAAGCGGTTCGATCTCGACCTTGGAGAAATCGATCGGCATATCTTCAACGGTCGCCGTCTCTTCCTTTGCCGCAGCCTGGGCGGCGTTGTTCGCCTCGTTCTTCGCCGCGCCCTGATTCTTCAGGGTCGGAAACAGCAGGACGTCGCGGATGGAGGCGGAGTCGGTCAGCAGCATGACCAGTCGGTCGATGCCGTAGCCGATGCCGCCCGTGGGCGGCATGCCGATCTCCAGCGCATTGAGGAAGTCCTCGTCGGTGGTGTTGGCTTCCTCGTCGCCCTTGGCCAGCATCTCCTCCTGCGCCTTGAAGCGCTCGCGCTGGTCAATGGGGTCGTTGAGTTCGCTGTAGGCATTGCACATCTCGCGCCCGTAGATAAACAGCTCAAAGCGCTCGACCTTTGTGGGGTCGGAGGGCTTGCGCTTGGTCAACGGGCTGATCTCGATGGGGTGATCCATGATGAATACCGGCTGGATCAGCTTTTCTTCACAATAATGCTCGAAGAAAAGGTTGATGATATCGCCGCGCTTGTGGCGCTCCTCGTAGGCGACGCCGCGCTCACGCGCGATCGCCTTGGCTTCTTCGTCGGTCTTGACCGCGTCAAAGTCCACGCCGCTGTATCTCTTGATCGCATCGTTCATGGTCAGCCGCTCAAAGGGCTTGCCGAGGTCGATCTCCGTTCCCTGATAGCTCACCGTCGTCGTGCCGCATACAACCTGCGCCAGATGGCGGAACATGTCCTCGGTCAGATCCATCATGCCGTGGTAATCGGTATAGGCCTGATACAGCTCCATCAGCGTAAACTCGGGATTGTGCCGGGTATCCACGCCCTCGTTGCGGAATACTCTGCCGATCTCGTAGACCTTTTCCAGCCCGCCGACGATCAGACGCTTGAGATAGAGCTCCAGCGAAATCCGCAGGCGCACGTCCTCGTCGAGCGCGTTAAAGTGCGTCTCAAAGGGGCGCGCCGCAGCGCCGCCGGCGTTGGACACGAGCATGGGGGTCTCAACCTCCATAAAGCCGCGATCGTCCAGAAAACGGCGTATCTCTCTGATAATACGGGATCGCTTGATGAAAGTATCACGCACCTCGGGGTTGGCGATGAGATCCACATAGCGCTGGCGGTAACGGGTATCCACGTCGGTCAAACCGTGAAACTTCTCCGGAAGAGGCTTGAGCGACTTTGTGAGCAGTGTAATCTCCGTCGCATGGATGGAGGTCTCCCCGGTCTTGGTCTGGAACACGTAGCCCTTCACGCCGAGAATATCGCCAATATCCATTTTCTTAAAGGCGGCGTAAGCCTCCTCCCCGAGGGAATCGCGGGCGACATAGCACTGAATTTGTCCTTCACGATCCAGAAGCTTGACAAAGGACGCCTTGCCCATCACGCGCTTGACCATCATGCGTCCAGCCACGGAGACCGTCTGTCCTTCCAGGGCCTCATACTGCGCAAGCACCTCGCTGCTGTGATGGCTGATCTCATATTTGGTAATTTCAAAGGGGTCCTTCCCCTCCTGCTGCAGCGCCTTCAGCTTGTCCCTGCGAATCTGCAGGATTTCAGACAGCTCCTGCGCGTTCTCTGTCTGTCGGTTATTTGATTCACTCATGCTAATCCTCTTTTTCTCTCTCAACGGTTTTCCAATGAAATGATTTCAAATTTCAGCTCTCCGGCCGGAGTAAGCACGGAGACGATCTCTCCGGCGCGATGACCGTGCAGACCACGGCCAAGCGGCGAGTCGTCGGAAATACGGTGGAGCTTGGGATTGGCCTCCTGCGAGCCGACAATCTCATAGCTCTCCTCAAAATCGTCGCCCAAGTCCCGCACACGCACGATGCTGCCGAGCGTGACCGTGTCCTTCGGCGCGTCAAGTTCGATATTGTCAACAATTTCGGCATTGTCGATCAAATCCTTGATCTCTGCGATTTTGGAATAGAGCTTGCCCTGCTCGGTTTTTGCCTCGTCGTATTCGCTGTTTTCCGACAGATCGCCGAAGCTGCGCGCCTCCTTGATCAGTTCAGCGACTTCCTTTTCACGGACCGTCTCCAAATAATGAAGCTCCTGCTTGAGCTCCTCCAGACGCTCCTGACTCATTTTATATCTGCCTGCAGTTGCCATATTCTCAATCTCCTTTTCCTGGATAAATAAATGCAAGGGAAACAAATTGGTTTATTATATCCTGCGCCGCAGCGCCTGTCAACTTGAAAAACCGCTGCTCAAACGCTCCAGCGCCGTGCGAAGCTGTGGGTCGGAGGCGTAGATGGCCATGCCGTTCCCCTCTACAATATCCTCATTTTCATTGACAGTATTATAGACAATGATATCCGGCACCACACCGCCGTTTTGTGAGATATCCACACGATTGGGCGTCATAAAGCTGCGCGTAGACAGACGGATCGCGCTGCCATCGGATATTTCAATCGTCTCTTGAATGCGGGTGCGTCCTGCGCTGCGCTCACCGATGATCGTCGCCCAGCGCAGTTCCTGCATCACCGCAGCAAAAATCTCCGCCTCGCCAAAGGTTTGCTCGTTGATAAGAATACATATATCGGTTTTCAGAGAACTGTTATCCGAACGATAAATCTCTTCCTTGCCGTTTTTGTCGCGAAGTGCAAACAGTTCGCCCTGCGGCAGAAGATAATCCAGAGCCGTCTTCATTTCGTCAATCAGACCGCCGGGATTGTTTCTCAAATCGATGATAAACTTGTTGACGTTCTGATGCAGCAGGGCTTCAAACGCGTCAATCATCGCCTCGCCGCTGCCGGCTTCAAAGCTCTCCACGCGGATATTGCCCGCGCCGGTCCGCTCAATCGTATAGGAAACCGGGTTGATATAGCCGCGGGAGCAGTCGATCGTCAAGGGCTCCTTCTGTCCGGACACCGTCAGCGTAAACTTGGCGTTCAGGCGGGAGCGGATCATCGTACGAAATTCGTCCGCATCCATTTTCCGCACGTCGATGTCGTCCACCGCCGTAATCAGCATGCCGGCGTTCAGCCCGCCGCGCGCAGCCGGAGAGTCCAGATTGACCATGGTCACCTGAAAGCCCTCCCCCTGCTTGATGGTCGAAATCCCCGCGCCGGAGACCTCATTGGCGCTGGATAGCTGAAAAGTCTTATACTCGTCAGCCGACATATAGCTGCTCCATCGATCCCCCAGACCGCTGACCATCGCCGCAGCCGCCGATTCGCCGAGCTTCACGCGGTCAACCTCATTGATGAAGTTTGACTCGATGATGTCCTTGATCTCGACGTAGCGCATCGCCTCGTCGAAATCCGCTTCGCCGCCGACAGATTTTTTCAACTGGTTGGACGTCAGCCACCATGTGGAGCCAATGCCGAGGATCAGCAAAATTGCCACGACACGCAGGGAAAGCTTTTGGCTAAACAACACATGCAGTACACGCCCAAGCCCCATCAGCAGACGACGGATCAGGTTCCCCATAATCTTACCCCCAATTCATTCTTTTCAGCACGAGAGCCGGGCAGCCCAAAACGGGCTGTCCGGCTGTCAGCCCCATGGGACTGATCGTGTTTTGTCTGTTTTTTCCTTTATGCATCCTCCGCATAACTCAAGCCGGAGAAGCCTGCTGTTTCAACGGGATCAATACAGGTCCCGTTATAGCGGATCTCAAAATGCAGATGCGGTCCGGTCGAAACGCCGGTCGAGCCGACATATCCGATCGTCTGTCCCTTGCTCACGGCATCACCATTGGAAACAGCAAATCCGGACAAATGGAAATAGAGTGTGCAATAACCGTTTCCATGATCGATCGTAATCATATTACCGGCGCCGCCGTTATAGTCGCAAAAAACGACCGTACCGCTGTCGGATGCAACGACCGCTGATCCGCTGTTGGCCGCAATGTCAATGCCAGAATGATATTTCCAGGTCTGATAGACCGGGTGAAGCCGGTTGCCAAACTTACTGGTTATGTAATACCAGCCCGGGCAGGGCCAGCCGAAAGAACCGCTGCCGGCTGTCGTGCCGGAAGAACCGCTTTGTCCGCCGCCCTGCTGCTGTTGCTGCTGCTGCTGTCTGCGGCGCTCTTCCTCTTCGCGGCGGCGGCGTTCTTCTGCTTCGGCGCGTTCGCGCTCCAGCTCGGCAACCAGGGCGTCAATCTCCGCCTGCTGTGCTTCCTGCTGCTCGTCCAATTCGTCGATTTGCTCTTGCCAAAGCTGAATTTCTTCAATCAGTTCATTGATACGCGTCGTCGCATCCTGGATCTGACGATCCAGTTCGAGTTTTTCTTCCCAAAGCGCCCCCTGCCGGGTCTCAAGGTCAGCCTTGACCGCCTCATACTCGGCCTTGATGCGCTCCGTGTTTTCACGCGCGGCAATGTAATTGTCCTCCAGCTGGCGGTCGCTCTCCATGATCTCCCCAATGTCATCGATCGTGGTCAGCAGCTCGCCGAGGTCGGTGGTATTCAGCAGCAACGCAAGAAAGTCAAAGTCTCCATTTTCCTCCATCGCGCGCACACGTGTGCGATAGCGTTCGAGCTGCTGCTCCTCCAGCGCGCGAGCCACTTCGACCTCGTCCGCCTTTTGCTGGATCATCTGGCTATACAGCTCGATCTGCTCCAGGGTCAGTTCAATCTGCTGGCGCGTGTATTGATTTCTCTCGTCCAGCGCGTGCTTGAGTTCTAAAACACTGGCTCGTTTTTCTTCCAGTTCATCCACGACCGCCTGCTTTTTCGCTTTCTCTGCAGCGATCTCATCCCGCTTCTCCTTCAGCCGATCGATCTCCTCCTGCGTGACTGCATGTACGCTCGGAATTAATGCAAACAGCAGGCTCAGGATCATCAGTATAACCAAGATGGTCGCAAGAATGGATTGTGTCTTTTTATTCATGCCGTTATCCTTTAACAATCAATGTAATTGATTCCCGAAAAATATCCGGCCGGGTCTACCCGTCCGCCGTTCACGAAAACCTCCAGATGGCAGTGAGTTCCGGTCGCAATGCCGGTGGAGCCGAGATAGCCGATGGTATCGCCCTTGCTCACCGTGCCGCCGGCACTGACCGCGAAGCCGGACATGTGCGCATACAGGGTCTGCATACCGTTTCCGTGGTCGATGATGATGTAGTTGCCGTAACCGTTGTCATAGGTGGCAGTCACCACGACGCCGTTGTCGCAGGCGACGATCGCACCGCCTTCATTGCCATAGCCGTCGATATCAATGCCGGTATGCATTTTTTCCTCGCCCGTGATTGGGTGAATGCGCATGCCGTAAGGACTCGTCACGTTGTGTCCGCTCGGAACCGGCCACATCAGACTGCCCGTGCCGACACCGACGGGTTGCGACGTTTCCTCGGGAATCGGGGCCTCCGTCTCTTCGGGAGCCGGAGCCTCCGTCTCTTCGGGAGCCGGGGCCTCCGTCTGCTCGGGAGCCGGAGCCTCCGTCTGCTCGGGCGCCGGGGTCTCCGTCTCTTCGAGGGCCGGAGTCTCCGTCGCTTCGGGGGTCGGGGCCTCCGTCTGCTCGGGGGCGGGGATCTCCGTCTGCTCGGGGGCGGGGATCTCCGTCTGCTCGGGGGCGGGGGTCTCTTTCGGCTTCTTTCTCTGTTCTTCCTCCTCGCGGCGTCTGCGTTCCTCTTCCTGACGCTGGCGATGGAGATCCGCAATCAACTGGGCGATCTGGGATTCTGCCGCCTGCATGGCGCGCTCGAGCTCTTCGTATTCCTTTTTCGCCTTTTCGATATCCTCATCCAGCAGGGCGATCAAATCCGTCGCCTCCCGGATCATGTTCTCCAGCTCCTTCTGCTCGCGGCTGAGCTCAAGGCGGCTGTCTTCCAGTTCGCTCTTGGTCGCCTCATAATCAGCCTGAACAGCTTCGTGCTCCTCACGGGCGGCGACATAGGCCTCCTCCAGACGGCGGTCAGCCTCCATGATCAAACGAATATCGTCCGTCACCGCAAGCAGTTCGGCAAAGCTGTCAGCGTACAGCAGCAGACTGAGCATGTCATAGCCGCCGTTTTCCTCCATAGCGCGCACACGAACCCGATAACGCTGCAGTTGGTAGTCTTCCTTTTCCTTCGCCGCAGCAACGTCCTGTTCCTTTTCCTCGATCAGACGATCATAGAGTTCAATCTGGCTGTGGATCAGCGCCAGCTGTTCTCTGGCCAGAGCATTGCGTTCATCGAGCGCTTCCTTCTGCTCCAAAACGCTGGCCTTTTGCTCCTTCAGCTGCTCGATTTTTTTCTGACTTACCTGCTGCTCCTGCGTCAGCTGATCTCGCTCCTGCCGGATCTTGTCGATATCGCTTTGCGTGACCGCATAGGCTTTCGGCATCAACGCACGCAAACACAGCGGCAAAAGCAACAGGCAGACCAGCGCAATCGCTATGTAGTTTTTCGCTTTTCTTGCGTTCATGTCATTCTCCTGTTTCGCTTATACCTTCAGATAATTGCGAATCGCGTTCACACCGCCGAAAACGCCGACCAGAATGCCGGTGCCCATAAAGGCAATGAACATTGGCAGCGCAACCTGCGTGATTGGGATGACCCGGATAAAGCTTCCGGTCAGAGACGTGACCACGCGGCCGGTGACGAGCTGATACAGTCCAAGCTCGGCCAGGAAGGCCAAACCGCCGCCAAGGATACCAAGAACCAAGCCCTCGATGATAAAGGGCAGTCGGATAAAGCTGTTGGTCGCGCCGACCATTTTCATGATCGCGATCTCTTCCCTGCGGTTAAAGGTCGCAAGCTTGATGGTGTTGGACATAATAAAGATCGAGATAAACACCAAAATTACGATCAAAACCAGCGAAACGACCGTAACGACGTTGCGAATGGTGACAAAGATGCGCGCATAGTCCAGATGCGCGTTGACCTTCGCAACGCCCTCCACAGCCTCCAGCGCAGACTTGGTCTGCGCCATCAGCGCGATATCCGTCAGCTGCACCACGTAGCGGTGGCGAAAGACCGTCTCGTCAATGCCGACCATCAGATCGCGAGAGTAGTTATCCATGAAGTTGCTCATGGCGTCCGTGCGGCTGACAAACTGCACGTTGCTGATGTTGTCGATGGCCGTCAGACGGTTTTCCAGCGCACGCGCATCCTCTTCCGAATAAGCCTCATCCACAAAGGCAACGACCTCGTTCTGATCCTCCAGATTTTTGATCATCCCGTCGATGTTCAAGGTCAAAAGGGAGACGCTGCCCATAATAATCAGACAGGCCATAATAATCGTGACCGAGGCGAAGGACATAAATCCGTGGGTGGAAATACTGCGGAAACCTTCGCGGATCAAATAAGCACTTCTACTTAAGCTCATAACCGTAATACACATCCGTTTCATCACTGGCTACGCGCCCGTTTTCAATCGTGATAACACGCTTTTCCAGGGCGTTGACCAGTTCTTTTTCATGGGTGACGACCATGATCGTCGTTCCCATTTCCTTGTTGATTTTTTCAAACAGGAGCATCAGCTCCAGGCTGCGCACCGGGTCAAGGTTTCCGGTCGGCTCGTCCGCGATGATCATGCGGGGGTTGTTGACGAGCGCGCGGGCAATCGCCACACGCTGCTGCTCGCCGCCGGACAACTCATTGGGCATGCGCTTTTCCCGCCCATCCAGTCCGACCAGTTCCAGCACATAGGGCACGCGCTTGCGAATCACACGGTTCGGCGCGCCAACCACACGCATGGCAAAGGCCACGTTGTCATAGACGTTCATGTTTTCGATCAGGCGATAGTCCTGGAAGATCGCGCCCAATGTTCGGCGCACCTTCGGGAGCTTGCGGCGCTTGATCTTGCGCATGTTGAAGTCGTTGATTGTGATCTTTCCCGCGTCTGCACGAATTTCGCCGGTAATCAGTTTCATGATCGTGCTCTTGCCCGAGCCGGAGGGCCCTACCAGAAACACAAACTCCCCGTCGTCGATGCGCATGCTGATGCCATCGAGCGCAACGGTATCGCTGCTTTGATAGACCACCTTCACATCTTTCATTTCAACCATTACTATGTATCCTCCTGGATATGCTTTTGCGGAACGCGCCCGCGCTGTTTCAATATCTGGTGTTGCTGAGCGAGTCCAGATACTGCTTGACCATCATCGCCACCTTGAAGACGATGGCATGATCGAACTCCCGCAGATCAAGACCGGTAATCTTTTTGATTTTTTCCAGCCGGTACACCAGGGTATTGCGGTGTACGTAGAGCTTGCGAGAGGTTTCGGAGACGTTCAAATTGTTCTCAAAGAAACGATTGATGGTCTCGATGGTATCCTCATCCAGCGTTTCGATGGGATTCTTTTTGAACACCTCATTGAGGAACATCTCGCACAAGGTCGTCGGCAACTGGTAGATGATACGCCCCAGGCCGAGGCTCTCGTAGGAGATGATATCCTTTTCATTGTCAAACACACGGCCGACCTCGATGGCGACCTGCGCTTCCTTATAGCGGTCGGCAAGTTCTCTCAGGTGCCCGGCCTCGGTGCTGATGCCGATCACACACTTGACGCCCAGTTCCTCCTGCAGCGCCGTCCCGATCCCATGCGCCACCTTCATGACAGCATCGCGATCTTCCTCGCCGCCGCTCTTGATCACGACGATATCGGACTCGTTGATATTGATGACAAAATCCTGCTGCCGATCCGGGAACAGGCGCTGCAGCACCTCCACCGCCGCGACGTCGGAGTTCGCCGTCTGTCGGACGAGCAGCACCGTCCGCGGCTCGTCGGTGACAAAGTGAAGCTCCTTGGCGCGCACGTAGACGTCGCCGGGAAGGATGTTGTCGGAAATGATATTCTTGACAAACGCGGCCTTGTTGTGCTTTTCCTCATAGCTCTCCTTGGCCTCGTTGAAAGCGACGGCAGCCATCGCGCAAACCATGTGGGACGTCGCGTCGTTTCCGTCGGCAAAGGCGGCATAGTCAAAGCCGGGCGTCGCGCAGGCCAGAGGCAAACAGCAGCGTCCTCCCACCGCCGTCGGGCGCTCCGCGCCCGTGATCGCATCCGCATGAAAGCCCACCAGCCTTGTGCCGATCAGCGTAAGCTCACTGGCAGCGACAACCAGCCCCTGATCGTCAACAACGCCGACCGTCCGGTCAAGGCTGTCCTTCATTTGTACGATAACATTTTGAAAAATTCTGTTGGACATACGATACCCTCCCATGCGTATTGTTAAAAAGCGCCAAAGGACTACAATGATTTTTTAACATAATACAGCATATTACGGGTATTTTCAATAGAAACGAAGTTAGTTTTTTGTTAATTTTTTTATAAATCTGTTCTATCCGTGAAAAACAGCTTGAAAATGCGCCAATCTTTTCAGCTATCTATCCAAGAACACCATGCACAACTGCTCATCATTCAGTTCGCAAAGGCCTCCGGGGCCAAGCTTTTCATCCAGCCGCAGCGCGCCGATCGACAGCCGCCGCAGTTTCAAAACAGGCATCCCCCGCGCGGCGAGCATCCGCCGTACTTGATGATATTTCCCCTCCTGTACGCTGACAAAGCATTCGTTTTTACCGCTGTATTCCAGCACGGCCGGCAGACAGCGCGTTCCGTCGCCGAGCACAAGCCCCTGCGCAAAGGCCAGCGCATCCTCCGCGTCCGGCAGGCCGTCCACCAGCGCCCAATAGCGTTTTTTCACGCCGCTTTTGGGCGAAATGACACGGTGAGCAAAATCTCCGTCGTCGGTCAGCAGCAGCAGACCGCTGGTGTCCTTGTCCAAGCGCCCGACCGGAAACAGGCCGAGCCGCCGCAGCTCCGGCGGCAGGAGATCCATCACGGTCTTCTGCGCATCGTCCTCGGTTGCCGTAATGACACCCTCGGGCTTATCCATCATATAATAGTGCCTCTCGCGGTATCGCAGCGGCTGCCCGTCCATTTGAACCGTCGCACACGCAGGATCGAGCTTCTGCTCCGGACGAAGCACGACGCGGCCGTCTACGCACAGTCTCCCTGCGCGGATCCGCTCTCTCGCCTCGCTGCGGCTGCACAGTCCCAGATCACATAAAAATTTGTCCAGCCGAAGCTGCGCCATCTTTCTCTCACCTGCCCAAAGAAGCCAGCAATGTTGTCACTGGTTTGTAATTATTATACACGAAAATGTGGTCAATTCCTATCGTCATAATTGCCAAAAATCCATTTATAATTTCTACGAATTATCTCAAGCCCTCACAAGGAGGTAAATCCGGCGAACGAGCCTGCCCGTATGGCAGCGGAGATTTCCGGCATAAGGAACGCACAGCCGCCATATTGTATCACGAGGTGAGAGGATATGCTCGAAAAAATTGGTGAAAAAATGCGAAGAAAAGTCCTATGGATCGTTTTGGGCGCCTTTCTTCTGCTGCTTGCGGCGTTGCTTCTGGGAGAATTTCTGTCCGCCGGCAGCAAGGATGCAGACAGCGCGCAGGCGCGGCAAGCCTTTATCGAGGCGCTGGGCTGGGTCTGTCGAGCCGACAGCGAGCAAATGCAGGAGGTCAAGATTCCGGACTGCAGCGAGGGCGCGATGGCCGATTACAACGCCTTGATGAAAGCCGCCGGCTACGATCTGGCGCCATACGCCGGCAAAACGCTGCAGCAGTACAGCTATGAGCTTGAAAACTACCCGGGCTATACGCAGACGGTGTATCTAACGCTGTACGTCTATGAGGGGCGCGTGGTCGGCGGCGACATCCATTCCGCCGCGCTCAACGGCTTTATGCACGAGCTGCGTCCGCGCCCGAACGACTGATCTGCCGCGCCGGATCAGCCGGAGCCCAGATATTGTCATTCTGAGCAAAGCAAAGCCAAAAAAGTCCCAAAGGACTTTTTTGACAAGCTGAAAGGGACGGTTACGGGCGCATAAAAACGCTCGCAACCGTCCCTTTCTTGTTGTTTTCCGTTTCCCGTGTCCGGATGGCGATCCGGACACGGGATTTTTTGTTTTAGTCGTCTTTGCGACGCAGCTTCAGCGCGAGGTACGC
>JAFWVV010000055.1 GCA_017518225.1 Oscillospiraceae bacterium | reverse complement strand
TTGGGCTTGGAGACCAGGGCCCGGGCGATGGCTACCCGCTGCTGCTGCCCGCCGGAGAGGCTGGTGACGCTGCGCTTTTCAAAACCGTGGAGCGCCACAAGCTTGAGCATCTCGTTCACGCGCTGCTCGATCTCCGCCTTGGGTACGCGCTTTTCGCGCAGCGAAAAGGCGACGTTTTCAAAGACGTTCAGGTGCGGAAACAAGGCGTAGCGCTGGAAGACGGTGTTGACGTTACGCTTGTACGGCGGCACGGCGGCAATATTTTCGCCCATGAAGATCACTTCGCCCTCATCAGCGCTCTCAAAGCCGCCGATGATGCGCAGCGTCGTGGTCTTGCCGCAGCCGGAGGGGCCGAGCAGCGTCAAAAACTCGTTGTCGTAGATATCCAGATTGATATGGTCGAGCACCATCTCCCCGTCAAAGGACTTGGTGACGTTTTTCAGCTCAACGATTTTTTCCATGACCGACCCTCCCATAAAAAAACAAGGTGATATATGCGAAAGCATACATCACCTGAATATGACCGTATTGCGCCCCCGCGCGCGGCAGGGAGACGGCCTCAATGGATTTTCAGAGTCTATATAGCAAAGATTACTTTTACTACTCTTATTGACCATTTCACAAGCTGTATGTCTTTCGACACGAATAAAACTTATAAAACTGAGCTTTTAACTCAATCAATAAGGCAACAGAAGTTGCCACCGCGTTCCGCGGTTCATCGGCATTCGACCCGGCTGTCCGTCTGGCCTCGGCTGTGTTTTTGACACAGCGGTCGCTATCTTGCTTTGGAAACTCGTAGCTGTATCCAATTGAGACGCTTTATTCTAACAGGATTTTTTCGTGGTGTCAACAGGCTTTCCCTTCACTTTCCGTCTTTTTCTGCAAAAACCGCAGGCTTTTTTTGCCTGCGGTTTTTTATGGATATTATTCTTCGTCGCTGCCCTTCTCCGGCTGCTCGCACGTCGGAAGGCTTTCGTCCGCATCCGTCTGCTCGCTCTCATCCGACGGGGCGGCTTCGCCCTCGTCGTCAAAGCGGGCGATCACGCGCGCCGGACGCTCAATGCTCGCGTCGCTGCGGGCCTTTTTCGCGTCCTTCTCGCTCTCGGGCATAAATTCGCCGTGCGTAAAGTAGTAGTCGAACTCCTCGCCCTCCATGGTCTCGTGCACCAGCAGATATTCCGCAATCGCGATCAGCTGCTCGCGGTGCTCGCTGAGGATGCGCTCGCACTCAGCCGAGGCGCGGTCAAAGAGCTTTTTGACCTCCTCGTCAATGGCGGCGGCCGTTTCCTCGGAATAGCTCTTGGTGGTGCCGAAATCGCGCCCGATGAAGATCGAATGGTCGGAGCTGTCGTACAGGATTGGGCCGAGCCGGTCGCTCATGCCATAGCGCATAACCATGTTCCGCGCCACCGAGGTCGCGTGCTGAATATCGCCGGACGCACCGGTGGAGATATCGTCCAGAAACAGCTTTTCGGCGATACGTCCGCCAAGCGCCATTACGATGCTCTCGAACATCTCCTCGCGGGAGGTGAAGTTCTCCATATCCTCCTTCGGGCGCATCAGCGTGAAGCCCCCGGCCGCGCCGCGCGGTATGATCGTAATATAGTGGACGGGATCCACGTGCTCAAGGAAACGAGCGGCCACTGCGTGTCCCGCCTCGTGATAGGCGGTCAGGCGGCGGGAGCGCTCGGAGACCTTGCGGCTCTTCTTCTCCGGCCCCATCTGCACCTTCAAAATTACCTCGTCGATATCCTCCATCGTGATAAAGCGGTGACGGCGGCGCACAGCCAGCAGCGCAGCCTCGTTCATCAGGTTTTCCAGATCCGCGCCGGCAAAGCCAGGCGTACCGCGAGCGACGGAATTGAGGCTGACGTCCTCGGCGAGCTGCTTGTCGCGGGCGTGGATCTTGAGGATCTCCTCACGCCCCTTCACGTCGGGCAGGCCGACGTAAACCTGCCGGTCGAAGCGGCCGGGACGCAGCAGCGCGTTATCCAGAATATCGGCGCGGTTCGTGGCCGCCATGACGATCACGCCCTCGTTGCTGCCGAAACCGTCCATCTCGACGAGCAGCTGGTTGAGCGTCTGCTCACGCTCGTCGTGGCCGCCGCCGAGGCCGCTGCCTCTCTGACGTCCGACCGCGTCGATCTCGTCGATGAAAACGATTGCAGGGGCACGCTTTTTCGCCTCGTCAAAAAGGTCGCGCACACGCCCGGCTCCGACGCCGACGTAGAGCTCGACAAAATCCGAGCCGGAGATCGACAAAAACTGGACGTTCGCCTCGCCGGCGACTGCCTTGGCGAGCAGGGTCTTGCCGGTGCCCGGAGGGCCGACGAGCAACACGCCCTTGGGAATGCGCGCGCCCATCGCGGTATAGGCCTTGGGGTCTTTGAGGAAGTCGACAATCTCTGCCAGTTCTTCCTTTTCTTCATCGCAGCCGGCCACGTCGGCAAAAGTCTTTTTATTTTTCTCCTCGCTGGCAAAGCGCACACGCGCCTTGCTGAAGCGCGCAGCGCCGCCGGCGCCGCCCTGCTGGTTCATCATCGCGTACCAGAGCCAGATGACCACGCCGAAGAGCAGCAGATAGGGAATCAGCCCCAGCCACCATGGCGCGGAAAAGCCCTGCTTGTAGTCATATTCCTCGATCACGCCGTCTTTCCGCTGCTGTTCGATCAGCTCGCGAAAGTCCTCGTAAAAGACGGAGAAGCTCATCAGGCTGTATTCCTGTGTCTCCGTCTCCTCTTCGCCGGTCTCCGCATCGGTTTTCCCGGTGCGAACCTTCATGACGATGTCGTTGCCCTCAGTGACAAAGGACTTCACCTTTTCCTGCTCAAACAGCTCGATCAGGCTGGAGTAGACCAGCGGCTCCTTGGGCTGCTGGCGGAGCAGCACAAAAAGCGTCGCGCCCAAAAGCACGGCAAACAGCGTATAAAAGCCAATATCTCTGGCTCGGTTGCGGTTGGGTTTCAAATGGCAGTCACTTCCTTGTTCTCACAATGTGCTTACTTTATTCGTAAACGGCGGGTTTCAAAACCCCGATATAGGGGAGGTTGCGATAGCGCTCGTTGTAGTCCAGTCCATAGCCGACAACAAAAGCGTCGGGGATTTCAAAGCAGGAGTACTCCGCATAAACCGGCGCCTTCCGGCGTGCGGGCTTGTCCATCAACGTGGCAATGTGGATAGAGGCGGGGTTGCGCTGCTCCAAAAACTGCTTGAGGTAATTGAGCGTCACGCCGGAGTCAAGAATGTCCTCGACGATGATGACGTGCCGCCCGGCGATATCCTCGCTCAGATCCTTGGTGATCTTCACCGCGCCGGTCGAGGTGGTGCCGCTGTAGGACGAAACCGCCATAAAGTCCATGGAGCAAGGGATGCTTACGTAGCGCAGCAAATCCGCCATGAAAATAAAGCAGCCCTTCAGCACACCGATAAACAGCGGGTTTTTGCCCTCGAAATCCCGGGAAATCCGTTCCCCGGCAGCAGAGACCTTTGCCCGCAGCTCCTCTTCGCTGATGAGTACGCGTTCAATATCATTCTTCATCGTTTTCTCCTGTCTTATCCATGCGCTCCACGCGCAAAATCAATGCCATCTCACCGGGACGCGCGGCAAAACGCTCGTCCTCCGAGAAGGGATATACCGCCGCGAGCTCCTCGCCCATGCGAAAGACCAGCGTTCGCTCGCGCGCGGCGCGGGGCATTTTATTTTCCAAAAAGAGCGCCTTCAGGCTCTTGCTCAGGCCTCGTCCCGGCAGGCGCAGACGATCTCCGCTCTGCCGCGGCGTTATCCAAACGCCGGATTGTAGTTTCTCATATTTTAGACAATAAGTTTTGAACTGGCTGTGAATTTCTTCCCGCCCGGCCGGGCAAATGCCCGTCGAGACAGTCACGCGCAGCCCCAGCGCAGGAAGCTCCGCCTGCTCGCCCGGCAAAAGCCGACGGGGCGCAAAGCCGGGTACCGGCGTTTCTTCCGTCAGATACAGCCGTCCCGTCTCGCGGCGCAGGTACAATCCCGGCAGCGTCAATACAGCGCGCTCCGTACCGCAGGCAAATCGCAGCGCCTGCTCGATCTGCGCGGCACTCAAGCTCCGCGCCGCCAGGCAGCGCAGCACCCGCGCGGCAACCGCGCCATGCAGCGCGTTGAAATTCGCCTGCAAAAAACTGCCGTCGGTAAGATTTTCCTCAATCCATGCCTGCGCCTGCGCGCAAAGATATTCTTCGTCCTGCCGCAGCAGCGCCGCCGCGCGGGCGATCGTCTCGCTTGCCGCCGGGTTGATGCGCCGCAATGCGGGCATGACCCGCCGCCGCAGCAGATTGCGGCTGTATTCTTCACACTCGTTCGTGCTGTCCTCCACGTAGGGCAGCCCCTGTGCGCACACATAGTCCTCAATCTCGCTTCGCGTGAGCGCCAGCAGCGGGCGGATAATACGCCCCCGCCGGGGCGGAATACCGCTCAGACCCCGGCTGCCGCTGCCGCGCACCAGATGCAGCAGCACGGTCTCGGCATTGTCGTCGGCGTGATGCGCCGTGGCGATTTCGTCGCAGCCGAGCGCGTCCGCCGCGCGTTCAAGAAAGTCGTAGCGCAGCGTGCGCGCCGCCTCCTCGATGGACAGGCCGTGCTCGCTCGCATAGGATCGCGTGTCGCCGTGACCGCTGAGACAGGGAATGCCTCTCTCCCGGCAAAAATCCTCGACAAAGCGCTGATCCCGCAGCGCCTCCTCGCCGCGCAGCCCGTGCTCAAAGTGGGCGGCGCAGACGGTATAGTTTTTTTCCCGCTCCAGCGATTTCAGCAGATGCAGCAGGCACATGGAATCCGCGCCGCCGGACACCGCGCAGAGGATCTTCGCCCCGTGGGGCGGCAGCGCGAGACGATCAGTATTCATCGTCGTGCCGCTTTTCCACCGAACCAAAGGAGGTGTACTCCGGCATCCATTGCAGCTCCACCGTGCCGGTCGAGCCCTTGCGGTTTTTCAACACGATCGCCTCGGCAAGGAAGGGATTTTCGCTCTCGCGGTTGTAGTAGCCGTCGCGGTACAGGCCGATGACCACGTCCGCGTCCTGCTCGATCGCGCCGGATTCGCGCAGGTCGCTCAGCAGCGGCCGCTTGTCCTGTCTGCCCTCGTTGGCGCGTGAGAGCTGTGAGGCTGTCACCACCGGTACGCTCAGCTCTTTGGCCATGATTTTCAGCATACGGCTGATGTCGCTCACCGCCTGTGTACGGCTCTCGTTCGACCAGTTTTTCCCGCTGCCGGAGGACTGCAAAAGCTGCAAATAGTCCACGACGATCAGCCCCAGCTCCGGAACGCGCCGGCATTGGGCATTCATATCCGAGACCGTCAGGGTCGGGTTGTCGTCGATGCGGATATCCGTTGCGCTCAAGGCCTGTGCGGCGTCGGCAATCCTATGCCACTGATCGGCGCTCAGCTGCCCGGTCAAAAGATTGGACAGCGGCACCAGAGCCGCGCGCGAAAGCAGACGCAGCACCAGCTGCTCACGCGACATCTCCAGAGAGAAAATCGCCACGGCCTTTTTGGTATTCATCGCCACGTGCATCGCCATATTCAACGCAATACTGGTCTTGCCCATACCGGGGCGCGCCGCCACCAAAAAGAGATCGGCCTTGTTGAGACCCAGCACCACGCGATCCAGATCGGGGAAACCCGTCGGCAGACCGGGAATCCGGCTGCCGGACTCCGCCGCCGCAGACAGCTCGTCAAACACGTTCTGCATGACGGAGGCAATGGGCACCAGCCCGCCGACCGTGCGTCCCTGACGCAGGGCATAGATCCGTTTCTCCGCCGCCTCGAGCATGTGCGCGGCCTCGCCGGCGCCCTCGTAGACCATGCTGTTGATCTCGTCCGCAGCCTCGCCCAGATGGCGCAGCAGCGCACGATCGCGCACGATCGCCGCATACTCCATCACGTTGGCCGCCGTCGGCGTCACACGCATCAGCTCGGCGATATAGCCGCTGCTGTTGTCGTCCTGTACGCCGCGTACCTTCATCTGGTCAAGCACCGTCACCGGGTCGATCGTCATGCCATAGGAGAACATGGCGTAGATCGTCTCATAAATATCGCGGTTGAGCTTGATGTAAAATTCTTCCGCTTTTAGTTTTTCCAAAACCTCCGGCACGCACCGGGGGTCAATCAGCATCGCGCCGAGCACGGACTGCTCTGCCAGCGCGGAATGCGGGGTCTGTCTGCCAAGCAGCTCATCCATCGTTTTTCCCTCCGATAGCGCTGATTTCAGCGCCTTTTACGTTTCCTCTACCACCAGCACGTGGATATTGCCGCTGACCTCAAAGCCAAGCTTGGCCTTGACGGTGAAGGCTCCGAAGGTTTTGATGGGCTCCGACTGGACGATCTTGTTCTTTTCGATGTCCATGTCGAACTGCTCCTTGAGCGCCTTGCTGATCGCTTCGCTCGTCACCGCACCGAAGAGCTTGCCGGCGCCGCCGGCCTTGGCCCGAACGATCACCTGCACCGCGCCGAGCTTCTCCGCATATTCCTCGGCCTTGGCCTTGTCCTTGGCCATCTGCGCCGCCTTGGCCTTTTCCTTGAGCTTCATGGCGTTGATGTTGTCGGCGGTCGCCTCAGTCGCAAGCTTGCGCGGCAGAAGATAGTTGCGGGCGTAGCCGTCGGAGACCTCCTTCATCTCGCCCTTCTTGCCCTGGCCGCGTACGTCAACATTAAAAATAACCTTCATAGATTTCGTCCTCCCTTAGTGTGCCGCATTCCGGACTTATCATTCCGGCGCGGCATGCCTTTATCAAGTCTCGTAATATTCGTCGATGGCGCGCCGCACACGCTCGGCGGCCTCCGAAAGTTCGATCTGGCCAAACTGCGCCGCGGCGGCGCTGCGGTTGCCGCCGCCGCCGAGCTTTTCCATTAAAATCTGCACATTGAGTTCTCCGATGGAGCGCGCTGAGGCAAACACGCTGCCGTTTTCCTCCCGGGCGACGACCACCGCGGCGTCCACACCGGAGATGTTCAGCAGCTCGTCCGCTGCCGTTGCGACAACCACGCGGTTTTGCGGCTCCTCCGGCATCGCCAGCGCGATCTGGCGGTACAGCTGCGCCCCTTGCATGATCCGGTACTTGGCGACCGCGTCGCTCATATCCCGCTGCAGCAGACGCTTGACGTCGGCTGTGTCCGCACCGCAGCGGCGCAGATAGGCCGCCGCGTCGAAGGTGCGCTCACCGGTACGGATCGTAAAGCTTTTGGTGTCCAGCACAATGCCGGAGAGCACCGCCTCGGCCTCGCAGCGCAGGATATCGGCGGGCTCCGCCACCTCCTGCAGGATCTCGGTCAGCAGCTCGCAGGCCGAGGAGGCGTAGGGCTCAATGAAGCTCAGCGCGGCATTTTGGATATAGTTGGCGCCGACGCGATGGTGGTCGATCACCGCCACGCGGTTGCAGCTGTCGAGCAGATTGGGATCCTCCACCTGTCCGGGGCGGTTGATATCGACCACAACCAGCAGCGTATGTCCGTCCGAGCGGAGCATCGCCTCGTCCGGCGAGATGAAGCAGTCCTTGTATTCCGGCTCCTTCCGCAGCTTGTCGATCAGACTGTAGGCGGCGTTTTTCTCCACGTCGATGACGATGCTCGCCTTGGTGCCGCACTTTCTGGCCAGACAGCATACGCCGACGGCAGCGCCGACGCTGTCAAGGTCGGCAAAGCGGTGTCCCATCACGAATACGCGCGAGGAATCGCGCACCAGTTCGGCCAGCGTGTTGGCAACCACCCGGCTTTTGACCTTGGTGCGCTTTTCAATTTCGCTGCCGCGCCCGCCGAAAAACTCAAAGTTCAGGCGATTTTTCACAACGGTCTGATCGCCGCCGCGCGAGAGCGCCAGCTCGACGCCCATATTGGCAAACTGCAGCGCCTCGGCAATGCTGACGGCATCCACGCCGACGCCGACGCTGATGGTTGCGGTGATCCCGTTGGGACTGGCGATCTGGTGCATATCCTCCACGATGCGAAACTTCTCATCCTTGAGCTTTTCCAGATAGCGCTTTTCAAACAGCAGCAAATAGCGGTCACGCTCAAAGCGCTTGAGGATGCCGCGGCTCTCCTCGCACCACTGGTTGAGCTTGTCCTCCACCGAGTCGCGAATGTCGTTGCGCACACGGTCGGTCTGGTTTTTGCCCAGCTCATCCAGATTGTCAATGACGATCACAGCAGCCACCGGGCGGGAGTTTTCGTATTCCAGGCGGATGTCGTCATAATCCGTCACGTCCACCCAGTAGGTAATGCCCATAAAGGCGCTGTTCTCCTCCGCGCGCCCAGAGCGAATAATATTCCCGTGGATCTGGTACTTGCGGCCGTCCACCTGCAAAAGGCTCGGATAACGATTTTTCCCCTCCAGCAGCCATTTGCCGTTGAAGCTGGGCACCAGATCCGAGATGCGCGCATCCACGCGCGAGCCCTTGTTCTTGTCCAGACCGAAAAACATATCGTTGCCCCAGACGATGCGGCTGTCATCCAGACGAAACACCGCAATCGGCAAGGGGAAATTCATCAGCGTGTTGTTTTTGGCGTTCTCGGTGTCGTAGGTGACCTCTTCGATCAAAGCGGCCAGCTGTTTTTTTCTGCGCCGACGGGCAAAATGGCTGTAAATCAGCAGCAGCAAAATCATCGCCGCCTCCGCCGCGGCCAGCATATAGTTCTTGAAGAACAGGGTCGCCGCTGCAAAGGCGACGAGGAAGATCAGATACAGTCTCCCTCCCGGTTCTGCCAGGCGCTGCAGCTTGTTGTTCACACGCACACCCCTTTCTCTTCCCTTTCGTTTTCAAGGCGATACTTCGGATAGTATATTATACCAAACTCATCGTTTCCCCGCAACAAATAATTTCTTGATTTTACGCAGATACTATCCGCAGAAAAAACAACCGACGATCGGAACGGAGGGAACGCATGAAAGCCGTTATTTTAGCGGGGGGCGAGGGGCGCCGTCTGCGTCCTGTCACCGGAGAAAGCCCAAAGCCGCTTGTGCCGCTGCTGGGCCGTCCCGTGCTGGAGCACATCCTGCGTCTGCTCCGGCGCGAGGGCTTTCTCGAGGTCTGCGCCACGCTGGGCTATCGCGCGCAGGATATTGTCGATTACTTCGGCGACGGCAGCACGCTCGGCATCTCCCTGCAAACCCGGATCGAAACCGCGCCGCTCGGCACCGCCGGCAGCGTAAAAGGCTGCGCGGACTTCTACGGGGACGAGGATTTTCTGGTCATCAGCGGCGACGCCGCCTGCGACTTCGCGCTCGGCGAGCTGCTGCGCGCGCACCGGGAAAGCGGCGCGGCGGTCACGCTGGCGCTCTCGCGCAGCGCAGAGCCCTTGCAGTACGGCCTTGCCGTAACCGACGGCGAGGGGCTGGTTCGCGCGTTTATCGAAAAGCCGGGCTGGTCGCGCGTGGTGACCGATCTCGTCAACACCGGCATCTACGTTCTCTCTCCGCGTGCAATGGCGCTCGTGCCGGAGGGACAAAAATTCGATTTTGCCAAGGATCTGTTCCCCCTGCTGCTGCAGCGCGGCGAGAAGCTGCTGGGCGTCGCGATGGACGGATACTGGTGCGATATCGGCACGCCTCTCGCCTATTACCGCTGCTGCGCCGACGCGCTGGAGGGAAAACTCCGGCTGGAGCCCGGCGAAGCCTTCCTCTCTGCCGCAACGCCGCCTGCTGCCGACGAGAACGAGCCTGACGGCATCGACTGCCCCTGCCGGGATCGCGCAAAGCTGATGGGCACGCTCTCGGAGCTGTTCATGGAGCTCGGCGCGGATTATGCCGACGGCCTTTCTCTCTCCGCCCCTCGCTTTCAAATGCACATTCGCCCTTCAACGACGCGCTCGGCCATCCGCATTGCGGTTGAGGCCGATGACGCGGAATTTGCGCGCACCCTCGCCCTTTCCGCACGCGATGTCGCGCAGGCCTTAGACCTATAGAGGATTTCAAAAACGAAAAAGCTGCCAGAACAGCTCTGACAGCTTTTTCTCTCTTTTAGGTTGATGCGCGGCGGCTTTTGACCAGCGATAAAAACTCCGCCAGCGCGCCGGGCGCGCCGACCGCGATGCTGTCGCGCTCCGGCTCCAGCACGAGCGGTCTTCCGTCCAGACGCCGGCAATCGCCGCCTGCCTCCTGCACAATCAGAAGTCCCGCAGCGTAGTCCCAGGGGCTCACGCGCATTTCAAAATACAGTCCCGCGCGCCCGGCTGCCACGCTGCACAAATCCAGCGCGGCCGCGCCCTCGCGGCGCAGATCCAGCGAGGCCTCAAAGGCGATGCGCGCCAGAGAAAAGCTCTCGTCGGCCAAACGCATATCATAGGGCGCCGTACCGTAGCACACGATGCTGTCGCGCAAAGCCTCCCGGCTGACGCGGATCGCCCGGCCGTTGAGAAAAGCGCCCTCGCCGCGCACGGCGTGGAACATCTCGTCCACGTAAGGATTGTAGATCGCCCCGGCGCACAGCTCGCCACGGCGGGCATAAGCCACGGACAGGCAGCTATGGTGAAAGCCGTGGACAAAGTTCATCGTGCCGTCGATGGGGTCGATGACAAACAGCTCCTCGGCATAAAGATCGTCGTGCTCATCCTGCTCCTCGCAGTAAAAGCGCGCGCCCGGCGCCGCCTCGCGCAGCCGCTGCACCAAAAGCGCCTGCACCCTGCGGTCAAACTCGGTCACCACGTCCCGCCGATCGGTTTTTGTCTCGGCCGGCACCTCGTGCGCCTGCAGCATCAGCTTTGCCGCTTCCCGCTCCGCGTCCATCATCACGCGGCAGATTTCTCTGATTCTTTGCTCCATGTACATCCTCCTCCGCCTCTGCCGGCATTATAACAGCTTTTCTGCGGCAGAGCAAGATTTGCCTTGGATTCCGTGCTTTTTTCTTGCCATGCTTGTCATTTTATGCTAAAGTGTATAATTGGATTTTATTTATGAGCCACGATACCCAGCGACCGAATTTGTTT
Source organism: Oscillospiraceae bacterium (assembly GCA_017518225.1). Lineage (GTDB taxonomy): Bacteria > Bacillota > Clostridia > Oscillospirales > Oscillospiraceae > Limivicinus. Next base: position 7,056 of record JAFWVV010000055.1, on the reverse strand, counting down.
ACGCCAGAAAGGATGTGCTCCCTTGAAATTTTCTTCGAAGATCGAAAAATGCAGCCTCTCCCCGATGCGCAAATTTGTGCCCTTCGCCGACGAGGCCGAGAGCCGCGGCATCCATATCTACCACTTGAACATCGGCCAGCCGGATATTGCCACGCCGCCGATCTATTTTGACACCCTGCGCAAGTTCTCCCTGCCGGTGCTCGCCTACGCGCCCTCCAACGGTCTGCCGGAGATGCTCGACGCCGTACGCAAGTACTATGCGGGCTTCGGCGTTTCGCTCGAGCGCGGCGACATTCTGATCGGCAACGGCGGCAGCGAGGCGCTGCAGATGCTGCTCGCCTGTATTCTGGACGAGGGCGACGAGATCGTCATCCCCGAGCCCTTCTACCCCAATTACCAGACCATGACGCTGCTGACCGGCGCGCACATCCGCCCCATCAGCACCTGCCCGGAGGAGGGCTACCGCTACGCCATCCGCGAGCGTGTCGAGGCCTGCATCAACGAGCGCACCCGCGCCATCATGATCACGAACCCCGGCAACCCCACCGGCGCGGTGCTCACGCCGGACGAGCTGAAGCTGATGCTCGATATCGCCAGGGAACACGGTCTCTTCATCATCTGCGACGAGGTCTACCGCGAGTTCACCTATCAGGGCGAGCCGCTGCTCAGTGCCCTGCAGTACGAGGGCTATGAGGAAAACGTCGTCGTCATCGACTCGGTCTCCAAGCGCTTTTCCGCCTGCGGCGCGCGCATCGGCATGCTGATCTCCCGCAACAAGGACTTGATGGCGCACGCCCTCAAATGGTGCCAGACGCGCCTGAGCTCCACCATGGCCGATCAGCTCGCCTCCGCCACGCTCTACGAGGTCGGCCCGGAGTACTTCGACGCCCTGCGCGCGGAGTACCGCAAGCGCAAAGACCGCATGGTGCGAAAGCTCCAGCAGATTCCCGGCGTGATCTGCGACGATCCGAAGGGCGCCTTTTACGTCATGGCCGCCCTCCCCGTCGAGGACGCGGAGGACTTCCAGCGCTGGATGCTGACGGAGTTCAATGACCAAGGCGAGACCGTCATGTTCGCCTGCGGCGCGCCCTTCTACGCTACGCCCGGCAAGGGCCGCAACGAAGTGCGCATGGCCTATGTGCTCGAGGCCGAGCAGCTCGATCGCGCCATGGACATCCTCGCGATTGCGCTGGAAAAGTATCAGAACAGATAAGCGCCGCTATAACATCTAACCAGGGAGTGCGCTGTGTGCTTTGGCTACACAACGCACTCCCTGGTTTTTTTCATGTGCCGACGCGGATGACACCGTCGAACTGCTCCAAATAGTTTTGATCCCAGTTATGCCCAACAACAATGCGAAGCATATCTTTGTGATCGAAAATAAAGCTGTTAATCAAAGCGACGTTCTCCGGATCCAGTCCCGTGGTGGGCTCGTCAAACAGTACAATTCCAGGATGCCGCCGCATCGTTCGTGCAAGAACAATTCTCTGTCGCTCCCCGCCGGAAATCTTGTCTCCAAAGTCTCCAAGAGGCTTATCTCCTACTCGCTCGGCTAAAGCCGTTAGATTGACAGCTTGCAGCAACTTTCGGTACTCTTCCGAATCCTCTGCAATTTCATGTCCGAACAGCATTATGTTCTCATACAAGGTGGCATTAAACAAAAACGTCGTTTGATCAACTACGCCGATGGCTTCAAATATCTCATCCTCGGACAGGTTCTTAATATTGTAACCCGATAATTTGATGGTGCCGCTGTAGTCATCGTAGTATTTCAGCAGAAGCTTTAGCAGCGTAGACTTTCCGCTCCCGCTCTCGCCGATGATGGCATAGCAGCCGTTTTTCTTAAAATGATAGGAAAAGTTTTCGTATAGCTTCCGTCCTCCCAAAGAGAAAGAGACGTTTTCATAGGAAATCTCCGGCTCTGCGGCAGCGAGGCTCCGTGCCTGCGGTACTGCATCTATATGACACTCGGCGTGCAGCTTCTCCGCAATTTTTTTGGTAGATCGGATTGTGATGATGTATTCGGCAATATTGGAAAAAGCGTTGGACAAATTCCCGGAATAACTCTCGGCAGCGAACAGCATGGCTATCACTTGGCTGTGCAAGCATTTCTCCCTTTTTCGTTTTATAATCTACTATATAGTTGTTAAAAGAATTTTCTTTTTATTTTTAGCCAACAGGCAGCATTAAATACTATACAGGCTATGCTTATTATAACTAGTCCATTAATCAAATTGAAAACCATGACTATTATCATAATTAGAAATATTGAAAAGCTCATATGGTATGATGCATTGTCATTTAGTAATGACGATTTTATAGATAAAACACCAAACATAATACTCGTAAGCAAAATTATTAAAGTATACAGCATAAAAAATGATAAATCTAGCTTACCTGTAATAATAAACCAAAGCAGACTATTTGACATTGATACAAATAAAAAGTTAAATCCGTTAATTACATAAAACTCAATTATTTCAATGACAATCAAATTGCCGATGCTAGTTCCTACTCCAATACAGTATTCGTATATCCCCTCATTTTTTCTTTCTGCCACTATTTGCCCATAGCCTGCACATGAAGCAACAACACTCACAACGCCTAACAAATAGATGGTTTTCTCATCAAATGTAAATTTAAAAATTTTATTAATAAGCAGAAAAACAAAAAATGCCACAATCGGTTTTTTGTATCCCTTCAGCAATTCATAGAATTTTTTTTATTCCTTCTTCGTATCTCGTCTACCAACATAAGTGTTTTCACCGCTACTTATCTCCTACAAAGAATCGAATCTAGGGATAGAGTCCGAATTTTTATAACACACCAATAAAACAATATTGAATTAAAAATGTAAGCTATAATAATAATTGTTCGACTAAATTCGTTAATGTTTATCTTGCTACTTATCGCCAAAATAATAAATAACCCTATTGCTATTATGTTGGCTTTCCCCATAGTTTTCACGGGATTTGTTGATACTATTATCTCATAAGCATACCAAAAGCTGATATTCATAGCAAAAATAAAAATCAATATGGCAACTGCTAGTTCTGTCACTATTTCTACATTTTGTATACCTAATAAAATAAAAAGAAACGAAGGAACAAACGAAATAATCCCCATGACAATTCCTTTGGAATAAACATACGTCTGAATTTTCATACTCGTCCCCATAAGATATGAAAAGCATCCATTACGCTGCTCCCTATGGAAATCGCCAATCGGAATAAACGTTAGTGCAGCATAACTCATCGCTAACGGAAAACTTAATCTAAACAGGGACATATTCATATATGAAAACTGTTTTTTTGTCATGACTGATATCATGCATGCTACTGCTATAAAAGCAAGCTCAAACAACCAGAACATTTTTCCGTGAACTATTAATTTTAAATCCTTAATAATGTTTTTCTTGATCATAATCCGTTTCTCCAGTTTTTAGATATAATGATTCGATAGAATCATTATTGGAATTTAATATCTCGGAAATAGATCCATTTACCTTAATAGTCCCTTCTCTAATAATTGCAACATGGGTGCAGATTGCCTCTATCTCATTTAAATCATGAGAAGAAATAATAACTGTAACCCCTCTTTTTTTGAATTCCTTGACCTTTTCAATAAACCAATGCTTTCCATCTATATCTAACCCAGCTGTGGGTTCGTCTAAGACAATTATTTCTGGTTTTCTTAATATACATCTGGCTAAACAAAGTCTTTTCTTCATTCCTTGGGAATAAGTACTCACTGGACTATTTATTGCGTCAAACAACTCCACCTCTTTTAGCACATTAATTATTTCATCCTCATCAATACCATTCTGCAATGAACCAAAAAATTTCAAATTATTTAATCCACTCATTGATAGATACAATCCATCATCGTGCATAATGAGACCAAGCTTTTCTTTAAAAGAAGAACTTTTATTATCCCCATACCAAAGAACTTCACCATAAGTTGGTTTTAACAAGTCTATCATTAGCCTTATTATTGTTGTTTTACCAGCCCCATTTGGCCCGAGCAATCCAAATATCTCCCCGCTTTCCACTCGTAAAGATACATCTTTTAGCAAATCCTTTTTGCCTATCCTTTTACTGACATTATTAAACTCAACTATTACCATGATCTTCTCCCTTTTTTACTTTGATCACAGAAACGTAAAATACCAACAAGGCAAATCCCTGTAGCACAACTTCTTTTTGTTTTCTATTTGAGCAACCCAAGCGGATATACATCTTTTTATGTCCTTAGAGAAATATTCTTCAAGTTCAACAAACAAATCTACGGGATCAAAGTTAATGACAGAACATTTGTCAGCAGACTTCACATTGCTAGAATAACCGCCCATCCAAATGGAATACAAACTTTCATTATTAATATTGCCCAATATATTTTGATCATCATATGGACACTTTGTAACGTTTCCATCAGGATTGATATTAATTGAAATTATTCCACCCGGGCAAACAGAAGATTCTATTGTTTTTAAAAAATCTTGATAGCCTTTATATTCTGCATAATCATTATAATATAACTTTTCCACGTATTTTTCATGCAACGAAATAATTCTTTTTATCACGGCCTTGTTAAAATCTTGCGAGCTATCAACCAAAGGAGAAAACCTAAGTGTTCTCACCTTGTTGCTGATACAAAATTGAACAATTTCATCAAGTTCGGCATAGTTGTGTTCGCCTACCGGAACATTAATATTCACACCTATTTCTTCCGCATTTGACAGATTCATAGCTTGTATGATTTTCTCTAGAGAACCTTCTCCTTTAAGCCCATCTTGAATTTGCTTTGACAAACTATCTAATGTAAATCTAATCGCAACTAACCCTTCCTGCTTTAATTTCTTTATTAGTTTCTCATTCAGTAGAATTCCATTAGTCATCAAATACGGAAAAAGTCCATGCCTACTCGCTTCTCTAACCAGCATCAAAATATCTTGGTGTAACAATGGTTCTCCACCAGCAATTATCAAATAATTACTTTGCATAATATACAAAAATCATGTGTATTTGTCAATAACCACAACGCTTTTTGCACATATCTTTCGATATATGGGGGTGGGATTGTCGGATTATTACAGGCTCTTGTCCTGCTATATACCGCAGGCTGGCTGGTTGTAGCAAGCGAGGTCTTTTGGAGCCAAAAGACAGCAGGCGGGAACTCTGTCGAGCTCCCGCCTGCGGCTTGATGGGGATTTCCCCATACCCCGTTGACACAGATTTCATCTGTGGCTGCGCGATGTGCCATCGCTATTTTTCCTCCCGCTGACGCTCTATGGTCTGCTGTTTCCGTTCCTCCAGTCCCAGCAGATAATCGGCATTCGCCTTGTGGATCAGAAGCTCCCGCATCTGTCCCTGTGTCTTGTGGTAGTCGGCGTATGCCGCCTTTTTCTCGGTCAGCAGCCGTGCGAATTCTTCGTTCAGGCTCTTGACCGTGGGGAGCTTTTTGAGACCGAAATCGTCAAAGGCTTTCTTCGCCGCCTTGTGAAGAATGATGTCGCTCTCATGCTCCGCAAGATACTTTTTGGAATATCCGGCTTTGCGGTATCCGGCGTAAACCTCACGGGTCTTGGAGTAGTTGATGATATGCGTCCGCAAAGTCTGTATCTCGCTCATCCGCGTTTCCGCCGCCTTGATCGACGCCTTCAGCTCGTTAAATCTATCTTCGGCAGAAGCGGCGGCGTTTGAAAGCGCGGCAAAATCGGCAAAGCCCTGTTCTTCCAGATAAATTCAGTATTATTATACTCAGTATTATTAGTTCGTGATTTTAACGGTTCTTGATCCGTGATTTTCACTTCTCCAGAATCGTGATTTTCACGATTCAAGAAACGTGATTCCGAGGGGGTAACAAAGTTCTTCACATAGATGAGATTGGGCTTGCCGAGGCCCTGCCGTTTTCGCTCGATGAGTCTGCATTTGCTTTCCAGCTCATACAGGAGCTTTCCGGCTTTCTGATCGGCGCAGCCCATGGCCGCCATGATATCCTCAATGGTGAAGATGATATACACCCGGTTTTCTTTATCCTGCCAGCCGTTCTTTGCCGAAAGGCTCATGCGGTCAAGCAGAAGGCCGTAGAGCACTTTTGCTTCTGCTGAGACACTCTTAAACCGTTCCTCCGTGAACAGCACCTTGGGGATGCGGTAGAAAGAGAACTGTTCCGACTCCGCGCCGTAGAAGTAGTCATACATCGGGGCCGTCACGCTCCTTCAGCAGTCCCACGGCGCGCATGATCTCCTTGGTACACCACCCGATACAGGGGGAATCACGCCCGTAGGGACAATTCCTGCACTCCGAAACGGGTGCGGTATTCTCTTTATCTTCATCGTCGCGGAACTGAACTGCATCCCTTTGATCTGTCGGACAGCAGCAGCCGTCAGGGTAGACGCAGCCTTTTTTCCTGCCTTTCCAGTACAGACAGTACCGGCAGTCATATACGTTGTAGTCCCACGACCTGCCATACGCTCTCACGCTTACACCTCCTTCCGCCCGCGTCGGGGCAAAAAAATAGCGCGTCTGCCAACCCAATGCGTCACTTTGGGTAACAGACGCGCTATGTACGATAAACCATATTCGGATATGTCAAATCAGGACATATTCAAACAGCCCTGCCAAAAGAAATGGACGAAGAAAATACGGCTAAAAAACCAGTCTTCAAGATGCCATTTTGATCGGCTCAGGAGGCTCAATTTTCCCCCATTTTTTAACTCAAAACCACCTCGAAAATGCGTTTTCCCCCAATTTTAACTCAAAAAAACAGGATCAAAACCGGATAAATCAGGACAAAAAACGTCAAACCAAATCAAAGGATTTTATATAGCAAAACCCCGGAAAACCGTGATTTTCCGGGGTTTTTGACCTGTTTTGATGCGGTTTGTGCAACAATTTAGCGCTGGCTGAACTGCGGAGCGCGGCGGGCGGCCTTGAGGCCGTACTTCTTACGCTCTTTCATGCGCGGGTCGCGGGTCAGCAGACCGGCGGACTTCAGGATCGCGCGGTAGCTGTCGTCGACGAGCAGCAGGGCGCGGGCGATGCCGTGGCGGAT
>JAFWVV010000054.1 GCA_017518225.1 Oscillospiraceae bacterium | reverse complement strand
GATCTTTTCAATCTCCATCCTTTCCACTACGGCGCTTACCAATCTCACCGGATCATCTGCTGCGATAAATATTTCTGTTTCCATCGGTAGTTTCAGTTGACGCCCTGCCTCATACAGGGTATAATCTACCTGCTTTTTATTCTGTTTCACAACCTAATATTAAGCCGACAGCCGCCCCTTTTCAAGGGACGGCTGCCGTTATTTTTCTCTTTTTTCGGGGCTGACTTTTGAGACAGCCCCTTTTAGTGTTTGATTTGCTTAATCGTAGTACACTCTTGCCTCCGGCTGGGTAATAATCTCGCCGGCGTAAACCTGACGAATCAACTCCTTGGCATCATCCACAGTCTCCTGAATGGGAATTGAAACGTAAACCGATTCGCTCATCGAATACGGAATTCGGCTGTTGCCTCTGCCTTGGACGGCATACATGACCACGTTCCATTCGGCGCCGGATTCAATCTGATCGCGGACAAGCTGGCTCATCACATCGTACGGCATATTGGTTTCAAACGCTCCCTCAGCCGCACTTAAGATCTGTGAGAAGTTCAGCAGCATATCTGTAGAACTTGCCTTTTTGATAACGCCCTTGATCAGCGCGAGCTGGTTCTTGGCGCGCCCGGAGTCACCAATATATTTCCGGTGGCGCACAAAATCAAGCGCCTGATTGCCCTTTAATTCAATGTAGCCCTCGGGATAGTTATATGCCATCGTACTGAAGCCCTTGTCAACGTAAACCGTTACGCCGCCCATAGCATCCACGATATTTATATACCCCTGGAAATTGACGCGGAAATAATAGTCAATATCCAGCCCATACAGCATGCCAAGGGTATCTACGGAAACATCAACGCCATACATACCGGCATGGGTCAGCTTGTCCGGAATACCGTTGGAGATTGAAAGCGGCACATAATAGTCACGCGGTGTTGTAATCAGCGCGACCTGGTGCGTTTCCGAGTTGACAACCGCAAGGATGTTTACGTCGCAGCGGCTTTTTTCGATCAGCCCGACACGACTGTCAATACCGCTGATGTAAAGCGCAAAAGGTTTTTTCGCAAGAGAATCCTCTTCTTTTTTCGTGCCGAAAAACGGAAGCTTAAACTTTGTTTTTTCTTTTTGTTCAGCAGGGACTTCTTTTTCCACGTGGGTTTTGCTTATCTCACGCAGCTTGGCTGCGACACCTTCATAACCTTCGATATCGTCCAGCAAATCCAAAAACGCGCTATTGATAATAATGGCGTCAACTTCTTTGTCAAGCAGTGCGTCTACCAGCTTACTCAGCCCCGGATACAGCCTCAACTGCAAGGGCGATCCCAGCTCCGTTTCCAAAGTCGCAATCGCTGAGTCCGTATTTTCCCGATCCTGAACCTCCATGATGCCATACTGCATATCTGCGCGTAATTCGGATGCATCCGTGCTGTCCTCTGCACGCATATACACGCAGATCGCCGACACCTCTTTCTTTGTTTCCGTAATTCTCTTCATGGTCTGGACGCCGCGCAATATGGCAAAACCGCCGATAATCAAGGCCAGGCTGAAAATAGCGGAAACGCAGCAGCCGACAATTTTAGCGGTGGCAGTCTTCTTATTCAAAGACAATGAAGTGCACAGCATCAGCAGAAGGATCAAAAAAACAGACACAATCACAGCCAGACGATACGGAATCATCTGAGATACAAATATCACGTAAACAAAAAACAACGATGCTAAGGCAAAAAGAGCCAGCAATGGAATCGCATAATTCTGAATCTTTTTTTTCTTATTCATGGAATCCGTCCTTATGATTTGATCATCATTTGTCTATACAAAGACTATGCTATCTTACACCTTTGCAGGATAAATGTCAAGAAACGGCGTATGATTGGCTGCTGCAGCGGTCTTGCATTTGCTTACAATATAGCATATAATTGAAAAAATCTTAGACATAGTTAAGGATACCGATATGAAGCATTTTTTATCCGCGGAATATCCGTCTGTCGCTTTTGGGGATTATCATTCCTATGGCGGTTCACAGCAATGGTGCGACAATCAAATATTGCGCGAGGTTGGCTGCGGCGTGATTGCCGCAGTTGATTTGCTGATTTATCTTTGTCGCAGAAGGCCATGCGGACAACTGCTGCCCTTTCCCTCTTTTTCTATAGAACATTATCCGCTTCCTTTTGTACCATACCGTGATTTCGTCAAGCGGATCCAAAAGCGCTATTTTCCGCTGATCCCGCATTTTGGTATCAACGGTCTCTTTCTTGCCATCGGAGTCAATGCGCTGTTTCGACGCGCAAAGCTGCCTTATCGTGCGCAGTGGGCGGTGCCATATTCACGGATCTGGGATAAAATGGCAGAGATGCTTGACCAAGATATTCCCGTTGTTTTTTCCGTCGGGCCCAATTTCCCGCTGATCTGGCAAAAGAATATGCTCCCATTTTATTTGTCAAAAAGTGACGGCAGTCTGCAACCAGGCGCGAAAACGCGCGCGCACTATGTAGTCGTAACGGGGATGGATGAACAGTGGCTGCAAATCTCATCCTGGGGGAAAAAATACTATATCTCCCGGCAAGAGTATTTACGCTATGTGCGCAAGCACAGCAGCCGTTTGACAAGCAATATCCTATATATCAGAAGAACAGACCACGGAGCTTGATGACGCCGGGCTCCGCGGTCTGTTTTTTATTCAGTCGAAAGCCGGATTGACCGCGTAAAAGTTCTTGCTGTCCATCTTATCCATGGCCAGACGCAAGGCCTCGCCAAAGCGTTGGAAGTGAACAACTTCACGCTCGCGCAGGAAACGAATAACGTCGTTGACGTCGGGATCGTCTGACATACGCAGGATATTATCATAGGTTGTTCTTGCCTTTTGTTCCGCGCCCATGTCCTCACTCAAGTCGGTGATAACGTCTCCTTTGACCGCTATGCTGGCCGCACTGAAGGGGAAGCCGGAGGCCGCTGTCGGATACACACCAGCCGTGTGATCCACAAAATAGGTTTCCAGGCCGGCTCGTTTGATTTCATCGGGCTTCATGCAGCGTGTCAGCTGGTGGATGATGGTGCCGACCATTTCCAGATGCCCGAGTTCTTCTGTACCGATGTCGGTCAAAAGTCCCTTGATTTCCGGGTAGGGCATGGAATATCGCTGACTGAGATAACGCAGCGACGCACCAAGCTCGCCGTCTGGGCCTCCAGACGGTAAAAACCGATGATGTTTTCCACATCATCGGTTTTCTTGATTATACCACCAAAACAGCGCCGGGACAACCCCCGGCGCTGTCGTGCTATTTATTGTCTTTTTCTATCGCGGTCTCCGCAGCCTCATCAACTTTACCTTTGAGTGCTTTAATGCCTTTTTTCAGCCACTCGGGGATCGGCGCGCCGAGCCTGCCGGCGTTTTCGATGATGCTGCCGAACTCGGTGAAGATGTACCACGCGCACACCAGCATGCTGATATAGTTTCTCCAGTCCAGCGTGCCGAGCAGCGGCGCGGCCGCGCTCTGCAGTACCACCTTCACCGCAATGTCGCACAAAGCCGCCACCAACAGCGCCACGATCTCGCCGAGCTTCCCGCGCAGCCCTGTGCGCGCCCTTGCGCTCGACCACTCTCCTGCTGCGATTGCCGCCCAGGATCCTGTCAGATAGTCCAGCGCCATGCTTCCGAGGAACAGTAAGACCGCCCAGCCCAGCCATCCCCACAGGGCTGTCAGCACTGCGATGATAGCCGCAACTGCCGCTTTTATTTCTTTCACTTTCTCCATTTTTGCTCTCCTTTTCTTTTTTCAGCGCAGCCCCAAAAGCTTCTCCCAGCTCCTGACGCCGCAAATTCCGTCGACCTCAAGCTTCTCCCGCTGCTGGAAGCGGCGCAGCGCCGCCTCCGTATTGCCGCCGAACACACCGTCGGCGCCGTCGGCGCCGCAGGAAAAGCCGCGGGCGATCAAAACGCCCTGCATCGCCTTGACCGTCAACCCACGGCTGCCGGGCGCAAGCACCGGCAGCGCCCGCACTCCCTCCGATGCTTGCTCATCTGGATTCGCCTCATGTGGCACATCCGGCTCCGTCTGCGGCGGCTCCACGCTGGCCTTATCATAGCTCGGCGTTGCAAATCCCATTGTCAGCAACCAGTTCGCCGGCACATAGCGCCGCCCGACTGCGTCGCTCATATTGCCCTCGACCACAGCATAGCCACCAGATATCTTTTCGACGATGATCCCAACATGATCCGCGCTGCTGTTTCCGTCCCAGTTGTAGAAGATCAGATCCCCAGGCTGTGCATCATAGTCGCGTCCGTGGTATTCGCCCCGCGCACGGTAGAGCGCGATCATTGCGTCGCAGCCGCATTCTGCGAGGATGATGTCTCCAAGCCCGGCCATTTTCCCGACCGCCGACACGAAGGCCGCACACCACGGATCCTCATAGCGCATGCGGTAGCCGCGCGGCAGCGGTCGGATCTCGTTGTATGCGTCGATGATTGGCCGGAAACTACCATCAGCTTCTTTGCGTCCGAGCATCGACTTTGCTTTGTCGATCAGCTTTTGTCTCTGTATTGATATGCTCATTAACATCACACCCCTATATATCGAATTCCATAACCGCCATCCGTGCTGATCATCCAGTCGCCGCCCATTTGCAGCGTCTCCTCGATCTGGACGTTGGCGACATGCAGCTTGCCGTCCACGGCGTCCAGCCACGCGGCCTTGATCCCGCCGATCCAGAACTGCCAGCCCTTGCTGGTGTACAGGCCGAAGGTCTGCCCCGGGGAGATGCGGTAATAGGTCATACCGTTTTCATCGACCGTCTGACCGGTGAAGCTTACCTCCTCGCTGATGGCGATGCCCAGCACGTCCTCGTGCGTCCCCGGGTCCTCGATCACGCCGCGCCGGATCTGTCCGTTGAGCGTCGTCACATAGACCTCCAGCTCGGCGATCGCGGTATTGGCCGCCTCGAGCTGTGTGTCAAACTGAAAGCTCTCCACCGTTGAGCGCGCCGTGTCCTCGATCGTACGCTCGATATTCTCGGCATAGACGCCGAAGTCCGACTGCGCCACGTAGATTCCGCTGAGCTCCGTCACGCGGCGATCCATCATCTCATAGACCTCGTCGGCGGTTTTGATAATCAGGCTTTTCAGATCGCTCGCGCGCTTTCTCGCGTCGAGCGCGGCGGCCGCTGTCGCCGTTTTGCTCCCCTCGCTGACAAGCTTCGTCACGCGCTGCTCCAGCGCCTGCTCGTCGCCGAGGCTCTGCAGATCCCGCAGCATCCGCACGAGATAATCGCGCAACTGCGCCGTCTGCTCGCCGGGCGCGCCGCGCAGGATCGGCGGCTGCTCGATCGCCTTACTCATCGCTGCCCACCTCCAGCACACGCGTGATGGAGAAAATCTTGACGCCGCCTGTGCCGACGAGCTTCATGCGCATGTGGTCGCAGCGGCGCGGCCGCACCGGCAGCAGCACCGTACGCAATCCGCTGTTTTCGATCGCGCCCGCCTGCACCCAGTCGCCGCTGCTGTCGTATTCGAGATACACCGCCACGCTTGCGCCCTCATCCAGCCGCAGCTTGACATTATAGCGGGACAGGTACTTGCAGTCGGCCGTCTCGTAATACTGCACGCCGCTCACCGCCTGCCAGTTGACCTCTGCCTCCGGCACGCCGCAGGTGCCGCGCAGCGCCCAGAGCTTGCCGCTGTCGGCGTCGATGGCGTAAAGCTCATCGTCCACCCTGGCAAAGCACAGCGTGTGCAGATCGTCCTCACGCAGCCAGAGGCCGCGCCGGATGTCGTAGACAAAGAGATGCCAGTTCCCATCCTCGGCGCGCATGGAGACGTAATAGCACTGTCCGAAGGCGCCTGCGACGGCGTCGTAGTAGCGCAGCTCGCCGAGCGCCGCGCTCGCCGTCTCGGGAAAGCCGCCCTGCCAGGCGCAGATATCCACGCGGCTCTTGTAAAACAGCGTCTCGTTGACCACCTGCAGGCTCTTGTGGCTGCCCTTCTGCACGCCGCGGCAGACCAGCTCGTCCACCTGATGCGCGCCGGCCGCGGACGGCGTCACCAGATGGATGCGGTTTTCCTTGAAAAACACCGGACGCCCCAGATAATTCACCGCCCCCGTCCACTGTCCGTCCGAGCCGACCGAAGCCGTCCATGCGTCCGTAGACAGACCGCGATACTGCCGCCAGTTCTTGAAATCCCCCAGCGCGCAGCAGTAGATCTCGTTGAGATTTCGCTCGCCGTCGTTGCCGTAGTAGCAGCCCCAGAGCCGGTTTTGGCATTCGCAGACGAAGTCCAGCGGCGGGATCGTCCGCTCGATCGTCACGCTGCCGCTTTGCTGCGTCATGCTCTCGTCCAAGAGCCCCACGATCACAACGAAGTCCGCCTCGCCGCCCTCCGCGCCGCCGACGGCATAGAGGGTCTTCTCTCCGTTGGCCTCCTCGAAGTCCGCGCCCTCGATGTGTACGCCGTCGCTCTCGGCAAAGAGCGCGGGGATCTCTCCGTGGCTTGTGAAACGCAGCTTGGTAAACACCGTCGGGATCTGCACCCAGCCTCCCGCGCTCGTGCTCCACTCCATCGCAACGCTCACGTTGCCCGAGCTGTCGATCCACACCTCGCAGCTGCCCCGTGTGGGCTCTGTGTCGCTGCGGGTGACGCTCTCGTATTCCGTGCCGTCGCTGCGGCAGAGCGAAAACTGCACGCTCCCGGAGGAGCTGTAGCTCGCCTCCATGTTGCCGTAATCCGTAAAGTCCGCGGTGTTGAAGTATTTCTTGTCCGGCCAGATGCACAGGTAGGCCCCCATGCTCACCAGCTGCTTTTCGCCGGGCGAAAGCCCGATCAGTCCCGTCGGCAGGCCGTTATAGTAGAGCGTCCCGTTGTCCACCAGTGCCAGCGCATCCTTTTCCAAAAGCCCGCCCGGGTCAGTCAGCGTCCGCACCAGGCCGCGCGGCGCGCGGGCGGCAAGCATCGGCCAGGCGCTGCTTGTCAGGTTTTCGGTAAAGCTCCACTCCCCGTCCCCGATACGCAAGCCCTCGCGCCAGCCGCCGAAGGTATCCGTTGTCAGACGGCTCGTGCGCTTATAGCCGATATACGGCAGTCCTCTCATGCCGGCTGCCCCCTCTCAAAACCAGAAGCGCGCGCCGCCCAGCGGGCGGTGGCGTCGGTTATACCAGTCGGAAAACTGCTGCAGAGCGCTGTTATAGAGCTGCCGCAGCTGCTCATAGCTCTCGCTCTCGCTGTTTTCTGCCGCGATCATCGCCTGCAGATACCAGTTGTACAGCCCCTCTGCATACGGAAAAGGTACCAGCAGCTCGTCGTCGAGATTGACGTATTCCTCGAACTGCTCGCGGATCGGGTCGGCGTGGGTTTTTACGAG
>JAFWVV010000053.1 GCA_017518225.1 Oscillospiraceae bacterium | reverse complement strand
GAACGATGAGCAGCGCGAGGCTTACAGAGTCCTTAACGCTGCATATAACCAGCTCTCTATCCTAACCTATGATCACCTCCTTATGAGGGCAAAAAACGTGCTGGGCGTAATAGATGATCCTATGGAGGACGAGGACGAAGAGCTACCGTTTTAGAGGGGATATCTATATGGATAAAACAGGCGTAATTTACATACTGACCAACCCATCCTTCCCGGAATATGTGAAGATCGGGTATGCGGACGATATCGACAAGCGGCTGCAGCAGCTCAATCGCAGCGAGTGCGTCCCGTTTGCCTTCCGCGTCTATGCGACCTACGAGGTCAGCTCCCGGCTTTCCGATCTGAAGATCCATAGCATTATCGATAAGCTGAACCCCAACCTGCGCTCCATTGAGAATTTCAACGGAAAGCAGCGTGTACGTGAGTTCTACGCCATGTCGCCGGAGGACGCCTATTCCATCCTGGAGGCCATTGCGGAGATTCACGGCTGTGCGGACAAGCTGAAACGGATCGCTATGGATGAGGCGCAGAAGCAGGCGGAGGAAATCGCCCAGGAGATTGATGCCGAACACAAGGAGCGCCAGTCGCCCTTCCGCTTTTCCATGTGCAACATTCAGCCCGGTGAAGAGATCGAATACTGCAATAACCCGGAGATCAAGTGCACCGTCGTGGATGATAAGACCGTAAGCTATCAGGGGCAGAGCTATTCGCTTTCTTCTTTAGCCCAGCTTCTGACTGGCAGCAAATACTCTGTCGCCGGTCCCCGTTATTTCAAATACAAGGGTGCTTCATTGACGCTGCTGGGGTCTCTGTTTTCTTGCCGTGCTTCTTGTAAACGCGCAAGAACGGCGGCTTTTTACGCAAGAACGCGGTTTTATTTGAACTCTGGGCTGGTTCAAATCAGCTCTGGCCGAAACGGGTTGGAATGTCCGCAATCCCTTGCGGCGCCTGGGTTTCCGGCATTTGACGAGGCTGCCCGTAACGACCTGCTCCAACCGCGTATCTGCCAATGATAGACAACACTCGAAATGGAAGCCGAGCGCGCGCTATCTCTGCGCCGTGCAGATGGGGCGGCAGCTTCTGCCGGGGCAGAGCCACAAGCTGAACAATCTCTGCGACTACTACGGCATTGTGCTGCAGCACCATCAGGCCGACAGCGACAGCCGCGCCTGCGCCGAGATTTTGCTGCGTTACCGCGAGAGCGGCGCGGATTTCCGGCCGTTCATCCGCAACTATTCCTTTGCCGTCTGAGGCAGGAAAGGGAGTGTGAGCCATGGGCTTGACCCGCTTGGCAATTCGATTGGCCGCGCCGACGCCGAAGCCGGAGCAGTTTCGGCGCTTCCTGTTTATCGCGCCGCACCCGGATGACGCCGAGGTCGGTGCGGGGGCGACGATTGCGCGTTTTTGCGCCGAGGGCAAGGAGGTCTCCCTGCTCGTGTGTCTGGACGGGCGCTTCGGGCTGGAGCACGCGCCCGCCGGAACGACGCCGGAGGCGCTCGCGGCGCAGCGTAAGGAGGAGAGCCTTGCCGCCGCCAAGGTCCTGGGCGTGACCGATCTGCGTTTTCTGGACTTGTCCGACGGCGGCCTCTACGAGCAGGACGAGCTGATGCGCGGCGTCGCCCGCGTCATCGGCGAGACGCAGCCGGAGATCGTCTTTGCGCCCGACCCCTGCGTGACGAGCGAATGCCACGCCGACCACCTGAACGTCGGGGAAGCGGCGAGGCGGCTGGCCTTTTTCGCGCCCTTCCCGGAGATCATGGCGGCCTATGGCGCGCAGAGCGCGCCGGTGCAGGCGCTCGCCTGTTACATGACCGCGCGCCCCAACCGCTTTGTCGGCGTGAAGAGGGATCAGCGCGCGCGGCAGCGGGAAGCGCTGCGCTGCCATGCCAGCCAGTTCCCGGAGGGCTCGGAGGCGCTGCGCTCGCTGGAGCTGTATTTGAAACTCCGCGCCGTGGACTTCGGCCTGCGCAGCTTCAAGGGCAGCGCTGAGGGCTTTCGCGTGCTCGGCACGACACAGATGCACTGCCTGCCCGAGGCGGGCCTGTAAGAGAAAGGAGAGTGCGCGTGGATATGTTAAAAAGAAGAGCGTCGGCGCTCCTTTTGCTGTTTGCGCTGCTGCTGACGGGCTGCGCGTCGTCTTCGCCCCCGTCTGCAGCGACGAGCGCGCCGAGCCCGGCGGCGACTGCGGCGCCGAGCGCAAGACCGACGGCGGAGCCCGTGCTGACGCCGGAGCCGACGCCGGAGCCGACGCCCACGCCCTGTCCGCATCTGCGCTGGGCGGAGGGGCGATGCCTCTACTGCGGCGAGGCCTGCGCGCACCCCGCGCACGATATGGACAGCCGCCTGTGCAAAACCTGCGGCGAGCTGGTGCCGCACAGCTTTGAGGAGCTTGTCTGCACCCGCTGCGGCGCGCAGCCGCTTTTCGCCCATGAGCGCATCCCGCGGCGGCTGTTTCGCCCCTGCGAGCGCGCCGGAACGGTGGAGATGTTTTCCTACACGGTGTCCGATCCGCGTCTCGGCGCGGAGGCGGCCTATGAAAAACAGGCGGCGGTCTATCTGCCCTATGGCTACGATCCGGGTGAGCGTTACGATCTGCTGATTTTGCTGCACGGGCTGGGCGGCTCGGAAAAATACTGGCTGGTAGATTTTCAGGAATACCAGACCGGCGGAGGCGACTTCGTGTTTACCCGTCATTTGTTGGACAATATGATGGACGAGGGCTTGTGCCGCCGGATGATCGTCGTTGCGCCGACTTTTTACCGCAGCGGTACGGTCAGCGCCGAGACCCTGAACGAGTTTTGCGGCAGCGACGAGGAGTGGCTGTACGACTACCCCCTCGACTGGGATCCCCGGCAGTTCACCTACGAGCTGCACGAATTTCTGATGCCTGCCCTCGCCGACCATTACGCGACCTGGGCGGCGGACGGTACGCCGGAGGCGATCGCCGAGGCGCGGGAGCATTTTGCCTATGCAGGACTGTCGATGGGCGCGATGTTCACCTATATCTCGATCCTGCCGCGCTGTCTCGACGAGTTTGCCTGGTTTGCCAGCTTTTCCGGCAGCGATGGGGATATGGACTGGCTGGCCGGACGGCTCAACAGCGAGACGCTGCGCGTCTGGCCGATCCGCTTCTTTTATAACAGCATCGGCAGCTACGACTCGTTTTTGCTGAAGCATCAGACGCAGTATGCGCAGCTGATCGAAGCCTGCGGCGGCCTGACGGACGGAGAAAACGCCGTGTTTCACGAATTCAAGGGTCTTCCGCACACCTATGCGGCGTGGAGCCTCGGGCTGTATGATTTTTTGCCGCTGATCTTCCCGCTGCCGTCGGCAGACTGAACGAAAAAAGGAGCGCATAGGATGGAAGCATGGAAAAAGCTGCGGCGAGCGGATGCACGCATCAGCGCTTGGAGCGGCGGCGAGACCGCACAGCTTTTGATCGAGCCGCCGGAGGCCGACTACGCCGCGCGGGATTTTCTCTGGCGCGTCAGCTCTGCGACGGTGGAGCTGGAGCGGTCGGATTTTACGCCGTTGCCGGACTACCGACGCTATATCGCCACGCTGGAGGGGGAGATTAGGCTGCGCCACAACGGCGGCGCGCCGATATGCCTGAAGCCGCTGGAGGTACACGCCTTTGACGGCGCGGACGATACGCGCAGCGAAGGGCGCTGCACCGACTTCAATCTGATGCTGCGCAAGGGCGCGGCGGAGGGAAGCATGCGCACGCTGCGCGTGTGCGGCGCAGCGGATCTGCAGACGGAGCCGGGCGCGCAGACGCTGCTGCTTTTCTGCGCGCAGGGGAGCTGCACCGTCACGGACGGCGCCCGGCGCGAAAGCCTGTCCCCGGGGGAGAGTCTGCTGTTGGCTGCGAATGCAAAGCTATGTCTGCGTCTGGAGGGCGAGGCAGAGCTGCTTTGCTGTCAGATGGGAAAAACGCGCGCATGAAGCGCGTTTTTTCGCATCTGCCGCGCCATATCATGGAAAGGGCGGCTGTTCCCAGCGCAGCAAGAACGGGAGAATATAAAAATTCTTAATATTTTTTTCGAAATTTTGAAATATAGGGCTTGTCTTTTTGTCGAAAATCTATTAAAATGGGCTATGGAGTTCATGGATTTTTTACATTTCCCACGAGAAAGCGCCGGATGCTCCGCATCATCACAGGGCACTCCGGCCTCCGCTCGTTTTTATCTTGGTCAAGAGGAGCTTTCGCTATGAGGTTTTATCTGCTGGGGGCAGACGGTGAAGGGAATAAGTCCGCGCTGACGGCGGAGCTTCAAGCGGCAAAAGCGTGGGGAAAGCTGTTTCTGGGCAAGGAGCATCTGTTTTTCCGTGCGGGATGGTTTAAGGTGTGCGCGATCCCCTATGGCGTCGTCCGCCGCTGCTTCCGCCGCGTCCAGTTGATTCCGCTCAAGCTGCGTGGAGATCAAAAAGAGATCCGGGCTGAAAGCCTGGTCGTCTGCGGCGACGGAGGAGAGCTGGCGCAGATCCCGCTGCCGGGTGCGGAGGCTGCCAGAAAAGTGATGGCGGCGCTGGAAAAGAAAATTCCCGACGCACAGTTCGGCAAACCGACGGACGAATAAAGAAAAAGGTGAGCGTATGGAGCGCAACGAGCTGCTGGAAAAAATCATACAGACCTACGCGCCATACTATGATATCGAGCGCAGGGAGGACGTGACCGACGGCCTCGTGGCCAAGGCGGTGTTTCACGAGCATGGAACGGGCTATCTTTTGACGAAGAAGGCCGAGCTCTGGACGGCGGACCGCCACGAGTACGTCTGGATTTTCTCCGCGCCGACCGTGACGGAGCCCATGTTTCAGGAGGGACTGAAGCAGGTTCTGGCGGAGGGGGAACCGCTGGTCGATCCCAAGGCGGGGCACATGTCGACCGATCTCGTCGCGCTGTTTATTTGTGATCAGGCGGAGGACTCCGCTTTGACCGCGGCGAAAAAAAGCCGCATCCGAAAAAGTTTTCAATTTTCGCTCAAGGGATGGATGGAGGTGCAAACCGTCGTCGCAGAAGTGAGGAGAGCTGCGGTAACGGGAAACAGCTACGCCGGAAACACAGCGAAATTTTTGAAAAGCCTGCTCCAGCCGAAGCTGAAGCAGAAAAAAGCAAAGCTGTTCAAAATTAAATGAAGGAGTGAACTGTATGAATGGTTTAGTACTGCTCATCATTTCCGTGGCACTGCTTCTCTGCGGCTACGTTTTCTACGGTCGTTACCTCTGTAAGCAGTGGGGCGTCGGCGAGGGTGATCCCACGCCTGCGCACTCCATGGAAGACGGCGTGGACTACGTTCCCGCCAAGGCCCCTGTCCTGATGGGACACCACTTCTCCTCGATCGCCGGCGCCGGCCCCATTACCGGCCCCATCCAGGCCGCCGTTTTCGGCTGGCTGCCCTGCGTGCTCTGGATCATTATCGGCGGTATCTTCTTCGGCGGCGTACATGACTTTGGTTCTCTGTTCGCCTCTGTCCGCCACGGCGGCAAGTCCATCGGTGAGGTCATCAACGACAACATGTCCAAGCGCGCCAAGCGTCTGTTCATCGTTTTCGCTTACCTGACCCTCATCCTGGTCATCGCGGCCTTTGCTTCCATCGTTGCCGGCACCTTTGGCGTTGAGAAAGACGCTGCGCCCGCCGTCGTGGAAGCCAACTCCCGCGTCGCCATGGTCTCCATCCTCTTTATCGTTATCGCTGTGTGCTACGGTCTGCTGATGAACCGCACCAGCATGTCCATGGGCGTGTCCACGATCGTCGGCATTGCCGCGATCGTCGCCATCATTGCGGTCGGCATGTTCTGGCATCCCATCATGCTCACCGGCAAGACCTGGATGTACCTCATCGGTGTGTACATCGTCGTCGCCTCGGTTGCGCCTGTGTGGATCCTGCTGCAGCCGCGTGACTTCCTGTCCTCCTTCCTGCTCTATGCGATGCTCGCGCTGGCCTTCATCGGCGTTGTTCTGGCGCGCCCCAGCATGAGCACTATGGACACCATCAATGTTGCCGTTCCCGGCAAGCCCATTTTCCCCGTGCTGTTCACCACCATCGCCTGCGGCGCCATCTCCGGCTTCCACAGCCTGGTCTCCTCCGGCACGACCTCTAAGCAGCTGGATAAGGAAATTCACGCCAAGCCCATCGCTTACGGCGGCATGCTCCTCGAGTGTGTGCTGGCGGTTCTGACCCTCTGCGCGGTTGCTTACGCGAAGAAGTACGATCTCCAGGGCGCCACCAACATCTTCGGCGGCGGCATTGCTCACATGATCGACGACAGCATCCCCGGCACCTTCAACGTGCTGAACACGCTGCTGATCCTCACCTACTCCGCCTTCTGTCTGACCTCTCTGGACACGGCGACCCGTCTGGCTCGCTTCATGTTCCAGGAGTTCTGGATCGACGACAATGCGGGTGAGACCGTTCACAATGTGACCGGCTACAAGAAGGTTCTGACCAATCCCTGGGTTGCCACCATCATCACGGTCGTTCTGGGCATCGTGCTCGGCATGAACGGCTATGCCAAGATCTGGGCGCTGTTCGGCTCCGCCAACCAGCTGCTCGCGGCTCTGGCTCTGATGGCTGTTGCTGCATGGCTCGGCAATATCGGCAAGAAGAAGCTGAACCTGATCATCCCCATGATCTTCATGCTGATCGTTACGATCGCTTCTCTGGTGATCAACACCATCAACCAGTTCAAGGCGATCGCTGCCGGCGGCGCCGACTGGGGCCCCTGGGTGCAGGCGATCGTCGGCATCCTGCTGATCGTTCTGGCGGTCATCCTGGCTGTCGAAGGTGTGCAGACCTTCACCAAGCAGTCCAAGCAGAAAGCGCAGGCTTAAAAGCTCCCGGTAAAAAATCATGCGGTAAAACAGAAAATGCACTGCCCGCTCGGGCGGTGCATTTTTTGCCGGAAGCGGGCGGGCGTCCGGCGGGGCGGCGGCCTTGCGTTTTCCCGCCTGTTCGTGTACAATAATCGTATCCCACGACACAGCTACAGGAGGAATTGCCATGCTGTATAAGGACTTTCAGGATTTAAAGCTCTCCGCGCTCGGCTTCGGCACGATGCGCCTGCCCCTCGGCGCGGACGGAGAGATCGACCAGGCGCAGCTCGACGCGATGGTGGACCGCGCGATGGCTGCCGGCGTGAACTATTTCGATACGGCCTATCCCTATCACAACGGCAAGTCCGAGCTGGCGATCGCCCGCTCGCTGGCGCGCTATCCCCGCGAGAGCTGGTATCTGGCGGATAAATTCCCCGGGCATCAGAATGTCCGCGGCGTGACGCCGATGCAGCCGGCGGAGATTTTTGAGGAGCAGCTTGCCAAGTGCGGCGTGGACTACTTCGATTTCTATCTGCTGCACAACATCAACGAGCACTCGCTCTATTACTACGGCAACCCCGACAACCACTATCTGGAGTATTTTCTGGAGCAAAAGGGGAAAGGGCGCATCAAGCATCTCGGCTTTTCCACCCACGCCGGGCCGGAGTGTCTGAAGGGACTTTTGGAAAAAATCGGCAAGCACATGGAGTTTTGCCAGATCCAGCTCAACTATGTGGACTGGAAGCTGCAGGGCGCGGAGGAAAAATGCGTGTTGCTGGCGGACTACGGCATCCCCGTGTGGGTGATGGAGCCGGTGCGCGGCGGCCGTCTGGCGCATTTTGACGAGGCGACGGAGGCGAAGATGCGCGCGCTGCGCCCGGACGAGAGCATCCCCGCCTGGGCCTTCCGCTGGCTGCAGACGGTGACGCGGTCGACGATGGTGCTCAGCGGCATGTCGAACATGGCGCAAATGGAGGACAACATCCGCACCTTCTCCGCGGAAAAGCCACTGGACGAAAAGGAGCTGGCGCTGCTCGGCGAGATCCGCGAGATGCTGGCACGCAGCATTCCCTGCACCGGCTGCCGCTACTGCTGCGCCGGCTGTCCGATGGAGCTGAACATCCCCGAGATGCTGGCGATGGCCAACGAGATGGCGATCGGCAGCAGCATCACAACCATCGCGCGCTATACCGCCCTCGGCGAGGGCAAGCGCGCCGACGCCTGCATTGGCTGCGGCCAGTGCGTGCAGGTCTGTCCGCAGAATATCGAGGTTCCGACGGAACTGGAAAAGCTTGCGGAGATTATGGCCAAACAGAAGAGCTGGGAGCAGATTTGCGCCGAGCGCGCGGCGGCGGCCGCAGCGCTCAAGGCCAAAGGCTGATACATAGGAAAGGGCCTGTTGCAAAATAAGGTTTTTAGCCGAAATCGCAAAAGATATTTCGTGTAAAAGTTACTGGGAGTCACAAAATCTGTGGCTCCCAGCAACTTTTACGACAAGTATTTTTTGAAATTATTAATTTTGCAACACGCCCTCAAGCTGTCGACAAAGTGTCGACGGCTTGAAAAGCAAAAACGGAAACTTTCAAAAAAGTTCCCATTTTTGCATGCTGCTGCAAAGGTTTATTTTTGCTCCTGCGCGGAAGAGCTCTCCACGGCGGCCTGCGTGCGCTGAGCCTGCATCTGCTGCCACTGGCGCAGCTTTTTTTCCTTGCTGCGTTTTGCGCCGCGGCGAATGAGGATCACGACGACGAAAACGACGAGTGCGAGGATGATCAGCATCGGCAGCGCCTCCAGCAGCCACAGGAGCAGCCCGCTGCAGAAATCGACGGCGGACTGGAAGCCGTTGCGCGCGGCGAGCGCAAGCTGCTGGCCGTAAGTGAGCTTTGCCTCCGGTGTGTAGACCGTCACCTCATTGACCGTGACCGACACGCTGCTGTAGCTCACCTGGCGATCCCAACTGTTGAGCGTGGACTGCAGGCTCTCGATCTCATAGCGCAGCTCGCTCAGGCGATCCTCAATTACGATGAGGTCGGAGACGGTCTCGGCTTTCTCCATCATCTCCAGCAGGCGTGTTTCCTGCGTCCGGTAGGCGGTCAGGCGCGCCTGTACGTCGTAGTAACGGGCGCTGATATTGTCGGTATAGGTGTTGGTATAGGGGATGTTGCCGAGCGTGGAGAGGCTGCCCATCAGCTCCTGAAAGCGTCCGCTGGGTACGCGGATGGCGTAGTCTGCGCTGCGGGAAGAGGCATAGCCCCGGCTCTGGCTGTAGAAATTGCTGCCATTGACGCTGCTCGACTCGATGAAGCCGCCGTACTGGTTGACCATCGCCTGCAGGCGCGTGAGCGTGTCGTCGAAGTCCGTGGTCTCGACGGTGGCGCTGGCGGAGTAGATGATCTTCTCCGGGTCGACGGCGGGCACGCTGTCCGCCTGCGGCTCCGGCGGCTCGCCCTCGTTCATCGCAAGCCCGCCGTAGGCGGACGCGGCCTCGCTCCAATAGTCGTCCTCCGCCATCGGCGCCTCGGCAGGCGCGACGCTGTTATAGCCGTCGCTTTTGGCGTACTGAGAAGAGCTGCTGCCGCAGGCCGTGAGGCAGAACAGCAGGCAGAGCGCCAGAAGCAGTGCGCTGATTTTTTTCATTTTGTTGTCCTCCTTTTGATTTGATGCCTTCACGAAATAGGACGCCGGCATAGAGAAAAAGTTCCGGCCGTTAGCCGATCAGGCGGGCAATCTGCGCCTCGGTCGCTTGAGGAAGACTTTTTTGCAGATGGCGGCGCAGGCGCTCGGCCGATTCTGCCGGCTCGCGGGCGTAGACCTGCTCGGAAAAGTCAGCGCCGAAGTGCTGCTCGGGCGTGGCGTACTGTGCCAGCCCCCAGCCGTAGGGGCGGCCGAGGCGGTCGGTCTCGTAGAGAAAGTCCGAGATCAGGAGATAGCCCTGCATCTGCAAAAAGGTGATGCTCGCGTCAAAGCTCTTGCGGCTGTCCTCGCTTAGGCAGCACAGGGTCTTGAGTTCTTTAGAGCGCAGAGGCGAGCGTTCGCTGAGAATCTCCATGATGCGCCGATCACGCCCCCTGGCCTTGCCGTCGTCCACGCGCGCGTCGTAGTCGTAGCCGTCGCGGCGGTAATTGGCGAAGTCCAAAAACCAGTCGCGGCTGACGTACATCGCCTTGCCCCGGTAGAATTTTCCGTAGGCGCAGTCGCTCTCGCGGATGATCGGACCCTTCCACTCCCAGGGGCTGGAGGGGTCCTCCGGCGTGCCCCAGAGACAGGGACAGTTTTCCTCGATGGAGAAGCCGGGGATCTCGCCCTTGAAATAGGGCAGAAAGCCGAGCTCGTCCACCAGACGGATGATATCCTCTTTGCTGCGGATGGCCGGGAGAAACATAAAGCCTCACCTCTTTTTCCCTATCATAGCATAAGTGTCCGCGCGCTGGCAACAGGATGAAAAAACCGATTGAGAAAGCGGCGCGAGAGTGCTACAATAATAGACAGAAAAGTAAAAACGGGAGGGGATCGTCCATGATCAGCCTTTGCCGCGACTGGCGCTTTACCGAGCGCTGGTCCGAGGAGTTTTTGTCCGGGCGCGAGGAGGGCGTCGCCGTCTCGCTGCCGCACACGGTGCGCGAGACGCCGCTGCACTACGCCGCCCCCGCGGACTATGAGATGCATTGCGGCTATCGGCGCGCGCTTGATATCCCCGAGAATCTGCGCGGCAAGCGCCTGTTTTTGCAGTTTGACGCGGCGGCGCATATCGCCACGGTCTATCTCAACGGCGCGGTGGTGGCTGCGCACCGCTGCGGCTATACGGCCTTTCGCGTGGAGATCACGGAGGGCGTCGTCTACGGCGGCGAAAACACGCTTGCCGTCGAGCTCGACTGCACGGAAAATCCTTCCGTGCCGCCTTTCGGCTTCGTCATAGACTATCTGACCTATGGCGGGCTCTGCCGCGAGGTCTGGCTGGACGTGCGCGAGAGGGACTATATCGAGGATCTGTACCTCACGACGCCCGCGCTCGATCGCCTCGTCGTAAAGCTCAAGGTCGACGCCCGCCCGGGGCGTCAGGGACAGGCGCGGGTGCGCGTGCTCGACGAGGCGGGAGCTGTCCTTGCCGAGCAGAGCGGGCGCGACGAATTTGAGCTGCGCGTGCCGGGCGTTAAGCCCTGGTCGCCGGAGAGCCCGGCGCGCTATCTCTGTGTGGCGGAGCTGTTGGACGAGCGCGGCGGGATCATCGACCGCCGGGAGGAGCGTTTTGGCTTCCGGACGGCGGCATTCAAGGCCGACGGCTTCTATCTCAACGGCGAAAAGAGCTTTCTGCGCGGCTTGAACCGCCACCAGAGCTATCCGTATATCGGCTACGCCGCGCCGGAATCGCTGCAGCGCGAGGATGCGCGCATTTTAAAGGAGGAGCTGCAGTGCAACGCCGTGCGCACTTCACATTACCCGCAGAGCCGGTATTTTATCGACGAGTGCGACCGGCTGGGGCTTCTGGTGTTCACGGAAATTCCCGGCTGGCAGCACGTCGGGGACGAAAGCTGGCAGGAGCAGGCGCTGGAAAATCTGCGCGAGATGGTGCTGCAGTATCGTAATCACCCGAGCATCGTGCTCTGGGGCGTGCGCATCAACGAGAGCCAGGACAACGACGCCTTCTATCAGCGCGCCAACGAGATCTGCCGTGCGCTTGACCCCTCCCGCCAGACCTCCGGCGTGCGCTACATCGAAAAGAGCAGCCTTTTGGAGGACGTCTACGCCTTCAACGACTTCTCCCACACCGGCGACAATCCCGGCTGCCGTCCAAAAGACAAGGTGACGCCGGATATGACGAAGGCCTTTCTCATCTCCGAGCACAGCGGGCACATGTTCCCGACCAAGGCCTATGACACATGGGAAAAGCGGCAGGAGCAGGCCTTGCGCCACGCGCGCGTGCTGGATGCGGCAATGGCCGACGGCGAGCACGCCGGCTGCTTCGGCTGGTGCATGTTCGACTACCCGACGCACAAGGATTTCGGCTCCGGCGACCGGGTCTGCTACCACGGCGTGATGGACGCTTTTCGCAATCCGAAGCTCGCCGCCGCTCTCTACGCCAGCCAGGGCGAGGGGGCGCCGGTGCTGGAGCTCGGCTCGTCCATGGACATTGGCGACTATCCCGGCGGGCAGATCGGAAAGCCCTATCTCTTTACCAATGCCGACGAGGTCGAGCTCTATAAAAACGAGCGCTTTGTCACGCGTTTTCAGGCCAGGGACTGGCGGGCGCTGCCCCACGGCCCCATCGCCTTGGACGACACGATCGGCGAGCTTTTGGAAACGCAGGAGGGTTTTCCACGCGCCAAGGCGGCGCTCTTGAAGGACTGCCTCATCGCCGTCGGTAAGTACGGCATGTCGAACCTGCCTTTGAGCTACAAGGCGAAATTCCTTTATGCGCTCACCCGCTACCGCATGAGCTTTGCCGACGGCGTCGCACTCTACGGCAAGTACGTGGGAAACTGGGGCGGCGCGGCGACCTACTGGCGCTTTGAGGCGAAGAAAAACGGGCAGACCGTCGCCGTGCGCACCTACGGCCCGGGAGAAAAGCTGCATCTGGACGCGCGCGTCAGCCACAGAGCGCTGCGCGAGAAGGGCAGCTACGACATGGCCGCCGTGCGCATCCGTGTGCTCGACGAGCTGGGCAATCTCGCACCCTACGCGCAGCTGCCGCTGACGCTTTCCGTGGAGGGCGCGGCGGAGCTGGTCGGACCGGCGGTTGTTACGGCCGAGGGCGGCATGTGCGGCTGCTATGTGAAAACGAAGGGCGTCTCCGGCGCGGCGCGGCTGACGATATGCGGTGAGCGACTGGAGAGCCGGACGATAGACTTTGCGGTAGAAGCATAAGCTGATAGAGAAAAGGAGGCGGAGATATGAAGCTTACATATCTGATTCAAGTTATCCGTGACGGAAAGCTTGCGGAGGAGACGGGGGCGATCGAGCTGCAGCCCGGCGTCAACCGGCTGGTGCTGCCCCTGCCAAGCTGCGAACTGGTAAGCGTACGTGCGCAGCTAAAACGCGAAATGGGCGAAAAAGAAAAAATCTTCATGAACGGCTTTCAGACCTGGACCTTCTGCCCGGAGTATGGCCGCGACGGCAAGATCCGCGACCTGAAGCATCTGCCGAAAACCCTGGTGCGCGCCTTCGGGCTGGAGCACTACGGCGACTATTACTTTGTGGACTACCCCAACACGCCCGGGCGCACCCACGGCGAGAGCTGGTGCTATTTCCGCGAGGGCGAGCGCTATGAGCTTTTCGCCTCGCTGGATGAACGTCCCGGTTACACGATCTTTGGCTACGATGCACAGGCAGGTGAGCTGACGCTTGCGCGCGACTGTGAGGAGCTGGTGGTGGACGGAGACTATCACGCCTTTGATCTCTACTGGGCGACGGGCAGCGAACAGGAGGTCTTTGACGGCTGGTTTTCGGCGCTCGGCGTGCAGCCGCGCACCACGCAGCGTATCACGGGCTATTCCAGCTGGTATAACCGCTATCAAAACATCAGCGAACAGAGCGTGCTGGAGGATTTATCCGGCTGCGCGCAGGTGCTGCGGCCGGGCGACCTCTTCCAGATCGACGACGGCTTTGAACCATTCGTGGGCGACTGGCTGGAGCCAGACGAGAAAAAATTCCCCCGCGGCATGAAGGTTGTGGCGGAGGAGATCCACGAAAAGGGCTTAATGGCCGGGCTGTGGCTCGCGCCCTTCGTGGCGCAGAGAAAATCGCGCCTTGTCAAGGAGCATCCCGACTGGCTGCTGCGCCACAACGGCAAGCCCTGGCTCTGCGGCAGCAACTGGGGCGGCTTCTACGCGCTGGACATCGACCACCCCGGCGTGATCGACTATCTGGAAAAGGTTTTCCGGCGCGTCTTTGACGAGTGGGGCTTTGATCTTGTGAAGCTGGACTTTCTCTACGGGGCCGCGCCCTTCGGCAATGAGTGCGAGACGCGCGCCGGGCGCATGACGCGCGCGATGGAGTGGCTGCGCACGATGTGCGGGGAAAAGCTGATCC
Organism: Oscillospiraceae bacterium; assembly: GCA_017518225.1. GTDB lineage: Bacteria > Bacillota > Clostridia > Oscillospirales > Oscillospiraceae > Limivicinus. The sequence continues at coordinate 10,047 of JAFWVV010000053.1, read as the reverse complement.
TCGGCTGCGGCGTGCCGCTGATGCCTGCCTTCGGACTGGTGGATTACTGCCGCGTCAGCTGCGACGTCGGGCTTGACTGGGACGACAATTTCCTGATGCGCGAGATCCACCGCGAGCGCGTCTCGACCCGGCAGGCCATCCTCAACACGGTCTTCCGCCGGCAGCTGAACGGTCGAGCCTGGCTTAACGACCCGGACGTCTTCTTCCTGCGCGAGGAGAATCTCAAGCTCACGCACGGACAAAAGGAGATTCTCGCCACCGTCAACAGCCTTTTTGGCGGCATGCTGCTGTGCTCGGACAATATGGCGAAGTACACGCCGGAGGCGAAGGAGCGCTACGCGCGCATGCTGTGCCTGCGCGACGCGCAGGACGTCCGCGTCCTCGCCGACGAGGGCGTCGCCGTCCGCTTCCGCCTCGATGGCCGCGAGGAAACGGTGCGGATTGAGTAAATACAGGAGGGCGCGGGCTGCGCGTTTGCGTTGCGCGCCCTGTCGATTGCAACAAAAACGGCAAAAAAAGGATCGCGCTTTTGCGCGATCCTCAGAGCGCAGAAAACCCGCCTCCGGCTTCGGCCGGAAGCGGGTTTTTCGTCGGTTTTTGCTGACTTTTTGAGGTTTGGGCGTGCGCAAGTCAGCGCGCCCTCCCTTCCGTCGGCGTTTTTTTCTGGCTCTTTGTCAAATGTTGGGGTAAAGAGGATGTAGAGCAAAACAAAACACGTAAACCTGAGGGGGGTGGCTAAGGCTGCCCTCCTTTTGTTTATGCAGCGCAATGAAGTATGCGATTTCTGAAACGGGAGAAGTTTCTAACGCCAAAGCATACAAACATCCGGCAACGCCTTTCAACCGGCCTGAGCTTTTCTTCCTTGCGTCTTAGAGCGCCCTGCCGGACGCTCTGTTTTCTGCGCCTTTTTTCCTTCGTCTACCGATTCCCATCTTTTTCTCTTTTTGGGGCTTGACTTTTAATAGTTAGTCTTTCGCCATAAGCTGCTATCAGCACTTTAAGTATAACATAATATTATATATAAAGGATTGACATATATACGAAATTTGTGATAAAATGACAAATGAATAGATAAGGCGTACACAGAATGAGCGCCGGTATCCAAAAACTGACGGATCACCGCCGTTTAGGAGCGGCCGCCGTTTGATGGTAAAATCAATGAAGATCAATAAGATAAAAATCCTTGTTGTGATGTTTATCGTTGCTTTTATTATGCTTTGCTTCGCCTCTTGTGTGTTGACGAAATCTAACCATGATGACAATACGATTATCGTGATTGGTACAGAGATATGAACAAAAAACTTTGTTTCCCAAGCTTTTAGATCTTGCTCTATATCTTTCTATCAGTAAAAAACTTGAATGAGATGAGTTTCATTACAAAAAAACGAATAAAAAGCAACACTGTTTATTCTTCTCTATGGAGGGCTCCAATGAAAAAGCTTATAAGCATTATTCTGATTCTGTGTATCTTATTCAGCCTGGCCGCCTGTGGCAAAAGATCAGAAGCGAACACCTCATTAGCTGATGAGCAAGCTACGCAAAATACCGGACAAGCTGTACAAAGCTCCTATGACGGGAATGTTCAAGACGGCTGGCTGATGACCCGTGTGGATATGCCGGCTAAAATGCCTGTCGGGGCGCCGACGGATTACGATGGAGACTGCTTGTGGCTTTCCGGGCGCAGTAAAGTTGACGGCGTGTGGCGTCTTCTGCTGCTCGGCTTGGACACGATCAGCGGTCAGTGGCAGCAGATTGCCTTAGACTTAAAGGATATTGGCGTAAGTGAGGAATTCGATATCCGCCGGGCGTCTACAGATTTCCTGTCGGTTTGCGACGGAATGGCCTGGATGTGTGTGTATTGCACCGATTGGGATGACTCTCTGTCGGCGTACCGCTTAGTGACCGTGGATATAGCTACCAAAGAGGTGCGCGCCACAGAGTGGGACTGGGAAAAAGCGTTTTCATCGGCTGACCAGTACATGCACGCTCTCCATGCGCTCAGCCGGGACAAGGCCCTGATCGTCACCGATACGGAGGCTTGCGTGATCGATCGGGACTTCAACCCACAAGCCAAAAACAATATAGAGGCCTACATGTTTGGCGGCTCCTGCCGGATTGGCGATCAGCTCTATCTCATCAGCGACGACGGCATTACGCGCTTTGACACGGAGCGCCTATGTCTTGACCGCAGCATAGACTTTGACCCGATCAATTGGAGCTTTTCCGTGGCGGACAGCCTGCCGGGCAACATGCTGTACTCTGTCGACGGCAAGCTGTATGCCGTGCAGGATTCCGGCCAAACAGATCTGGTGCTTGACTGGATGGATGTGGCCATCAGCCGGAACACGATGGCTCTCGAATTATTTGAAAACGCAAAGGGAGAATACTACGGCTGCGCGGACGGGGCTGACTGGCTTGAACTGGTCAAGGTGACAAAGGCCCAGATTCCTGTTAAGGACACACTGACCCTGGCCTGCTTTATCGACACGCAAGCCGCCAATCCTCGGCCGCTCATGGGTCTTGGGCTGCGAGACGCGATCCTTGCCTATAACCATTCGGACGCGGCATATCGGATAGAGCCGGTCTATTTTGAATATGACGGAGATCAGGATCTGAACCGCGCGCTGATCGAGGCCTTCAACGCCGGCATCGATCTGGTGGATCAGTCCGGCCTGCCGGAGGGTCGTATCTCCGGGGAGCAGCTTTTGGATCTGCTGCCCTATCTGGACGCCGACCCGGATCTGGATCGCGAGGACTTTTTTCCCGCCGCGCTGCGCGGCATGTGTGTAGGCGGGCATTTGTACCGGATCAATCCCGTGTATTCGATCATGGGACTCCTCATTCCAAACGAACTATACCCCGGACAGGAAAACTGGTCCTGCGCCTTTTTAGAGCGCGCGATCGCAGAAGATCCCTCGCTCGCTTTGGGCCGGAGCGAGCGGTACACGCAGGATTGGATCGTCCGTGCGATGGCTTTAGCCATCACCGGCGAATTTATCGACCTTAACAGCATGAGCTGCGATTTTAACCGGGACGCCTTTGCCGCATGGCTTGGTTTGATGACCAGTCTTATGGGAGAAGCCGGGCTTGCTGAGGATAAGGTCTCATTGTTCTGCAGCGTGGGAAATGATTATATCGATGAAATTCGTGCCTATGCTGGCAGAAAGATAGAAAAAACCCATCAAAATGTCGGCATTCCGGACAGCAAAGGCAGCGGCTTCTATCTGCTGTCACAGGCAGCTAAAGACGCGGTGTACGGGGGAGGCGATTTCACCAGTCTCAGCGTTGCCAAGGGCTGCAAGGACGGGCAGGCCGCATGGGACTTTGCCAAGCAGCTTTTTCAGCAGGCAGATTTAGGGGTTCCTGCGCTGCGGGCGCAGTTTGAGCGCATGATGGACCATCAAGCCAGAACCTTCGGCGTGAGTCAAACGAGTATTGACGCGCTGCGCGAAATGGTCGAAAACGTCGCCGGAACGGTCATCGCAGACCCGGTCTTAGTCGATTTGTTGATCGCAGAATTAAATGCCTTTGTCCACGGGAAACAATCGGCGCAGGAGACTTCTGAGCATTTACAGAGCAGAGTCAGTATCTATCTGGCAGAACGGAGCTAACTCGGCAATTCAAATTGTCCCGGCTATTTTGCTTTACAGGCGGTGATCGGCATGGAATAGTTAACTGACGCGCAAAAGCGCATGGAAACCCCGGAAGAAAACATCAGACAAATATTGAATTCAAAGGAGAACTGTGAAATGAAAAAAGCAAAAATTCTTGTGTCGTTGATTCTTGCCCTCGCCTTGGTTTTCTCTGTTTCGGCCAGCGCCTTTGCCAAGACGCCGCCCTCTAATGTGGTGAACAAGTTTAAGAAATTTGACGAGACGGCATGGGGCGCGTACGGCGCGTATGTTTGTATCGCGCAGAGGTTTCTGGCGAGATATGATGCGACCACCTCTAAGTTTATTAATCGTAGTGGTGGCGTTGACGGAATCTTTGGAGATGGAACCTACTATGCAACCGTGGCATTCCAAACGAAAGTGTTCAGTGATGGCCATGAGTGGGACGGAATAGTCGGGCCCAAGACTTGGGCGAAGATTGGCAGCAGAATGGATTTTAAGGATCGAAGTGAAGAGGGCCTTATATGGGATTTCTCTTACAAAGGTGATCATATTTTTGTAATAATTAGTGGCAATGTGTATGTTAGTGACAAATATGGAAACACCCATTCAAAAGCTATAAATAATTTCTAACAGCTTACAGTAATAATTGGTAAACAGATGTGATACAGCAGATTGGCAAGGTAAAGAAATACTCCATCGTTATCTTCTGTCTTGTTTTGGTAGTTTTCTTATGCCGCGTAACCAGTAGGGACATCAATGATAGTCCTCTGTGCACTGTGGATATGAGAGTTGAGATTAATCAACTGGCTGCGCTTCAAGATATCAATTTTTCAGTGATCAAAGTAAAACCTCATATGTTAAGGTCAGAAGAGTGCAAGAAGTTTGCAGAATTGCTTTTCGGCGATTCTGCAAACTTCTACGAAACAGATTATGCTGCCTTCATGACAAGAGTCGCGACAGAGGAAGAAATACAAAAACTGGAGCGGCTTAGCCTGGACGATGTTATCACCGATATCTATGGAGCAGGCGAGTTAGGCACAGTCAAACGCGCTATCCTTGAAACGATTGAGGTTCTTAGGAACACCATGCGAACTGAAACACGCGATAACACGCGAAAGAACTGTAACTGGGAGTTTCAGCCAGAATCATATTATTTGTCAAATCTTCCGGATGCCCCAAAAGACGACGGCAATCGTGTCATCATGGCCTATGTGGAAAATGACGCGACGAGTTACAAGCTGTGGATAACCAGTCGCGACGAAGCTGACTATAGAATTCAAGCTGTTGATGTGTATCTTAGCTCTGAGTATTCATCGCCCTATGATATTGAGACACTTCATATGCTTAGACGTTTATGCGGAAATCGCAGGCCGTCGGATACCGAGGTCGAGGCTGCAGTTGAGAAAGCGACCAGCATTGTCAAGGCTGCCGGATTTGGCGATTGGGTTGTTGTTGATTCCCGGGTTGAAGTCTACAAATATTGGCGAAACAACGAAAAACCATTATATGTCGTTAATGTAACTGCCGTTCCATGTTACGATGGCGTAAACTTATTGCACCTTGAGCAGCTTGAAGTAATCAAAGGCAGCGGTGCTTTGTCAGATTACTACTATTCTGAATTAATGATCTCGCTTTCCCCAAGCGGAGAACTGGTAGAAGTGTCCCTGACCTCCCCTTTGGATATCGTATCGGTCGCCGAAGCGAAGGTCGATGTGATAGATTCGCAGCAGTCGATGGACAGTCTTTCGGCCTATCTTGATAAATGGGGAGCGGCAATCTTACAAAACGAAGGCTTCCGCGAAGAAGACGGCTATACAGTCCATGCGATCATTGATGATGTCAAATGGGGATATGCCCGAGTTAACACAAAAGATCAATCGGGCGATTTCCTGCTGGTTCCGGCGCTGCAGTTTCATGGCGACTATGCAATCATGCGCGGCGATAAGCTTATATACTCATACCGGGACTTATTCGGATCAGATTACGAATTTGCGCTGATTAATTTAACAGATGGGTCTATTATCAACTCGATACTGTAGCTTTTTTCACTTATTCACTGTATCCTGTTTTTCCAATATCAATTTCGAATCTATTTCCAACTAACATAGCCCATAGTCGACCAAATATGGACTGACGTAGACGAAAACACTGTAGAAATAACAGGCAAGATCTTGATATACAGGGCATGTCATGTCTCTTGTGAGATAGTAGGTACAGGAAACTGCGGTGGTTCTGAATGCGGAGCATAAGGCACGACCAGTAATATAGATGAGTTGTGCACGAGTTGATAATAAATTCAGTAAACAGACCAGCTTTTAGAATATAAAAGTGGGTGCTTAAAAGACAATAAATTAAGTTTGGTTAGGGTAGCATGAACAGGGGCGCGTTGCAAAATTCTCATTTTGCAACGGCCCCTTTTTCTTTTTCTGTGCTTGTGAATAAGGAAAACCATGGCGTTCTTTTGTCGCGCGAGCTCTCGACGCCTAAAAGCCAGGAAGCGTTCGTTCAGCCAAAGAGCTTTTTCAAATTCAGCGCGGCGGCTTTGAGCTCGTTTTTGCTGTAGGAGTTGTTCTCGTCGCCAAGCACAGCAGCGACCGCGTCCTTGGCGTTCAGCCCCTGCTGCAGCATTGCGTCCACCAGCATCGCCTCGGCGGTAACGGTATGCTCGGCCTTGGTAAAGCGGTAGTCCTCGTCGAGCTCCAGCACCAGCGCGTACTCACCCTTGTCCCAGCTGCCCTTGCCCAGAAGCTGCGTTTTGACTGCCTCCGGCGTGCCGCGATAGCTGCGCTCGTGCAGCTTGGACAGGTCGTTGCACAGGCACAGGCGGCAGCGCGCTCCAGCCTCGATCAGAAAATCCAGCAGATCCATGACGCGCTTGGGGCTTTCGTAAAAGGCAAAGGTGCGCGTGTCGGCGCGGCGCATCTGCGCGAGGAGCTTTTTGCGCTCGGCGTTTTCCCGCGGGAAGAAGCCGTAAAAAAGAAAACTTGACAGGTCGAAGCCGGAGACCGACAGCGCGGTCACAGCCGCGCAGCAGCCGGGCACGCCAATCACCGGGATCTCCGCCTCTACGGCGGCGCGGATCAGCTCGTTGCCGGGGTCGGAGATGCAAGGCGTACCCGCGTCGGTGATGACGGCGACGCTCTTTCCGGCGAGCATCTCGCCGATGAAATACTTGGCCTTGCCGTATTCATTGAACTTGTGGTTGGATACCAGCTTGTTGCGGACGCCAAGCAGATTGAGCAGCACCATCGAGCGGCGCGTGTCCTCTGCCGCGATGATATCCACCTCGCTCAAAATCTGGATGCCGCGCGGGGACATGTCCCGGGAGTTGCCGATGGGTGTGGCGACGATATAGAGTTTTCCGGTCTGTTGATCCATGTTTTTTCTCCTGTAGCGTTTCTGCGTTCCATTGTAACACGCCGGCAAAGCTTGCGCAAGCGTCCGCTCGTTCATCGTTTCGGAGAAAATTGTTCAAAAAAGCTTGCGCTTTTGTTCATGCCACGGTCATAAAGTTCGGGTAAGATAAGGGCAAATCAAAAAAGAGGTTTTGCCCTATGCTCGAACACGAGGAAAAAAACGAAATGCCCGAAAGCACTCCCGAGACGGAGGAGACGGTCGAGCCGGAACGCGCCGAAACGCCGGCGGCGGAGGAGCCGCCCGTGGAGGCTGCGCCGGAATCCGAACCGGAAGCGGAGCGCCCGGAGATTGAAGAGGGCGAGTATCAGTATAAAAACGGCTACACCCAGCGCATTTACGCCGACGCGCACTATGCCCCGGCGGACGAGGGCGCGGTGCCGCCGCGCTACTACACGCCGCCGGTGCGCCCGGTCAAAACGCGCCCGGAGAACGGCGGCGGTAAAGGCTGGAAAATCGCCTGTCTGTGTCTGGCCTGCGCGCTGCTCGGCACGGCTGCCGGCGCGGCCATGACCGGGCTGCGGCTATCCGGGCGGCTGCGTTCGGTTGAAGCGCGAGAAAATCCGCCCGCCGTTGTGTTCGGCGCGCCCAACAGCACGACGAGCAAGTCCGAGACGGTGACGACCGAAGCGGGAAAACCGCTGGCACAGATTTATGATATGGCGTGCCAGCAGGTCGTCGGCGTCACCACCGAGGTGACGGTGCAGAGCTTTTTCGGTCAGACCAGCTCTGCGGTGTCCGGCTCCGGCTTTATCATCTCCGAGGACGGGTATATCCTCACCAACTACCACGTCATTGAATACGCCGACAAGGGCGGCTCGCCGGTTACCGTGATGATGAACGACGGCACGGAGTATGAGGCTGCGATCGTCGGCAGCGAGGAGAGCAACGACGTTGCCGTATTGAAAATCGAGGCGACGGGGCTGACGGCCGCGGCGCTCGGCAACAGCGACCGGATCTCCGTCGGCGACGAGGTGCACGCGGTGGGCAATCCCCTCGGCGAGCTGGATTTTTCCATGACCAACGGCCATGTGAGCGCGCTCGACCGCACGATCACTACGGAAAACGGCGAAGACGCAATCAACATGTTCCAGATTGACGCGGCGGTTAACAAGGGCAACTCCGGCGGCCCGGTGTACAACGCCTCCGGTGAGGTTATCGGCATCGTCACCGCCAAATACAGCTCCACCGGCGTGGAGGGCATCGGCTTTGCGATCCCGATCAACGACGCCGTGCGTATCGCGCAGGATCTGATCACCAAGGGCTACGTTACCGGCAAGGCCTATCTGGGCGTGAGCATCGAGACGCAGTATAACGCGATGTACGCGCAGTATTACAACATGCCGCTCGGCGCCTATATCCATTCCGTCGAGAGCGACAGCTGCGCCGAGCGCGCGGGTCTGCAGGCTGGCGATATCATTACGCGTGTCGGTGAGACGGAAATCGAGAGCTATACCGATCTTAAACAGGCGCTCAAGGGCTACACGGCCGGCGATGAGGTCGAAATCGAGATCTACCGTGCCGATAAGAGCATGACGGTGCAGCTCGTCTTTGACGAAGCAAGACCCTCGCATTAATTTTGACAGTTATCACTCCTATATCCTCTCTTTTCTTCCCCACCCCAGCAGAGCCCCGGACGGCGTGCCGTCCGGGGCTTTGTGACCTTGGGCACACGGTCTGATGGCGCGCAGCATCGCTTTTGGGCCGTACCGAGAAGCCGGGATCGAGGCAAACGAACGGAAAAGACAGGAATAGAGTCCTGAAAAAATCGAAAAAAGCCTTGACAAACGGCGGCTGATCTTGTATATTGACTGAGCGCTCCAAAGACAGCAGGTGGCTTCGGCCGTAAATCCTGCCGAGGACATCAACAAGATCCCCGTGGATTTGATTGTTTTTGTGCCCTTACGTCTCTGGCGTAAGGGTTTTCTTTATGAGCGTGAATCATCTGTGTGGAGGTGAAAAACACACATGCCAAACGCAAAGGTTCTTAGCGAGAAGCAGGCGATCGTGGAAGCACTCGCCGAGCGCATCAAGAACGCGGGCGCCGGCGTCCTGGTCGACTACAAGGGAATCACCGTCGCCGAGGATACCGAGCTGCGTACCGAGCTGCGCAAGGGCGGCGTCGAGTACACCGTCGTCAAGAACACCCTGACCAGAAAGGCTCTGGACAAGCTGGGCATGAACGAGCTTGACTCCGTTCTCAACGGCACTACCTCTCTGGCCACTGCCGAGAATGATCCCATCGCGCCTTTCCGTATCATCAGCGATTTCAGCAAGAAGCTGAACGAGCGCTTCAACATCAAGGCCGCCTTCATGGAGGGCAAGGTGCTGAGCGAGAGCGAGATCGCTGAGATGTCCGCGCTGCAGAGCAAGGACACCCTGTACGCCAAGGTTCTGGGCACCATGATCGCGCCCATCACCGGCCTGGCCGTTTGCCTCGGCCAGATCCTGGAGCAGAAGGGCGGCTCTGTCGAGTCGAACGCTGCCGAAGCCGCTGCCGAATAAGCGCAGCAGACAAAATTACATTTGGAGGATAATACCATGAGTGAAAAAATCACTGCCATGATCGAGGAGATCAAGGCCCTGTCCGTTCTCGAGCTCAGCGAGCTCGTCCATGCGCTGGAAGAGACCTTCGGTGTCTCCGCCGCCGCTGTTGCCGCTCCCGCTGCCGGTGCCGCCGCTGGCCCCGTCGCCGAGGAGAAGACCGAGTTCGACGTCGTCATGACCGACTTCGGTGCTGAGAAGATCAAGGTCATCAAGGAAGTCCGCGGCATCACCGGTCTGGGCCTGGCCGAGGCCAAGGCTCTGGTCGAGGGCGTGCCCGCCAAGATTAAGGAAGGCGTTTCCAAGGAAGACGGCGAGGCCATGAAGGCTCAGCTCGAGGCCGTTGGCGCCAAGGTCGAGCTCAAGTAAGAGCAAAGACAAAAAAGGGGCTGTCTCAAAAGTCAGCCCCGAAAAAAGAGAAAAATAACGGCAGCCGTCCCTTGAAAAGGGGCGGCTGTCGGCTTAATATTAGGTT
>JAFWVV010000052.1 GCA_017518225.1 Oscillospiraceae bacterium | reverse complement strand
GATGGACAGACCTCTGGTGCACCAGTTGTCGTGCCAACGGCACAGCTGGGTAGCTACGTCTGGACGAGATAAACGCTGAAGGCATCTAAGCGTGAAACTCCCCCTAAGATAAGATCTCCCATCCTTTTGGAGTAAGGGTCGAAGAAGACTACTTCGTTGATAGGCCGGCGGTGTAAGCGCAGTAATGTGTTCAGCCTACCGGTACTAATAACCCGAGGGCTTTACCTACAATATTATGCAGGTTGCCCCTTGCTTTCCCCTCTCTGTTCAGTTTTCAGGGTACAAAGGTCCTGAATAGCAGTTGGTGTTTTTAACGGTGAGGGTCCACCTGTTCCCATTCCGAACACAGAAGTTAAGCTCACCAGTGCCGAAAATACTTGTCTGGCGACGGACTGGGAAGATAGGTCAATGCCAACACAAGCCCCGCTCAATTGAGCGGGGCTTGAATTTTTTTGTCGAAACTATACTTTGCGTATAAAACAAGGTGTCCAAACAGGCGATATTTTCTTGTGCCAAAGCCTCTTTTATGATATAATGAAACATGAAGAAAAAAGACGGGAGAGATTAGGATGCACTTACAGCTTGCCGAGAATATCCGCAGTTTCCGCAAACAACGAAAACTGACCCAGGAGCAGCTGGCAGAGGTTTTTGGCGTTACGACGGGTGCCGTGCACAAGTGGGAAACGGGGCTGTCCGTGCCCGAGCTGCGTGTGATCGTGGAGATGGCGGATTTTTTTGATATCTCCGTGGACGTGCTGCTCGGCTATGCGATGAAGGACAATCGCCCGGCGTCCACAATGGAACGGCTGAATCTGTACTGCCGCTCCCGCAATGCCGACGCGCTGATTGAGGCGGAGAAGGCGCTGAAAAAATACCCAAACTCTTTTGAGATCGTTCACGGCTGCGCGGGAATCTATTTGACCTTTGGCTCGGAAAGTCACAACGAGCAGCAGCTGCGGCGCGCCATTGAGCTTTTGGAGCAGTCCATCCTGCTCATTGCCCAGAACAACGATCCGACGATCAGCGAGTATGGAATCTACGGGCAGCTTGGCAGGGCCTATATCATGCTGGGCGAGCATGAAAAGGGTCTGTCCCTGTTAAAAAGACACAATACGAGCGGCATATTTAATGATTTTATCGGCACCAGCCTGGCGCTGGATCTGGCGCGACCCGAGGAGGCAGAGCCCTATTTATCTGCGGCGCTGCTGCGCGGCGTGATCCATCTGGTCAATGCGGCGATTGGACTTTCGATCCTGTTTTCCTCGCGCGGCGAAGACCATCGCGCCCAGGAGGTCGTCTGCTGGGGACAAGAGATCATCAGGGGCTTGAAGCGAGACAGCGCGCCCGATTTTCTGGATAAGCTGTTGGCCCTGCTTTTTGCGCTTCAGGCACATACGCAGATGAAAATCGGACAGAAGGAGGCGGCACAAGAGGCGCTGTGCTACGCGGCGGACTACGCGCATCGCTTTGACGCCGCGCCCGATTACGGCGCGGACGCGCTGCGCTTTGCCGAGCTGCCGAAAAGCGCGAATTTGAACGACACCCTCGGCAGCACGGCGATGGAGAGTGTTGCGGGGCTGATCGAAAAGCTGAAAAACGAGCGGCTGCTGGCCGCGTGGAAGGAAGTACTGAACCATGGAAGCCTGTGAAAATAAGACGGGCAACGTTTTCTTAAACCGCAATTACCGCCTGGTTTTTTTCGGCGCGCTGGTGTCAGAGCTGGGGGCGGTGCTCTACAGCTTTGCCGTCGGTTTTTATCTTCTGGAGATCAGCGACAACAGCGCCGTGCTGCAGGGAAGCTATCTGGCGCTGTGTGGTGTGACGCTGCTGCTGGTCACCCCGCTGGGCGGTGTGCTGGGCGACCGCTGGCACAAGGCAAAGATCATGTTCGTCTGTGATTATCTGCGAGGCGGTGGGATCCTTCTTGCGACGCTCGGGTTGCTTGTGCTGCCGGAAAGTCGTGCGCAGATCGTGATTTTGTTTGTTGCTGGCATTATAGGCAACGCGATCGGCGGGGTTTTCTCTCCGGCGGCCGGCGCGCTGCTGCCGCACATCGTCGAGGAGGAGCAGCTGCAGCAGGCCAACGCCTATTTTTCCATGAGAAGCGCGCTGCAGAGCATCCTCGGCGTGGTGCTGGCGGGCGTTTTGTACGCATTGCTCCCGATCGCTCTGTTATTTGTCGTCGTCGGCGTCTGCTATGTTCTCTCCGGCGTGTCGGAGATGTTTATTCGCTATGAGCACAAGGTTTCAGATGAAAAAATGACGCTGCGGCTTGTGCTGACGGATATGCGCGACGGACTGCGGTATCTGAACACACAGCGGGCGATTCTGGCGATTATGGCTGGCGCGCTGTTCATCAACTTTTTCTTCTCCCCGGTGGCCTCGAATTTTGTTCCGTATTTCATTAAAACCGACGTTGCCGGCGCCCCGGGCTACCTCTTTGACCGTCTGCTTACGCCGGAGCTCTGGTCCTCGGTGTTCAGCGTGCTGATCGCTCTGAGCTCGCTGGTTGCGGCGGGCATTCTCAGCGCCCGGCCGCAGGCGGACAAGTGCGGATACAAGGTTGCGCTGCGCATCGGCGCAATGAGCTGCGTCATGATTGCGCTCGCCCTGGGCTATTGGCTCCTGGTCGCGCGCGGCGTTTCGCTCAACGCCTTTTTGCTGCTCTTTGCGCTGGGCTGTGTGTTGGTCGGCTTTTTGGTGTCGATGATCAATATCCCGATGAACACGGCCATGATGCGCGTGGTCGACAAGGGCATGCTCAGCAAGGTGGCCAGTATCATCAGCGTTATGTCGCAGGGAATGGTTCCCATCGGCTCCGTGCTGGCCGGGCTTGTGCTGCAATATCTCGGCAGCGCATGGCTGCTCGCCGGCGGCGCGCTGGGGCTGACGGTGACTTCGCTGGTCTTGCTTGGCAGTCGGCATATTCGGGAGATTTAACTGAAAAAATGAACAAGGCAGGCGCTTTTTCATCAAGCGCCTGCCTTGTTCGTTATGATAGCTTTTCCACCGAGAGCAGGGTCAAAACCTCGCCGGAGACCCGGAATTTGACGCGCCGGCCGGCAAAGTCCATGCCGTAGACGCGCTCGCTGTCGTTTTGATAGGCCGGGCGCGGATCGTGCGCGAGCACAGCGAGCAGAGCCGCCCGCTTTTTCTCCGGGAAGCCCTCCAGCGCGCCGGGGGAGACCTCCACGCGCAGCAGCGCGCCGCCGTCAGGGGCAAAGCCGCCGCGCGCCTCGCTCTTTGCGTCGGCATAAGGCAAATAGGGTTTGATGTCGTAGATCGGCGTACCGTCCATCAGATCCGCACCCGCGACAAGCAGAACGGCTCCGCGCGCGGGATCCTGTTCGACGCCGAGCAGGCGCACGCAGCTCAAGCCCAGCGCGTTCGGGCGAAAGGGCGAGCGCGTGGCGAAGATCCCCTTGCGTGCGTTGCCGCCAAGCCGCGGCGGGCGCACTGTGGGCGACCAGGTTTCGCGCAGCGCTTCGGAAAACTGCCAGATCAGCCAAAGGTGGGAAAAATCCTCGATGCCGCGCAGCGCCTCAGCCTTGCGGTACTCTGGCTCAAAGACGATGCGGCCGACGAGCTCTTCCACCAAGCCCGCCTGCCGGGGAATGCCGAATTTTTCGGGAAAATCCGTCTCCATGCGGGCGATCACCCGCAGCGTGTAGTCGCCGCTCATGATGCATTCACCACAAGCATGGCGACGCCGTTTGTGAGCATGTGCAGGAAAATGCTGCTCCAGATCGAGTCCGTCCGCTCGTAGACCCAGGCGAGGAAAAAGGAGGCGGGAACGTATAAAAGCATATACAAAAGCTGCTGCGGATCCAAAAAAACGTGCTGCCAGACGTGATACAGACAAAAACTGAAGATGCTGACGGCATAGGCCCAGAAGCGGCTGCGGCGGCGCAGAGAGCCGAAGATCGCGCCGCGGAAAATGCTCTCCTCCACGATCGGCGCGAGAAACACGGACATCGCCGCTGTCGGGCCGATGCTGGTCTTCGCCATCTCGATGACCGCCTCGTTGTTGTCGCTCGTGCCGGTGAGGGAAAAGGCAGAGAGCAGCAGACCGATCAGGTTTTCGCAAAAGCGACTGAAAAAGTAAGCGCCGAGCACCAAAAATATCAGGGAGAGCGGCCGGTCGCACAGCGCGTCAAAATCGCGCCGGAAAAAGCGCCGGAGCGCCAGCGTCAGCACCAGCGCGCTGACGGCATAGATCAAAAGATTGGCGGTGACCTCGTCCACGACCAGCAGCCCGCGGACGAAAAGAAAGGCGTAAAGAACGGGCAGCAGCAGACAGTGAACGGGCAGCCAAAGCAGCGTCAGAACCGTCTGCGCCCTGCTCATGCGGCTGGTGAAAATGCGATCGTCCATCTTCAGCCTCGCGCTTTCTGCTGCAGCTCGTAGAGCAGATTCAGCGCCTCGATGGGCGAGAGGCTGTTGACATCGGTCTGCAGCAGCGCGCGCCGCACCTCGTCCGTGCCGACGTCCGAGAGGCTGAGCTGATCGTCGCGGCGCTCCTCGACGCGCGGCGCGGCGCCGGCCTCGCTCAGCTCCTTGAGATAGCCCTTGGCGCGCCCGATCACCGGATCGGGCAGACCCGCGAGCTTGGCGACCTCGATGCCGTAGCTCTCGTCGGCAGCGCCCGGCAGGATCTTGCGCAGAAACACCAGTGTGCCGCCCTGCTTTTTGGCGGTGATGTTGTAGTTTTTGACGCCCGGCAGCTGCGCTTCGAGCACGGACAGCTCGTGGTAGTGCGTGGCGAACATGGTCTTGGCGCCGAGGCGGCGCTTGTCCGCGCAAAACTCCAGCACCGCGCGGGCGATGGCCATGCCGTCGTAGGTGGAGGTGCCGCGGCCGATCTCGTCGAGAATCAGCAGCGAGGCGGCGGTGGCGTGCTTGAGGATGTTTGCCATCTCGCTCATCTCCACCATGAAGGTGGACTGTCCGGCGGCGAGGTCGTCCGAGGCGCCGATGCGCGTAAAGATCCGGTCGACGATGCCGACGGTGGCGCTCTTGGCCGGGACGAAGGAGCCGATCTGCGCCATCAGCACAATCAGCGCGGTCTGGCGCATATAGGTGGATTTACCGGCCATGTTCGGGCCGGTGATGATGGCGACGCGGTTGTCGCGATCGTCAAGCAGCGTGTCGTTCGGGACGAAAAGGACGTCCTTGAGCGTCTGCTCCACGACCGGGTGGCGTCCCTCGACGATGTGCAGCTGCCGCGAGGCGTCCACCTCGGGCATGGTGTAGTTGTTGCGCACGGCGGTCTCGGCCAAAGAGCAGAGCACGTCGAGTTGGGCGACCAGCTCTGCCGTCGCCTGAATGCGGCTGACCTGCGCGGCGACGTAGTCGCGCACGTCGCAAAAATAGCGGTATTCCAGCTCGTTGACGCGCTCGCGGGCGCTGAGCAGATCGTTTTCGAGGGCTTTGAGCTCTTGTGTGAAGTAGCGCTCGTTGGAAACCAGGGTCTGCTTGCGGATGTAGTCGGCGGGAATGTTCTCCGTGCCCGCCGAGCGCGGCACGTCGATGTAGTAGCCGAAGACGCGGTTGTAGCCGACCTTCAGCTTTTTGATGCCGCTGCGCTCGCGCTCGCGCGCTTCCAGCTCCGAGATGAGCCGGGCGCCGTTGTCGCGCAGCTCACGCAGCTCGTCCACCTCCGCCACGTAGCCCGGGCGCAGGATGCCGCCCTCACGGATCGAGAAGGGGGGGTCCTCGTCGATGGCAATGTCGATTTTGGAGAATACGTCGCGAAGCTCGTCCATCGCGCCGATCTCGCGCAGCAGCGCGGAGGAGAAGGGGATCAGCTGCTCGCGCAGCTGCGGCAGCGCGGCGCAGCAGGCGCAAAGCGCGCGCAGATCGCGCCCGCCGGCGGTGCCGTAGACCGCCTTGCCGACGAGACGCTGCATGTCGCTGACTCCGCGCAATATGAGCATCAGCTCGCCCCGGCGCACGTGGTCGGCGCAGAGCTCCTGCACGGCGGAAAGCCGACGGCGAATGGCCACGGCCGACAAAAGAGGCCGGTCGATCCAGGCGCGCAGGGTGCGCGCGCCCATCGGAGTCTTGGTCTTGTCGAGCACCCAGAGGAGGCTGCCGCGCTTTTCGCCGCTGCGCAGGGTTTCCGTCAGCTCAAGGCTGCGGCGCGTCGCCCAGTCAAGCTCCATATAGCGTCCGCCGCTGAATACATCCAGACGGTTGATATGACCCAAATCAAATTTCTGCGTTTCTTTCAGATAATGCAGCAGCGCCCCGACGGCGCAGATGGCGGCCGGCGCCTCACCCAGACCGCTCTCATCCACGTCGGCATAGCCAAACTGCTGACACAAAAGCGTTGCGCAGGGCAGGTACTCGAACTGCATGCCGCTGACCTCGGGCATCGCGCTCAGGCGCAGGGAGAGAAATTCCCGCAGCTCCTCACAGGCCTCCGCGCCCGGGGAGAGCAGCACCTCGCGCGGGGAAAAGCGCCCCAGCTCGTTGAGCAGATGGTTGAGCGCGTCCTCGGGGAAGGAGGCGCAGCAGCATTCGCCCGTGCTCAAATCGCAGAAGGCCGCCGCCCCCTCGGTCTTGCCGAGAAAGACGGAGGCAATGTAGTTGGAGCGGCTCTCCTCGAGCATCGAGCTCTCGGTCACGGTGCCGGGGGTGATGATGCGGATCACGTCGCGGCTGACGAGACCCTTGGCCAGCGCGGGATCCTCCGTCTGCTCGCAGATGGCGACCTTATAGCCCTTGGCGATCAGCCGTGCAATATAGCTCTCGGCGCTGTGAAAGGGCACGCCGCACATGGGCGTGCGCTCCTCGGGGTCTTCGACGTTCCGGTCACGGGTTGTCAGCGCGAGATCCAGCTCGCGCGAGGCGACGCGGGCGTCGTCGTCAAACAGCTCATAAAAATCGCCCAGACGGAAGAAAAGCAAGCAGTCCTGATGCCGCTGCTTGATTTCCCAATATTGCCGTTTCATCGGAGTCATTTCGGCCATCACACAGCCTCCGTTTCTTTAAAACTAAATACTTAAAACTCAAAACTCTCGTTTATTTCCCCGTAGAGCGCCCAGGTATTAGAGGCGGTGATACGCACTTCGGCGAAGCGGCCGACGAGGGAGGGGTCGCCCTTCAGGTGCACGAGGCGTCCGCCATCGGTACGGGAGGCGAGATTGTAGTCGTCTTTTCCGGTCTCGCCGTCGATCAGCACGCGCAGGGTCTGCCCCTCGTAGGCGCGGTGCTTTTCAGCGGAGATACGGTTGGCAAGCGCGGTAAGCGCGTCAAAATGGCGCTGCTTGTCGGCGCGGGTATAGGGGTCGGGCATGGTTGCGGCAGGCGTGCCGACGCGCTTGGAGTAGATAAAGGTGAACATCGCGTCAAAGCGCACCGCCTCGCACAGCGAGAGCGTGTCCTCGAAATCCTCCTCGCTCTCGTCGGGAAAGCCGACGATGATATCCGTCGTCAGTACGAGGTCGGGCATATAGCGGCGCGCCAGGGCGACAAGCTGGAGATATTTCTCCCGGTCGTAACAGCGGTTCATGCGCTTGAGAACGCGGTCGCTGCCGGACTGCACCGGCAGATGCAGCTGATGGCAGCACTTTTCGCACGCCGCCATGGTCTGAAACAGCTTTTCCGTCGCGTCCTTGGGGTGGCTCGTCATGAAGCGGATGCGAAACTCGCCGGGGATGTCGTTGATCATGCGGATGAGATCCGCAAAATCGACGCCGTCGGGCAAATCCTTGCCGTAGGAGTTGACGTTTTGCCCGAGCAGGGTGATGTCCCGGCAGCCCTGCGCGACGAGCGCTCTCGCTTCAGCGATAATATCCCCGGGCATGCGCGAGCGTTCGCGCCCGCGCACGTAGGGGACGATGCAGTAGCTGCAGAAGTTGTTGCAGCCGTACATCACGCTCAGCCAGGCCTTCACGCCGTTTCCGTCGCGCTGCAGGGGAATGCCCTCGGCCACCGCGCCTTCACTGGGGGCGGCAGAAAAAACGCGCTTGCGCCCGGTCTGCACCTGGTCGAGCAGCGCCGGAAAGCGCCATAGCTCGTGCGGGCCGAAAACCAGGTCTACCACGGGATAGGATTTCTTGATTTTTTCCGCCATATGCTCCTGCTGTACCATGCAGCCGCAGACGGCGACGATCTGTCCCGGGCGCGCCTTTTTGGAGTGGTTGAGCGCGCCGACGTTGCCGAGCACGCGCATCTCCGCGTGCTCGCGCACGGCGCAGGTGTTGACCACGATCACGTCGGCCTGAAATTCGTCCTTCGTAAAGCCATAGCCCATCTCCGCAAGATAGCCGCGCAGTTTTTCGCTGTCGGCCTCGTTCTGCTGACAGCCATAGGTGTCTACCATGGCGAGCGGACGCTGTCCGCCCGCGGTAATGCGCTCGAAGATCTGTGCGCAGATTTCCTCCTGCTGCCGGATCTGGTCAATGCTGACAATCTGTCTCTGCTTCATCGTTTCGGATCCTCAACTAATAAAGAATTACTCTTTATTTTATCATAAAATCTCTGGCTTTTTCAAGCGCTATCGTGTATAATACAAGGAAAATCAACGCCGTTTTTGTGCGAAGCAGGGATGTGCAGACAATGCCGGAAATCCATATTCTCGATCCACACGTGGCCGATATGATTGCTGCCGGCGAGGTGGTGGAGCGCCCCGCCTCGGTGGTCAAGGAACTGCTGGAAAACGCCTTTGACGCCGGGGCGAAAAACGTCACCGTGGAGCTGCGCGGCGGCGGGGCGACCTATATCCGTGTCAGCGACGACGGCTGCGGCATGGCGCCGGAGGACGCCGGCGTGGCCTTTCAGCGCCACGCAACCAGCAAGCTCCGCGACGAAAAGGGGCTGGAGAGCATCGCGACGATGGGCTTTCGCGGCGAGGCGCTCGCGGCGATCGCCGCCGTGTCGCGCGTTGAACTGACGACGCGCCGCCACGGCGACGGCGAGGGTACGCGTGTGCTGCTCGAGGCGGGCGAAATCCGCGACATGCTGCCCGCCGGCTGCCCGGAGGGCACGACGATGCTCGTGCGGGATCTGTTTTTCAACACGCCCGCGCGCCTGAAGTTTTTGAAATCCGACCGCAGCGAGGCGGCGGCCTGTGTACTGACGGCGCTGCGCTGTGCGCTGGGGCGGCCGGAGATCTCCGTGCGCTGCCTGCGCGACGGGCAGGAGGAATTCTTTTCTCCCGGCGACGGACGCGCGGAATCGTGCGTGTACGCCCTGCTCGGGCGCGCGGCGGCGGCGGATCTGCTGCGCTGCGAGGGCGAGAGCGAGGGCATTCGGGTCTCCGGCTTCGTTTCCTCGCCCCGCGCCGGGCGCGGCAACCGCCGGGAGCAGTATTTTTATATCAACGGCCGCTTTATCAAGTCGGCGCTGCTGCAGTCGGCGCTGGAGCAGGCCTATAAAAACAGCCTGCTCGTCGGGCGCTATCCCTCCTGCGTGCTATATCTGACGCTGAGCTTTGCCCGCGTGGACGTGAATGTGCACCCGGCAAAGACAGAGGTCAAGTTTACCGACGAGAAAAAGGCCTTTGACGCGGTCTATTACGCGGCGCTGTCCGCCTTGACGGAGGAGGCGCCCGGCGCGCGCGTCGAGCCGAGCGCCGCCACGCGCAAGCTCGCCGGTCAAAAAAGCGATTTTTATCAGAGCATGAGCGCCGAGCAGTTTCGCGCGCGCACCGCGCAGGAGCAGCGTGGCACAGGGCTGAGTGAAAAAAGCCTGCGCTATGCGTCTGCCGCCCGGCCGGAGGCTGCGCCCCCGGTCTTTGCGCCGCGCAGCCCGGCGCCGGCCGGCGCGCCGGCGCGGGAGCGAGAGGCGGAGCAATTGCGCCTGGATCTGAAGCCCGCGTCCGCCGCCGAGCGGACGGAGGCGGCTGCGCCGTTGCCGACAGTTGCACCCGTCGAGACGGCAAAAACACCCCCTGTGGAGAAAACTGTTCAAAATGTGGAAAACTCTCCGATCCCTGACCACAAGATTTTGGGGGAGACCATGAATACCTATATTCTGGTCGAACAGGGAGAGGAACTGCTGCTGATCGACAAGCACGCCGCGCATGAGCGCATGAATTTTGACCGTCTGCGCGCACAGCAACGGCATATCCTGTCGCAAAACCTGCTCACGCCGGTGACGCTGCGCCCACGCGCGGACGATGCGGAGCTGATGGAAAAGCAGGGCGAACGGCTGGAGGCGCTTGGTTTTGTGATCGAGCCCTACGGCGAGCGCGATTATGTCGTGCGCGCCGTGCCCGCCGGGATGGATCCCGGGGAGACGGCCGCGGCGCTGGAGGAGATCTGCGAGAAGCTGCGCAGCGGAAAGACCCTGGACGAGCAGGCCGTTTGGGACGAGATATTACATACCGTCGCCTGCAAAGCGGCGATCAAGGCCGGCTGGGATACGGCGGAGGCTGAGCGCGAGGCGCTGGTGCGCGAGGTGCTCTCCGGGCGGGTGAAATACTGCCCGCACGGGCGGCCCGTCTGCGTTTCGCTGACGCGCCGGGAGCTGGACAAGCTTTTTAAGAGGATCGTATGAGCGGAGACAGAGTTTTGGTTGTCTGCGGGCCGACGGCCACGGGAAAAACGCGCCTTGGTATCGAGTTGGCGCGCCGCTGGGACGGGGAGATCGTCTCGGCGGACTCCATGCAGCTCTACCGCGGCATGGACATCGGCACCGCCAAGGCGAGCGCTGCCGAGCGCGCCGCCGCGCCGCACCACATGCTGGACGTGGCTGAGCCGCAGGAGAGCTATTCCGTCGCGCGCTACGTGCGCGAGGCGACGCGCTGCTGCGAGGATATTTTGTCCCGCGGCAGACTGCCGATCGTTGTCGGCGGTACGGGGCTTTACATCGACGCGCTGATTGCAGGGCACGATTTTGCCGAAGCGGATACGAGCGGCGACGAGAGCCTGCGCGAAAAGCTCAAGGCCGATTACGACGCGCTCGGCGGCGAGGCGATGCTCGAGCGGCTGCGGCAAATCGACCCCGCGCGCGCGCAAAAGCTTGCGCCGGGCGACAAGCGGCGCATCGTGCGCGCCATCGAGATCTGGACCTTGACGGGAAAAACCATCAGCGAACACGACGAGCAGACGCGCCGGCGGCCGCCGCGCTTTGAAGCACTGCGGGTTGTGCTTAATTACGCTTCGCGCGCAGCGCTCTACGAGCGCATTGATCAACGCGTGGAGGAGATGGCGGCGCAAGGGCTTTTTGACGAGGTGCAGGGGCTGCTGGAGCGCGGTCTTTCGCCGGAGAGCACCGCGATGCAGGCCATCGGCTACAAGGAGGCGGCGCTGGCGCTGCGCGGAGAGCTCTCCCGCGAGGAGGCGATCGCACAGATCCAGCAGGCCAGCCGCCGCTACGCAAAGCGCCAGCTTACCTGGTTTCGCCGCGCCGAAGAGGCGCTCTGGATCGAGTGGGCGGACGCGCCCGATATGGAGGCGGCGCTGGCGCGCATCGAAGCGCGCTTCGGGGAAAAGCTGCGCTGAAAAAAGCGCGTTTCGACGATCTTCACCGCTGCTTCAGAGTATCATAGCGGTATCTGCCTGTAGGCAGAAAAGCATGATATAAAGGAGCAGAAACAATGCAAAAAACACAGAACCTGCAGGATCTATTTCTCAACCACGCGCGGCGCGATCGCTCACAGATCACGATGTTTTTGATGAACGGTTTCCAGCTGCACGGCGTGGTGCGCGGCTTCGACAACTTTACCGTTGTGCTGGAAACGGACGGCAAGCAGCAGCTGATCTACAAGCACGCCATTTCCACGGTTGTCCCGCCGAGACCGATCCCGCTGGAAGCGGAAGAGTAAGAACATATCGCCCCGGCGACGTGTTCGCCGGGGCGGACAGAAAGAGAGAACAAGCCATGACGATAGCGGAAAACGTTGCGCGCATCCGCGCCGAGATGGCGCAGGCCGCCCGTGCGGCGGGGCGTGATCCCGGAGAGATTACGCTGGTGGCCGCCAGCAAGATGAACGACGCTGCGCGCGTGCGCGAAGCGATCGAAGCGGGGGTGGACGCCTGCGGCGAAAACCGGGTGCAGGAGATGCTGGAAAAGCAGGCGCAGGGCGCCTATGAAGGCGTGCCGCTGCATTTTATCGGGCATTTGCAAAAAAACAAGGTCAAACAGGTTGTGGGTCTTGCGACCCTGATCCACAGTGTGGACAGCCTTGCCCTGCTCGCGGCGATCGACCGCGAGGCCGAAAAGCGCGGCCTGCGGCAGGAGGTGCTGCTGGAGGTGAACGTCGGCGGCGAGGCGACAAAGTCCGGTTTTGCGCCCGGAGAGGTGGCGGAAGCAATTTCCTCGGCAGCCAATTTTTCCCACATTTGCGTGCGCGGACTGATGTGTATTCCGCCTGCGGGACGCTCCAGCGAGGAAAATCGACTTAATTTTACAAAAATGAAGCAGCTTTTTATTGACAATAGCGAAAAAAAATACGATAATGTATATATGGATTTTTTGTCCATGGGTATGAGCGGGGATTTTTCCGACGCGATTGCCTGCGGCGCCAATATCATCCGCGTCGGCTCGGCGATCTTTGGGCCGCGCCCTTACCAAACGACAGAGACGTAACGGAGGACAGCTCATGGGCTTCCTGGAAAAATTCAAACAACTGACCCAGCCCTATGACGAGGAGGACGATTTCTACGAGGGCGCGGATATGGCTCGCAAGAAGGAGCCTGCCGTCACGGCTGCACAGCTGGCCTACGAGGACACCTTCAGCGCGCAGGCTGCGGAGCTGCCGGAGCCGGCGGAGCAGCCGGAGGAGCAGGGCCGCCGCGCCGGATTTCTGGAGGGGCTGGGCTTCGGTAAGCGCGAGCAGGGCGGACAAAACGCCCCGCGCGCCAAGGCGCCTGCCGCGCGTCCGCTTCGCCCCCTGCGCGAGCGTACGGTAAGCTTTGGCGGAAACGACACGCAGGTCATCCTCTTTAACCCCAAGAGCTTTGAGGAGGCGGGCGAGCTGGTGAGTTATCTGCAGATGGGCCGCTCTCTGGTGATGACGCTGGAGGGGCAGCCGACGGAGAAGGCTCGCCGTTTGCTGGACTTTATTTCCGGCATCACCTTCGCCATGGAGGGCAAGGTGACTCCGGTCGCCGGAAAGACCTATTTCATCACACCGCAGAACGTAGACCTTGTCGCGCCGACGATTGAGCAGCCGGAGAGCGACGGGAAATACTTCTGACATAAAAAGCAAAAAATAAAAAAAGAAAAATATAAGAAACGGGGAAAGGTGGAAAAGATATGATCACAGCGCAGGATATTCGTGAAAAAACCTTTGTTTCCGCCCGCAGCGGATATGATATGGACGCGGTGGACGCTTTTCTGGACGAGCTGGCCAACGACGCGGAGGCCGCACAGAAGGAAAACGCTGTGCTCAAGAGCAAGATGAAGGTTCTCGTCGACAAGATTGAGGAATACCGCGGCAGCGAAGAGGCCGCCCAGCGCGCGCTGCTTTCCGCGCAGAAGCTGGCCATCCAGATCGAGACGGATGCCCGCAATCGCGCCGCCGCCATGATCGCCGACGCGGAGCGTCAGGTGCAGAGCAAGATCGGCTCGATCGTGCAGGCTACCAAGGACGAGGAGACCCGTCTGGCTGCCGCCAAATCTGCGACCGCCAAATACCTGGCCGAGGCCAAGGAGGCCTTTGGCCGCCAGTTTCAGACGCTGGAGGACATCGGCCGCGGCTTTATGCCCGAGCAGGTTGCGGAAGAAGCCAAAACGGCTCCCTATGCGGTGGATGAGACCGTCAAGAGCATTGAGGACAGTGTGGCCAAGCTCCAGGCAGACAACGGGCTGAAGCTGGACCTGGATCTCGACGCCGCTCCGGCGACGGGCGAGACGCCGAGCGGCAGCACCCAGACCTTTGCCCTCTGAGACAAAAAACAAATGATGCGGGGCGGGCGCAAACGCGCGCGCCCCGTTCTTGAGTTTATATCAAGCTATCAAGCAAGAAGCAGGAGACAAGACGACCATGGCCAAAGACTATAATACGACGCTGAACCTGCCGCAGACGACGTTTCCGATGCGTGCCGGGCTGCCCCTGCGGGAGCCGGACATGCTTGCGCGCTGGCAGGAGCAGGACATCTATCATGAGCTTTTAAAGAAAAACGAGGGCAAGCCCCGGTTTTCCCTGCATGACGGCCCGCCGTTTTCCAACGGCAACATCCACATGGGCCATGCGCTGAACAAGACGATCAAGGATTTCATTGTTCGTTCCTATGCCATGCGCGGGCGCTATACGCCTTTTATTCCCGGCTGGGACAACCATGGCATGCCGATCGAGAGCGCCATTATCAAGGAGCAGAAGCTCAACCACAAGGCCATGAGCGACGCGGATTTCCGCACGGCCTGCCATGACTATGCGGAAAAATACGTGCAAAAGCAAAAAGCGGGCTTCATGCGCCTCGGCGTGATCGGCGACTGGGAGCATCCCTACCGCACGATGGACAAGGGCTTTGAGGCGGAGGAGGTTCGCGTGTTCGGGCGCATGTTCCGCGGCGGGCATATCTATAAAGGCTTCAAACCTGTCTACTGGTGCCCCCACGACGAGACCGCGCTGGCCGAGGCGGAGATCGAGTATCAGGACGATCCCGTCACCACGGTCTACGTGAAATTCCCGCTGCACGACGATAAGGGCAAGCTGGGCCATCTGGATCGCGCGAAGCTTTTCTTCCTGATCTGGACGACTACCACATGGACGCTGCCCGGTAACCTCGGCATTGCCCTCTCCCCGGCGGATAACTACGTCATTGCGAAGCTTCCCAACGGGGATATGCTCGTCGTGGCGGAGGCGCTGGTCGAACGTGTCATGAAAGCCGGCGGCGTCGAAAGCTGGGAAATCGTAGAAACCCACGAGGGCAGCTTCTTCGAGTATATGCTGGCCGATCACCCCTTCCTGCCCAAGACCAGTCTGGTCATGCTGGCCGACTACGTCACCATGGACAGCGGCACGGGTCTCGTGCATACGGCGCCCGGATTCGGCGCGGACGACTACAACACCTGCACGCGCTATGGCATTGAGATGGTCGTGCCCGTGGACGATCAGGGGCGCCACACCGACTATGCCGGCAAGTACGCCGGACTGAAGACCGAGGAATCCAATCCGGTCATTCTGGCGGATATGAAAGAGCTTGGGGTGCTTTTTGCTTCGGAGAACATCCTGCACAGCTATCCGCACTGCTGGCGCTGCAAGCATCCGATCATCTTCCGCGCGACGCCGCAGTGGTTTTGCTCGGTGGATTCCTTTAAGGATGCAGCCGTCAAGGCC
The DNA here is from genome assembly GCA_017518225.1 of Oscillospiraceae bacterium. Classification (GTDB taxonomy): domain Bacteria; phylum Bacillota; class Clostridia; order Oscillospirales; family Oscillospiraceae; genus Limivicinus. The sequence continues at coordinate 49,970 of JAFWVV010000052.1, read as the reverse complement.
TCGGAGCAGGTCAAATGGCTGCCGGCCTGGGGCAAGGAGCGCATGGCCGCGATGATCCGCGAGCGCAGCGACTGGTGCATCTCTCGCCAGCGCCGCTGGGGTTTGCCGATCCCGGTGTTCTACTGCGAGGACTGCAAGCAGCCCGTCTGCACGGAGGAGAGCATCGAGTCCGTCGCGCAGATTTTCGAGCGCGAGGGCAGCAACGCCTGGTTTGACCGCGAGGCAGCCGCGCTGCTGCCGGAGGGTTTTGTCTGTCCGCACTGCGGCGGCAGACACTTCAGCAAGGAGACCAACACCCTTGACGGCTGGTTTGACTCCGGCTCCACGCACTTCGCCGCGATGCGCCGCGACCAGGGCTTCTGGCCGGCGGATATGTATATGGAGGGCGGCGACCAGTACCGCGGCTGGTTCCAGAGCTCGCTGCTGACAGCCGTCGGCGCCGGGGAGCAGACCGCGCCCTACCGCGAATGCCTCACCCACGGCTGGACGGTGGACGGCGAGGGCAAGGCGATGCATAAGTCCCTCGGCAACGGCGTGGATCCCGCCGATATCATCAAGGAATTCGGCGCAGATATGATCCGGCTCTGGGCGGGATCGGCCGACTACCACGTGGACGTGCGCTGCTCGAAGGAAATTTTCAAGCAGCTGAGCCAGAATTATCTGAAATTCCGCAATACTGCCCGCTACTGCCTGGGCAATCTCGACGGCTTTGATCCCAACGCGCTGGTGCCTGCGGATGAGATGCTGCCGCTCGACCGCTGGGCGGTCACCAAGCTCAACGAGCTGATTCAAAAGGTCGCGGAGGCCTATGATCGCTACGAGTTCCACGTGGTCTCTCACGCGATCAACGACTTCTGTGTTGTAGAACTTTCCAGTTTTTATCTTGACATTATCAAGGATCGGTTGTACTGTGAAGAGAGAAGCTCTCTGCAGCGCCGCAGCGCGCAGACTGCGCTTTGGCTGATCCTGGACAGCATGACGAAGATGTTTGCGCCGATTCTCGCCTTTACCTGCGATGAGATCTGGCAGGCGATGCCGCATCGCGCGTGCGACGATGCGCGCAACGTCGTATTCAATGAGATGAACAAGCCCTTTGCTGACTATGCGCTGGATGCCGACGAGCTGAGCCGCTGGGAGACGCTGATCGCCCTGCGCGGCGACGTCAACGGCGTGCTGGAGGCGGCGCGCGCCGCCAAGCGCATCGGCAAGCCGCTGGAGGCGGCGGTGACGCTTGTTGCGCGCAGTGAGCAGGCGCGGGAACGTCTGCGCGCGGTGGAGAGCATGAATTTGGCCGAGCTGTTCATCGTTTCGCGCTGTCTGATCGCTGAGGAGGACTCGGCGGAGGACGCGGTGCGCGGCGAGGGAGGGAACGTTTCCGGTCTTGCAATCGCTGTAACGGAGGCGCCGGGCGTCAAATGCCCGCGCTGCTGGATGCATTCCACGGAAGCGGACGCCGAGACGGGTCTTTGCCCGCGCTGCGCCGCGGTGCTTGCCGCCGGCTGATCGCGCAGACACATCCCCGCAAAAAACCAGCCCGACAGAAAAAACGGCAGGAGGAAAAAGATATGTTGTATGCTATCGTTGCCCTGCTGGTCATCGTTTTGGACCAGTGGACAAAGCTCTGGGTGACAACGAACATCCAGGGAGAAGTTATAGCCTATGAGTTGATTCACGGTGTGCTCAGCCTGGTGAACGTGCAGAATGACGGCGCGGCTTTCGGCTTTTTGGCCGGCAGCAACGCTTCCATTCTCTTCATCGCGATCGCCGGCGGCGTCGCACTGCTGACGATCATTGCGCTCGCCACCAATCTGGTCAAGGGCTCGCTTGGTCGTTGGAGCCTGGTGTTCATTGCGGCTGGCGGCCTGTCCAACGCGATCGACCGTCTGATGAGCAACGGCAGCGTACAGGACATGGTCAAGCTGGACTTTCTGGAGAAGCTCCGGATTAACTTCCCGATTTTCAACGTTGCCGACGTGTTTATCACGGTGTTCTGCATCCTGTTCATCCTCTATGTGCTCTTCGGCGGCAAACAAAAGGATCGCGATGAGGACTACGATGATGACGAGGACGAATATGAGGATGAGCTGGACGAGGACGAGGAAGAAGAGGACGAACGTCCGAAGCGCCGCTGGGGCAGAAAATCGCGCCGTGTAGAAGAGGACGAGTACGAGGACGACGAGGACGAGGACGAGGAAGAAGAGGACGAGCGCCCGCAGCGCCGTCGCGCAGGCAAGACCCAGCGCGAAGAGCCCGCCAGACCCCGCAAGAGCGAGCAGCGCAGTTACGAGGAAGACTATGAGCGCTACAAGGCCAGAAAGGCAAGAGAGGCTGCCTCTGCTGCCGCAGCGCCGCAGGAGAGCGCGCCGGTGGTCGACCCCGACAATCCCTTCGCCGAATGGGACAAGGCCAGAGAAAAGGCCGAAGCCGAGAAGGCTGCGGCGATTGCCGCTGCGCTTCCGCAGCCGACTCCCGCGTTCGTGCCGGAAGCAACTGCGCCTGCGCCCGCCCCGGCTCCGGCGTCTACCCCGGCATCTGCGCCGACCCCGGCTCCGGCGCCTGCTGCGGAGACCGAAGAGTTCAGCCTGGAGGATATCCTGGCCGAATTCCGCTAAGGCATGGAAGAAACAATTGTCATATACGCACAGGAGAGCGGCGAGCGGATCGACGCTCTCCTTGCGCGCTGTTTAGCCGGCTGCAGCCGCAATGCTGTCCAGCGCTTGCTGGAGGAGGGGCGTGTGCAGTGCCAGGGGCAGCCTGTCAAGAAAAACACCCGCAGCATGGCGGGGGCAGCCTATACGGTTTCCCTGCCGCCTGTGGCGGAGATCCCGCTCACGGCGCAGGAGATCCCCTTGGACGTGGTCTATGAGGATGCAGAGCTCATTGTCATTAACAAGCCGCGCGGGCTCGTGGTGCATCCCGCGCCCGGGCATCCGGACGGCACACTGGTCAACGCCCTGCTCCACCATTGCGGCGACACCCTCTCCGGCATCGGCGGCGAAAGACGCCCCGGTATCGTCCACCGCATTGACAAGGACAGCTCCGGGCTGCTGATCGTCGCCAAAAACGACCGCAGTCATCAGGCGCTGGCGGCGCAGTTGGCCGACCACAGCCTGCGGCGGGAGTATGAGGCGGTTGTGCGAGGGGCGATGCGTGCCGACAGCGGTACGGTAAACGCCCCCATCGGCCGCCACCCGACGGATCGCAAGCGCATGGCGGTGAACGTGAAAAACGGCAAAGCCGCCGTGACGCACTGGCAGGTGCTCGCACGCTACCGGGGCTATACGCATCTGCTCTGCCGGCTGGAGACCGGGCGGACGCACCAGATTCGCGTACACCTGTCGAGCCTTGGTCATCCGCTGCTTGGCGACGCGGTTTACGGCGCGCCGTCGCCGGACAAGGGGCTGGAAGGACAGTGCCTGCACGCAAGGCGTCTGCATTTTATCCATCCGACGAGCGGCGAGGCGATGTGCCTGGAAGCGCCGCTGCCGGACTATTTTGAAACGGTTCTGCAGAAGCTGGGGCCGGAGGAGGGACTTTGATGAAAAAAGGAAGCTGGATTGCCGTGGCGCTGGTGGCGCTGGTGCTTGTCGCCGTAGTGGTTTTGGCTGTTAAGCTAATCTCCGGCGTCTTTGCGCTCGCGTCCGGTGCGCTTGACACAATCCTCGGCCTCGCGCTGATCGCGGGGCTGGTGGTCCTCGTGATCTGGATGTTCGCCTACGCGGCAAAGAAAAGAAAATAAGGATTTGCACATGGAATTTCAAGGATTTACGCCGGAGGCCGGCGCTTTTCTGTGGGAGCTGCGCTTCAACAACGAACGCCCCTGGTTTCTGGCGCACAAGGAAGAATTTGAGCGGGTGCTGAATCGGCCGATACGCGTGCTGGCGGCAGAGACCCTGGCGGAGATGGAAAAGCGTTTTCCGGACTACGGCTTTGAGATGCATGTTTCGCGCATTTACCGCGATGCGCGGCGGCTGTTCGGCCGCGGTCCCTATAAGGATCATCTGTGGTTCAATACGCACACCGGCTCCCGTCATACGCAGGGACCCTCATACTGGTTTGAGATCGGCGCGGTGACCTACAGCTACGGTCTGGGCTGGTGGGATGCGGACGCGGAGATGATGAACGCGCTTCGCCGCGCGATTGACGCCAATCCTGCGCGCTTTGAGCGACTTGTTGCGGGGCTGGACAAGGGCTGGCAGCTCTGGGGCACGCCCTATAAACGCCCCAAGGCAGAGCGCGGAGAGATCATCAACCCCTGGTACAACCGCCGCAGTCTCAGCGTGGGCTGGGAGTATGATCTGGGCGGCGCGCTCTTCGACGAGCGGATGCCGATTTTACTGGCCGACTGCTATGAAAAGCTCCTGCCGCTGCATGACTTTTTCTGGGCAGCCTGGCAGGCCGGCAGACCGGAGAAAGCAAAAGCATAAACAAAGCGCCGCGCAAAATACGATTGCGCGGCGCTTTTCATGATACGGCTCTTGCCAGAAACGGAAGAATGTGGTATAACCGAGGTCGTTGTGAAAAAAGACAAAGGGGATGAAAACTGTGGTTGTGCGTAAAAACCGTCGCGCCGCCTTTCTCAACGGCATGCACGACGGCATTCCGATTGCGCTGGGCTATTTTGCCGTCTCCTTTTCGCTGGGCATCGCCGCGCGAAACGTGGGTCTGCGCCCGATGGAGGGCTTTCTGGCGAGCGCCCTGTGTAACGCTTCGGCGGGCGAGTATGCGCTCTTTACGCTGATCGGCGCGCGCGCCGCCTACTGGGAGCTGGCGCTGGTTACGCTGATTACCAATGCGCGATATTTTCTGATGAGCTGCTCTCTCAGTCAGAAGATGAGCCCGGACATGCCCTTTTATCACCGCTTGCTGATCGGAAATTATGTGACGGACGAGTTTTTCGGCATCTCCGTCTCGCGCCCGGGGCCGCTCAAGCCCGCCTACTACTACGGCGCGGTGGCTATCGCCGCGCCCGCCTGGGCGCTGGGTACGGCGCTGGGCATCCGCCTGGGGCTGCTGCTCGGGCCGCGTGTGGTCAGCGCCTTGAGCGTCGCGCTCTACGGGATGTTTCTTGCGATCATCATCCCCCCGGCAAAAAAGCAGCGGGCCATTGCCTGCTGCGTGCTGGCGGGCTTCTTTTGCAGCTGGCTGTTTGGCGCGCTGCCGTTGCTGGCGGCCATGAGCGCGGGAACACGCACCATTTTGCTGACGGTGGGGCTGTCGGCTGCGGCGGCGCTGCTGTTTCCGCGCAAAGAGACGGAAGAGGAGGGCTCGGCCGATGAAGCGTGAAATGATCTATGTGTTCGTCGCCTTCGCGGTGATCTATGCCGTGCGCGTACTGCCGCTGACGCTGATCCGCCGCCCGATTCGCAGCCGGTTTCTGCGCAGCTTTCTCTATTACGTGCCATACGTCACGCTGGCGGTGATGACTTTTCCCGCCATCGTCGAGGCGACCGCAGTTCCGGCGGCGGGGATCGCCGCGCTGCTGGCGGGGATCGCCGTGGCGCTCTGGAAGGGCAATCTTGTCGCGGTTTCCGGCGTTTGCTGCGCTGTGGTTTTTGCCGTGGAATGGCTGCTGCGATAAATAAGAAAAGAAAAAACGACCGGGAGGCCTTTGCTTCCCGGTCGAAGTCATTGGATGGGCTTATAAAACCTTGTTGATCTCTTCCTCGATCTTCTTCGCCACCTCGGCGGGGAGGATCTTTTTGCTGACGACCAGATCAAAGATTTCGCCGCAGTTTTTTCTGTTAAAAAGCTTGATCGGGTACTTCGTGAGGCTTGGCGCCAGCTCTTTGACGATGGCGGCGGTTTTGGGGTTATCAAAGCATTCTTTGACGGTCAGACTTCTGAAATCCATGGGAAGACCTCCTTGAAAAGCCTTGGGGATTTGCTGCGTCTATTGTATCACTTGCACGTCGGCGCGTCAACGGTGCAGCGCGTCGAGAACAGCCTCCGCACAGCGTAGACCGTCCACGGCGGCGGAGGTAATCCCGCCGGCATAGCCTGCGCCCTCGCCGCAGGGGTAGAGGCCGCGGACGGCGGATTGAAAGCTCTCGTCGCGCAGAATACGCACGGGGGAGGAAGATCGGGTCTCCGGCGCGGTCAGCACGGCGTCCGGCGCGTCAAAGCCCGGCAGCTTTTGAGCCAGCGCCGGGAGCGCCTGTGCCAGCACCCCGGTGATGCGCGCGGGCAGCAGCTCGTGCAGATCACACCAGACGACGCCGGGGCGATAGCTGGGCAAAACACCGCCCGGGCCGCTGCTCGGCCGTCCGGAGAGAAAGTCGCCGACGAGCTGCGCCGGAGCGCGGTAATCTCCACCGCCGCAGGCGTAGCAGGCCTGTTCAATCTGCCGCTGCCAGCGCATGCCGGCAAAGACGTCCGTTTCGGGAAAATCTGACACGGGCAGGCTCACCAGCAGCGCGGCGTTGGCGTTTTCTCCGTCGCGCCTTGACAGGCTCATGCCGTTGGTGACAACGCCGCCTGTCTCGGAGGCGGCGGCAATGACTTCGCCGCCGGGGCACATGCAAAAGCTGTAGGCGCTGTGTCCGTCCGGCAGATGGACGCTCAGGGAGTAATCTGCGGCAGGAAGCGCCTCGCCGCGATCGCGCCCGAACTGCGCACGGTCAATATCCCGCTGGCGATGCTCGATGCGCACGCCCATCGAAAAGGGTTTCGGCTCCATCGGCAGCCCTTGTGTATGTAAGGCTTCAAAAGTATCGCGCGCGGAGTGTCCGATCGCAAGAATCACACGCTCGCAGTCGATATTTTCGCCGGAAGCGAGCTCGATTCCGGCTACCGCGCCCTCGCGCAAAATCAGCCGCTCCATCCGGCAGCCGAAGCGCACTTCGCCGCCGAGAGCGAGGATACGCTGCCGGATGCTCTGCACCACGCCCACCAGCACGTCGGTGCCGACGTGGGGCTTGGCGTCGTAACAGACGCTCTCCGGCGCGCCGTGGGCGGCGAATTGCTCCAGCACAAAGCGGATGCGCCTGTCGTGCGTGCCGGTGTTGAGCTTGCCGTCGGAAAAGGTTCCGGCGCCGCCCTCGCCGAACTGTACGTTGTTTTCCGGGTCGAGCGCGCCGCCGGCGCGAAAGCGATCAACGGCCGCCTGCCGCGTCTGTGCGTCCTGCCCGCGCTCTACGATAATGGGGCGCGCCCCGGCCTCCGCCAGAGCCAGCGCGGCAAACATGCCTGCCGGGCCGAAGCCGACGACGACCGGACGCGGCGCGTCCGGCGGCGCAGGAGGGAGTTGATAGCGGTCCGGCGCATAGCGCAGAACGTTTTTATCCTTGCTGCGCTGCAGCAGACGATCCTCGTCGACGGACAAGGCGACGGCGATGGCGCAGACGTAAAAAATATCCGGTTTTTTTCGTGCGTCCAGCGAGCGCTTGACGAGCTTCCAGCTTGCGATGGCCTGCGGGGAGATGCGAAGCTTTTTTGCCGCCAGCGCGGGGAGCTGTTCCATCGGCGTCCCGGCGGGGATTTTCAGATCGCGTACGAGAATCATGGCAGCAGCCTCCCGGCGAGTCGTCCGCTCGCCCAGGCCCATTGCAGATTATAGCCGCCGCAGTCGCCGTCGATATCCAGCACCTCGCCGCAGGCGTAGAGCCCCGGCACGAGGCGGCTTTGCAAGGTTTCCGGATCAAAATCCGCGGTGCGCACTCCCCCGGCGGTAACCTGCGCCTTATCAAAGCCCTCGGTGCCGTGAAGCTTCAGCACAAAGCTTTTGCAGGCGTCCACAGCGCGGCGGAGCTGTTGGTCAGACAAGTCGCGCACGAAGCCCTTTTGTTCGACGCTTGCATAGCGCAGCAGCATCTTGCCGAGGCGGTTTTGCACCAACCCGGTCAAAAGCTCTGCTGTCTCGAGATCGGGCAGCTTTTCCTGCCGGGCACGGAGCATGTGCAGCAGCTCTTCGTGCGAATAGTCGCGCAAGAGGTCGATGTGCAGGGATAAGCCCTCGCCGCCGGTGGCGACGAGACGACTCAAATCAAAGGCTGCCGGGCCGGAGACGCCGCGCTCGGTAAACTGCAGCTCGCCGCAGGCGCTGCCGAGCACACGCTCGCCGCGCCGGAGCGTCAGCGCAGCGTCCGCGCGCACACCCTTCAGCGCGCGCGGATAGTCCGTGTCAGTGCTCAGCTGCACCAGAGCGGGGTAGAGCGCGGTGCGCCGGTGCCCGAGCATTTTGAGCAGCTGATAGCCGTCGGCTACGCCGCCGAGCTTTTCGCCCGCCATGCCGCCGCAGGCGACGATCAGCGCATCTGCGCGCAGCGTCTCTCCGGCCTCGGTAACGACGGCAAAGCCTGTCTTTTCCCGGCGCAGCTGACGCACCGTGCAGGAGCAGCGCAGATCGACGCCGCGCTGCATCAGCTGAAAGCGCAGCACGTCCAGCACGCTGCCGGCTGCGTCCGACAGGGGATAGACCCGCCCGCCGGCTTCGGTCACGGTCAGAAGCCCAAAGCTGCGAAACAGAGCAAGCGCGTCCTGCGCGGACAGCATTTCCAAGGCCGGGCGCACGAAATCCGGCGCCTCGCCGTGGTATTTGTCCGGCGAGGCGCCGGTGTTGGTCAGGTTGCAGCGGCCGTTGCCGGTGGCCAGCAGCTTTCGTCCGACGCGCTGCTGCCGCTCAAGCAGCAGCACGCGGTTTTCTTTGTTCTCTGCGGCAGTCAGCGCGGCCATCATGCCGGATGCGCCGCCGCCGATCACGATCACAGTCCTCATGTCTCAGCCCCGATAGAGAATGTCGTGGGAGACCGGCGTATAAAACAGGCAGGAGACCTCCTGCACGTTCTGCGTCTGCCCAAGAATCCACATGATCTTGGCCAGGGCCGCCTCGCTCGTCATGTCGTAGGCCTCCAGCACGCGGGGGTTGCTCTTGAGCTTGTGCCCGACCTCATAGACGGCGAGATCCGAGCCCTCGTTTTGTACCTGCGTGGTCATAACGAGAAAACGCCCCGCGGCGGTGTGCCGGGCAACGGTATCGAACAGCTTGCCGTCGGCGTAGTTCGGCAGGCCGCCGACGCCGAAGCACTCTACCACCAGCGCGTCCTTACGCGCGAGCAGAAAGTCCATCAGCGCCTCGTCCATGCCGGGGATCATTTTGATGAGACCAACCTGCTCGTCCAGGGTTTCGCAGAAAACCGGGGCGGGCAGATAGTCCGGCTCGATGAAGACCAGCAGCCGGTGGTCGTGCAGATGTGCAAGCTCGGGGTAATTGATGCTGGAAAAGGCGGTAAAGCTCTTGGAAAAGGTTTTTCTTGCGCGGGTACCGAGGATGACGCGGCCGCTGAAGACGATGCAAACGCCGTGAAGCTTCTCCGAACAGGCGCAGACAAAGGCGTCGATCAGGTTCGTCTTCGAGTCGGTCGAGTCGAAACCGATGGGCTTCTGTGCGCCGGTGAGGATGATGGGCTTCTTTGCTCCGCGCACCAGATAGCTCAAGGCGGCGGCGGTGTAGGCCATGGTGTCCGTGCCGTGGCTGATGACGAAGCCGTCGTAGGAATCGTAGTTTTCACGCAGCGCACGGGCGATATCGATCCAGTGCGCGGGCGTGATGTTGGTGCTGTCAATGGAAAACAGAGACAGACAGTCAACCTCGCAGATCGTACGGATAGCGGGCACAGCGCGCAAAAGCTGCTCCGGCGTCAGTTCCGGGGTCAGCCCGTCCGGGCTTTTTTCGGAGGCAATGGTGCCTCCCGTGCCGAGCATCAGGATCTTTTTCATGACAAGGCCCTCCTTGCAATTTGTTATAACGATGATCGGATGGTGCAAGGCCGGGAAGCGTTGCACGGAGCAGCTTTGCGTAAACAAAGCCGCTCGACAAAAGAGCCCAGCTCTTTTGCCTTGTCATCCTTGTAATAAATATCGGGCGAATGATACGGAGAATCATTCGCCGCTGCGCAGCAGAGACAATTCGCCCCAGCCGGGCAGGGACAGCGTCAGTTCGTTTTCGCTGCATGTAAGCGGCGAGACTTCGCCGCGCTCCCAGCGGATTTCACGCCCGTCCGGCGCGAGTGTACCGTGAAGCAGCAGCGGCGGCGGCAGACGCTCCTCCAGAAGCACGGCGGCAATCTCATCGGGCTTTGCGCCCGGATAGCTCTCGCCCTCTTCGGCCCAGAGCGCGCGCAGAAACTCTGTCAGCGCGTCGCGCAACGGTTCGGCGCAGGGCGAATAATCGCAGCGCAGCAGACAGTGCCCTGCGGCGTCGATATCCAGGGAGACGGCGGCTGGCGCGAGCGGAGGCGGGGAGGAAAGCTCCGGCGCAAGCGTCACGGCCAGTGCCGCCGCGGCAGGGGCGTCGCCTTTCCAGACGCCGGTCGGTGCGGGGGGATCTGTGGCAACCGGCGCCTGTGTGCCGGCCGCCGGGGAAAGCGCGCTCTCCTGCGGCGCGAGGACCGGCGTGCAGCCGCCGAGCAGCAGCGCCGCGATCAGCGCCGTCAATGCGGCGTTTTTCCATCGCATGGGCGAGCCTCCTTTGTCGTTGGCGCGTCAGGCCTCGCCTTCGCGCCGCTCCAGGTGTTCAAACATATCCTTTCCGCTGTCTTCGCCCACGAGCGTGCGCACCAGACCCCAGTAGCGGCAGTCGCGCACACTCCCGTCGCGGCAGACGGCAAAGCCGTATTCCACGACCTGCGAGACATGATGCTTCATCGCGATTTGGGCGACCTGATAGGCGCTGCGCCCCTCATAGCGTTCCAGCGGGCTGTCGATGTCCAGCACCATTTGGTTGGTTTTTGCCAGATGCAGATAGGTTTTCGGCACGTTCCACGTTCCGTACTGTGCGGCGGAATCCGGATACTGTGTTTCATCGGCGGCATATTCCAGCGCGTTCATCAGGCAGTCGGCGTACAGCATGTGTGCGCCGTGACCATACTCGCCGCGCAGGTCGTGGCCGAGTACGATCAGCGGCTGAAAGCGCCGGATCATCGTCACTTGATAGTCGATAATTTTTTCCCGGTCATAGCGGGACTCCGCCTCGCTCAGGCTGTGCACAAAATGATCCGGCTCGCCGAGAATGATGGGATAGCTGCGCACACCGAGGGCATAGAGCGCATTGAGCCGCTCGTGCTCGCGCTCCAACTCGGTGGCGTGCTTGGTGAGATAGGCCAGCTGTACCGTTAGCTCCTGATCCAGGCTCTGGGCGATGATTACGCCCATATATAGAATGTCGTCGTCGGCATGCGCCGGGAAAAGCAGCAGATCCACGGGCTCCGTCGGCTCCTGCCAGAGCTGCGCCATATCCTCGTTGACTGCGCCGGGGGAGAAGACGCGCAGCTCGCTCAGGGGCGCGCCGTTGGCGCTGAGCGTCAGCTCGGCGGCGGGCGCGTCCAGCTTGATAAATTCGTGCAGCCATCCGCGCTGCCCACCCGCCGTGGCGACGCCGTCGCCCGTCAGCGTAAAGGGCGCGGGCTCGTCATACCAGACCAGATAGATAGCGCCGATGGGCTGCTCGCAGCGAATTGTGAGCGCCTCGTCTACGGTGTAACGCGAGGCGAGATAGTCGTCGGTCAGCAGGTGCAGCCGTTCTCCGGCGGCGTTAAAAATCTGGACGTCCAGCTCCTCGGCCGGCGGCTCCGGCGTGGGCTCGGGCGTCGGTTCGGGCGTGGGCTCCGGGGTCGGTTCCGGTGTGGGCTCAGGCGTCGGTTCGGGCGTGGGCTCCGGCGTCGCTGCGCTCGTCGGCTCCGGAGACGGCGTCGGGCTGGGCTCCGGCTCATATATCGGGCTGCCGCAGGCGCAAAGAAGCAGTAAGGCCAGCAGCGGCGGCAGTGTCTTTTTCAAAAATGAAGCTTTGTGCAATAAAATCGCCTCCGTCCGGTATTATACCGTGGACGGAGGCAAAAATCAAGAAAAGTGCGCGGAGATTACTCGGCAATATAGACCCGGCAGGTGGTTTTGACGCCGTCGAGCTCGGCGTAGATCTCCACAAAGCTGTGTCCCGCGGGAAGCGGGCCAAAGCACTCGAGCAGCATTTGTCCGGGATGTGCCTGACTGGGCGTGAAGCAGAGCACCTTGGCGGCCTCCTCGTCCATCGACCAGACGACGTTCTCTACATTGCCGCCTTTGAGCGCCTTGGCGCACAGACGGGTCTCATAGCCGGGGGTGATGGTGAATTCGTAGACCGGATTTTCACCGCGTCCGCGGCAGATCTCCACCGTCTGATCGGCGTCGGCCTTTTTCAGCGTGGTGATGCCCCCCTCGCCGGGCAGCACGTGCACGAGGATCGATGCGCTCACACCGTAGAGCGTGGCGGTGATTTTGGCGCCGCCCGCGCCGTCGGGCAGGATGCTGATACAGCGCAGCTCACAGCGATAGGGATCGCTCTCGCTGACGGTCAGCTCGAAGGAGGCCTCACAGGTTTTGTCAACGCTCCATTCGACTACGCCGGAGACGCCTCCCGGCACACAGACAATGGACAAGGGCAGGGTTTCGCCGACTTTGGCGGTGCAATCGTTGTCCTTGATGGGCTCTCCCATGTAGTGGATCGCCAGACTTTCCACCGTGGGCGTCGGCGTGGGCACCGGGGTGGGAGCGGGCGTGGGCGCCGGGGTGGCTTCTGCGAGAGTTTCCTGCTTCGGCTCCTCTTCCGGCGCGGCCTTGTCGGCGCCACATGCGGCCAGGCTCAGACAGAGCGCGGCGCACAGGGCCAGACACAGCAGGCGAAAAAAGCCTGCCTGGCAGTTACGCTTCATAGCAAAATAAAACTCCTTTCTATCTGCTTTTGTTCAAACATGGCCTTGCGGCCGTGAAAAACAGCGTTTTTCTCGGGTTGCTGTTATTTTAGCCTAAAAGCGTGTAAAAGGCAAGCGAAAACCGTCGAAAGTGGCGCGTGTTAACAATTTTTAAGGCTTTTTTGCGTCAAAGTGGGGAGAAAAGCCTACAAATTTGTGCAAAAAGTGACACACTTCGACACGCTTTGTCTTTTTTACAAAATTTTCAAGATGTCAAAATCTGCGGCGCTGAGCTGCAAACCGGCGCGGAAAAGGCGGTTGATGGTCCACCAGCTGAAGCCTGCCAGCGCGTATTCTTTGACCAGAGAAAGCCGGGCGCGCACACTGCGCGCGTCCTCAAACCAGACGACGTAGCGCTGTCCGCTGCTGTCGGCGTAGGTAAACCAGGGCGCCTGCGCCAGTTCGTCATAACGCAGCTCCGCTCCGACGGAGACGGCGAGATTGATGGCGGCGGCGTTGGAGATGACGGTGGCTGCGTCACCCTGCCGCCAGGGCAGACGCCAGCGATAGCCGTAGTTGGAAAAGCCCATCAGAATGCTGCCTGTCGGCATTTGCGTCACGGCGTAATCGAGTACGCGGCGGATGCGATTGACCGGAGAGACGGCCTGCGGCGCGGAATAGGTATAGCCCCACTCATAGGTCATCAGCACCACCCAGTCTGCCCAGCGACCATGGGCGGCGTAGTCGTGGGCGCTGTAGAGCAGACCCTCCTGTCCGGCGCTTTCCTTGGGCGCGATGGCGGTGGACAGATACCAGCCGCGCGCGTGCAGAAGCTCGGACAGACGGCGCAAAAACTGGTTATAGCTCTCCCGGTCGAAGGGATAGACGTATTCAAAGTTCAAATTGACGCCCGCCCAGCGCCCTTGAGAGAGGGTGTCGAGGATGCTGGCGACGGTAGTGTCCTGTACCTGCTGATCGGTAAAGACGGCGTGAGCGAGATCGCTGGAAAAGCCGCCGCTTTCGCTGAGATTGGTCACGGTGAGAAAGGGGGCGACGCCTTGGGCCAGCGCCGCCGATACGATGCGTGCGTCGTCCAGCGGCGCGAGCGCGCCGCCGGGGGTCACGCGCCGGGAGAAAGGGCAGAGAAAGCTGATGCCCGGCAGCGTTTCCGCAAGCACGGCGTCGGAGATTTCAGGGTAGGCGTAGGCGTTGACGAGGATCTCCTGCCGATCCACGGCTGTGCCGCCGGGCACCAGCAGCGCCTGATTGGGCAGCAGGCGACCCGGATCATCCAGCTGATTGAGCCGCGCAAGGCGCTCTGCGGTCGTCGAATAACGCCGGGCGAGCGCGTACAGCGTATCTCCCGGGCGAACGATATAAACGTCCATCGAAGTCCTCCTTTCGCTTCTTTTACCAAGTATATTCACCTCTTGCCGTGCTTTTGCAGGAAAACGTGCGTCGGGGCTTGGCATGCAGGGGCGCTGTGTGGTAGAATATGCTTATTCATGATAATAACAGGAAAGGAGACCCCAGCAATGATTGATCCCAAAACCAAGCGCAGCGAGGTACCGGAGGCCTATACCTGGAATTTGAAAGATATGTTCGAAAGCGACGAGGCATGGATGGCCGAGTATGAGGCGCTCAAAGACATGCCTGCGAAGATCGCGGGCTATCAGGGACGCCTGGGCGAGAGCGCCGAGACCCTGCTCGAGTACCTGCGCGCGCAGGACGAGCTGGAGCTGCGTCTGTCGCCGTTTTACGGCTATGCCAGCTGCAAAAACGACCAGGATCAGGCGAATGCCGTCTATCAGGATATGCGCGGCAAGGCCATGAGCTGCCTGATCGCCATTTCCAGCGCCGGCGCCTTTGCTACGCCCGAGATCATGGCCATCGACGAGGACAGACTCAATCTCTTCTATGTCGCCCAGCCGGAGCTGGAGACCTATCGCCGCAGCCTGTATCAGATCCGCCGCCGCGCCGCGCACATCCTCTCGGCACAGGAGGAGCGGCTGCTTGCCTCCGCCGGGGAGATTTCCCGCGCGCCGGAGAACATCGGCAGCGTCTTTCGCAATGCCGATCTGAAGTACCCCTCCGTCAAGGACGGAAAGGGCGAGGAACACGCGCTGACCGGCGGCAGCTACGGCCCGCTGATGGAGAGCGACGACCGCGTGCTGCGCCGCAACGCCTTTGAGACGCTCTACGGCCGCATCGACGAGTATAAAAACACCATCGCCGCCACGCTGGACGCTCAGTTCAAGCAGCTGCGCTTCTTCAGCCAGGCGCGCAAATACGGCAGCACCATTGAGGCCAGTCTCGACCGCACCGAGGTGCCCGTCGCCGTCTACACCAACCTGATCGAGGCGGTGCACGCCAACCTCGATAAGATGTACCGCTACGTGGCCTTGCGCAAGAAGCTGCTCGGCGTGGACGAGCTGCACATGTACGACGTCTATACCCCCATCGTGGCGGACGCGGCGCGTAGCATCGACTTCGAGGAGGCCAAGGCCACCGTGCTCGACGCCCTGTCCGTGCTGGGTGAGGACTACGTTGCGCTTCTGAAAGAGGGCTTTGAGCAGCGTTGGATCGACGTCTATGAAAACGAGGGCAAGCGCGGCGGCGCCTATTCCTCCGGAAACTCCCGCCCCCACCCCTACGTTCTGCTCAACCATAAGGACACGCTCGACAGCATGTTTACCCTTGCTCACGAGATGGGACACGCACTGCACAGCTATCACAGCTGCCAGCACCAGCCCGTCTGCACCAGCGATTACGTGATTTTCGTGGCGGAGGTCGCCTCCACCTGCAACGAGGTGCTGCTGATGCGCCACCTGCTGTCGAAGACCACGGACAAGAAGGAGCGCGCCTATCTCATCAACCACTTCCTCGACTCCTTCAAGGGCACGGTCTATCGTCAGACCATGTTCGCCGAGTTTGAGCTGATGATGGGCCGCATGTCCGAAAACGGCGAGACCTTGACGGCGGAGGCGCTGAGCGAGAAATACCGGGCGCTCAACGCGCTTTACTTCGGCCCGGACATGATCTCCGATCCGCAGATCGCGCTGGAATGGGCGCGCATCCCGCACTTTTTCTACAACTATTACGTGTTCCAGTACGCCACGGGCTTCTCCGCCGCCGTCGCCATCGCCAACCGCATCCTCGCCGAGGGCGCGCCGGCGGTCGCCGACTACAAGAAGTTCCTTTCCGGCGGCAGCAGCACCGACCCCATCTCTCTGCTGAAGATCGCGGGCGTGGACATGTCCAGCCCCGAGCCGGTCAACTCTGCGCTGGCGCTCTTCGGCGAGCTGATCGAGGAGATGGAGGCGCTGGGCTGAGCGCTCCGGGAAAAACAGGAGCAAGACGATGAGCGAGTTTTATATCCCCGGCGGCGCGGGCGAGGCGGAGCTAACGGAAAAGCGATCACGCTTTTTGGGACACGTGCGTCCGGCGGAAACCGAGGAAGAGGCGCGCGCCTTCGTTGCGGAGATGAAAAAGACCTACCACGACGCCCGGCACAACTGCTGGTGCTATCTGCTGCGCGACGGCGTTGAGCGATACTCGGACGACGGCGAGCCGCAGGGCTCGGCGGGGCTGCCGATGCTGGAGGTCTTTCGCCGCGAGGGCGTAACGAACGCCGTGTGCGTGGTGACGCGCTATTTCGGCGGGGTGCTGCTCGGTACGGGCGGGCTGCTGCGCGCCTATACCCAGAGCGCGAAAGACGCGCTGGACGCGGCGGGCGTTTCCGTTGTGCGGCGCTGGAAGCAGCTGCGCCTGCGCTGCCCCTACGCGCTTTTGGAGCGCGTGAAGCTCGAGGCGGAGGCCTTTGACGCGGTGACGCTTGAGCAGGACTACGGCGCGGAGGTGACGCTGACGCTGCTGCTGCCCGAGGCGCGCGCGGAGGATTTCAGCGCGCGGATCTTCGATCTCAGCGCCGGGCGGCTCAAGCCGGAGCCCGCCGGAGAGACCCTGCGCCCCGCGCCGTGGAGGGCGCCGAAATAATTTGGCGTTCGGATTATACAAAAGCCAATCAAAACACAGACAGCCCCGGGAGCCTGAGCTCCCGGGGCTGTATTTCTAAAAGCACGCCTGGGCGGGCCGAGGGCGCCGCCCAAGCAGGGACGCACAGGCAAGGCCTGCGCGCCGGCCGCGCACGCCGCGTCAAAGCGTCAGCACATATTTATATCCGCTCTCGGGAGGGTCGTCGAAGAGACCCTCCTCGATCTTGCTGAGCCGATAGCCGCAGGCGTCAAAGACCCGTTGCATGGCGGCGTTGGAGGCGCGCGTTTCCGCGCAGACGCGCCGGATACCCGGCTTTTCCGCCGCTGTCCTGACATGCCGCAGCAGTTCGCGCGCAAGACCGCGCCCCCGGCTGTCCGGGTGGACGGCGAGGCTCATGATCTTGATATAGTCGTTCTCGCCCTGCCAGTCGTAAATAAACACGTTGCCGACCAGCCGCTCTCCGTCAAACATCGCGTAGTAGACGGCGCGAGGATCCGACAACAGCTCGCGCCAGTCCTCTTTTTTCCAGTGATCGGTCAAAAAGCAGCGGTGCTCAAAGGCAATCAGGTCTTCTTCGCTCTCCGGGCCAAGAATCCGGATGCTTTTTTCTCCCATATCGCATCAGTCCTCCCAGGGCTCTTTTTCCTCCCGATAATCCGGGATGTAGTCCTTGAGCCGTCCGTAGAGATTGGGCGTGACAATCGCCTCACAGTCGATGCCCTCGTCGCCGTAGTCGAGGCGCAGCACTGCGCCCTCGCGGTTGAGCAGATCGACCAGTCCGGCCTGCACATAGGGCAGACGCAGCGTCACGCGGCGCTTGCCGCGCGCAAGCATCTGCGAGAGCCTGGCCACCAGCGCGTCGGTGCCCTCGCCGCTTTTGGCGGACAGACAGACCAGGTCTTCGCCGTGGGGCAGGATGCCGAAATAGGCGTCGCATTTGTTATATACGTGCAGGCAGGGCGTTGCCTCCGCGCCAAGCTGGCGAATCAGCGTGTCCACAACCCGCGCCTGCTCCTCCCATTCGGGCGAGGAGATGTCGATCACGTGCAGCAGCACGTCGGCGTAGCTGAGTTCCTCCAGCGTCGCCTTAAAGGCTTCTACCAGATGATGCGGCAGCTTGCGGATGAAGCCGACGGTGTCCGAGAGCAAAATCTCCGTCGTCTCATCGACCATCAGGCGGCGTGTGGTGGTATCGAGCGTGTCGAACAGACGGTCGTTGGCAGGGATACCCGCCCCGGTGAGCCGGTTGAGAAGTGTGGACTTGCCGGCGTTGGTGTAGCCGACGAGCGCCACGACGGGCATGGCGTTTTTCTCGCGCCGCCGCCGCTGCGTGCTGCGCACCTTGCGCACCGCGGCCAGCTCCTCCTCTAATTTTTGGAGCTTACGGCGGATGTGCCGGCGGTCGGTTTCAAGCTGTGTTTCGCCCGGGCCGCGCGTGCCGATGGGCGAGCGGCCGCCGGAGGCGGTCTGGCGCACCAGATGCGTCCACATGCCGGTCAGGCGGGGGAGCAGATATTTATACTGCGCCAGCTCTACCTGGAGCTTGCCCTCGCGCGTCTGCGCCCGCTGGGCGAAGATGTCAAGGATCAGGCCGCTGCGGTCGAGCACCTTGACGCCCAGCTCCTCGCTCAGCACACGCATCTGCGAGGGGCTCAGCTCGTTGTCAAAAACGGCGAGATCGCAGTCGTTGGCCGCGATCAGCTCCTTGAGCTCCTGCACTTTGCCGTCGCCGATGAAGCTGCGGGGATCCGGTGTGGAGCGGCTTTGCATCACGATGGCGACGGTGTCGCCGCCGGCGGTGTCCACCAGCGCGGCCAGCTCCTCCATCGACTGCTCCGTGGAGCGCTCGCTCTCGTCCATGCTTGCCGCAGAAAGCCCGGCCAGCACCGCCCGTTCCCTTTTTTCGCTGATTGTTTCCATAGAACAAGTCCTTTGCTGTATCGCTGCTGGCATAATACGCCGTCCGGCGCAGCTTACCAACAGAAAAGTGGGTTTGTTTGTAGCGCTTTGCGCGACTTATCTTGCGACGAGGCCGACTTTTTTGTAGACCTTGCGCAGGGTCTTGTTGGCGATATAGGAGGCGCGCTCCGCGCCCTCGCGGCAGAGATTTTCCAAATAGGCCTTGTCCTTCATGATGCGCGTTGCCTCCTCGCGGATCGGGCGGAGGGTCTCGACGACGGCCTCGCCGACGGTGGGCTTGAAGACGCCGTAGCCCTGACCCTCGAATTCTGCCTCGATTTCGGCAAAGCTTTTGCCGGTGACGGCGGCGTAAATGCTCATGAGGTTTGCCACGCCGGGCTTTTCCTCCGGGGCGTAGCGTACGCAGCGCTCGCTGTCGGAGTCGGTCACGGCGCGCTTGAATTTGCGCATGATATCCTCCGGCGCGTCCATCAGGCAGACGCGGCCGTTGCCGACCTCGTCGGACTTGGACATCTTGCTGTGCGGATTGAGCAGATCCATCACGCGCGCGCCCACCTTCGGGATAAAAGGCTCCGGCATGCGGAAGGTCTCGCCGTAGAGATTGTTAAAGCGGTTGGCGATATCACGCGTCAGCTCGACGTGCTGCTTCTGATCGTCGCCGACGGGGACGAAGTCCGGCTGGTACAGCAGGATATCCGCCGCCATCAGCGAGGGATAGGTGAACAGGCCGCCGTTGATGTTGTCGGCGTTTTTCGCGCTCTTATCCTTAAACTGCGTCATGCGGCTGAGCTCGCCGAACATGGTGTAGCAGTTGAGAATCCAGCCGAGCTCGGCGTGCGCGGGCACGTGGCTCTGGATGAAGAGCGTGTTTTTCTGCGGATCGAGCCCGCAGGCGACATACTGCGCCAGCTGCTCGAGCGTACGGCGGCGCAGCAGCGCCGGGTCGTTGCGCGTGGTCAGCGCGTGCAGATCCGCCATGAAATAATAACAGTCGAACTGCTCGGCGCGCTCCGCCCAGTTTTTGATCGCCCCGAGATAGGAGCCGAGCGTGAGATCGCCCGTGGGCTTAATGCCCGAGAGCATGATTTTTTTCTTTTCCGTCGTGTTGTCCATGCAAAGCACCTCGCTTCTTGAAAACTGCTTGCCGTTTATTTTATCAAAACAAGTTCATCTTGACAATATGAAACGAAAAAAATACAATAAGAGCACGCATTGTTAGTACACGGAGGTTTTTCCTATGAAAGATACGGCATGGTTCAACGAGATGGAGGCGCGCATCCCGAAAAACGAGGTGCGTACGCGCTTTGCGCCCTCGCCCACGGGTTATATGCACGTCGGCAACCTGCGCACCGCGCTCTATACCTATCTGATTGCCCGTCACGAGGGCGGCAAGTTTATTCTGCGCATCGAGGACACCGATCAGGGGCGTCTGGTGGAAGGTGCGGTGGACGTGATTTACAAGACCATGGCTGAGTGCGGCCTGCGTCACGACGAGGGGCCGGACGTCGGCGGCCCCGTCGGCCCCTACGTGCAGACCGAGCGCCGCCCGCTCTACAAGGAGTACGCGGAGCTTCTGGTTTCGCGCGGCCACGCCTACCGCTGCTTCTGTGAGAAGACCGAGAGCGAGGAGGACACGGGCGAATTTGACCGCGCCGACGACCCCTGCCGCGCGATGAGCGCGGAGGAATCCGAGCGCCGCGCCGCCGCAGGCGAGCCCTACGTCATCCGCCAGCGCGTACCCCACGAAGGGACGACCACCTTCCACGACGAGATCTTTGGTGATATTACCGTAGAAAATACGACGCTGGACGATCAGGTGCTCATCAAGCGCGACGGCCTGCCCACGTATAACTTTGCCAACGTCGTGGACGACCATCTGATGGGCATTACCCACGTCGTGCGCGGCAGTGAATATCTCTCGTCCTCGCCGAAGTACAATCTCCTCTATGAGGGCTTTGGCTGGGAGGTGCCCCGCTACGTCCACTGTTCGCCCGTTATGCGCGACGCGCAGCACAAGATGTCCAAGCGCCACGGTGATCCCTCCTACGAGGATCTGATCGCGCAGGGATATCTGACGGAGGCGGTGCTCAACTATGTGGCGCTGCTGGGCTGGAGCCCGCGCGGCGAGCGCGAGATTTTCAGCCTCGCCGAGCTGCAGGAAGCCTTTGACCTCGCGGGCATTTCCAAGTCCCCGGCGATTTTTGACATCGACAAGCTGCGCTACTTCAACAGCGAGTATATCCGCGCAATGAGCCCGGAGCGCTTCGCCGCCGTGGCCGAGCCCTATATCCGCTCTGCCGTGAAAAACGAGAACTACGACGCCGCCGCGATCGCCGCGCTTTTGCAGCAGCGCACGGAGGTGCTGACCGATATTCCGGAGAAGCTGGACTTTTTCGACGCGCTGCCGGACTACGAGACCGAGCTCTTTGTGCATAAGAAGTCCAAGTCCGACGAGCAGAGCAGCAAAAATATGCTTGCGCTGGTATTGCCGATCTTTGAGCGGCTGCCCGTCTGGGACGACGAGCACATCCTTGGCGCGATGACCGGTCTGGCCGAGCGCGAGAGCGTGAAGAATTCCGTCGTCATGTGGCCCGTGCGCATCGCCGCTGCAGGCAAGAGCGTCACGCCCGGCGGCGCGGTGGAGATTTGCCGCATCCTCGGCCGTGAGGAGACGCTGCGACGTCTTCGCATCGGTCTTGAAAAGCTGAACTGATACAAACAAAAAACACATACGATCGCCTCTTTTTGCAAAGACTATGGCAAAAAGAGGTGATTTTTTATGAAACGAAAAACACGCAAAAGCATGTCCCGGCGAGGCGCCGCTCGCCTGATTTCTTTTCTGACGGCGGCCTTCGTGCTGCTCGGCGCGCTCGCGCTGCTTGGGTTTTTGAAGCTTGAGGACTACCGCCGTCAGACGGCGGTCGACGCCGAGCGCGCCTTTGCCGAGACCGTCGATGCGCTCGACGCGTTCAGCCGCTCCCTGCAAAAGAGCCTGTACGCCGCCGATGGGGCGATGTGCGCCAAGGTCTGCGCCGAGAGCTACGCCGACGCGCAGAGAGCGGGCACGGCGCTGTCCGCGCTGCCATTTTCTACCGTGGAGATGATGGAACTCAAGCGATTTCTCGGTCTCGCGGGCGATTACGCGTACACCCTCTGCCGCGAGGCGGCGGAGCAGGGCTTTCAGGACGAACAGCGGGAAAAGCTCGTCGAGCTGTCGCAGACGGCGGCGGCGCTGGCCGAGGCGATGGAGGGTATGCAGCAAGACCTGGCGGACGGAACGATCGAGATGGATCGCCGCGAACGGCAGATTGCCAACGTGCTGGACGAGGCGCCGCGGTTTTTGAGCGAGCAGCTCGGCAGCTACGCGCAGGGCTTTTCCGGCGTGGATGCGCCGGTCTACCCGGGGCGCTATTCGGCGCGGGAGGAAAAAGACGCGCAGCCGGTGGACGAGACGCGCGCGAGAGAACAGGCGGCGCAGCTGCTTGGCTGTGCGCCGGAGGAGCTGGAGATAACCGCAAGCTATGAGGATCAGGGCTGCCTGCTTCTGACGCACGGTAGCCAAACGCTCACGGTGACGGCGGCGGGCGTGGAGGCTCTGCGCGACGAGCGCCTTGTCAGCGAGCGGAATATCAGCGAGGAGCAGGCGCGCGCTGCGGCGGAAAAGGCTCTGACTGCGATCGGCGTACGGCGGCTGCGGCTGGAACGCAGCGAGGAGCGCGGGGAACTGCTGGATCTGCGATACAGCGCCGAGACGGCGGGCGTGACGCCTCTTGAGCGCGCGATCTCCGTCAGCGTTGCGCTCGATGACGGCTCGCTGTATGCGCTGTCCTTTGCAAACGCGGGCGAGAAGCTTGCGCCGGAGCGCTGGGCACAGGACGAGGAGACGCTGAGGCAGCGCCTGCCGGAGGGCTTGAAGCTGCAGGAGCTGCGCCGCGTCAGCATTGCCGGCGCGGACGGGCGGAGCATCCCCTGCTACGAGCTGCGCTGCCTCAGCGATCAGCAGCAGGAGGTGAGAATTTATCTCCATGCGGAAAGCCTTCGCCAGGAGGAAATTGAGATCGAATAAGAGACAAAGATTGTCAAAAAAATCTCTTTTCTTGTCAAGCTAACGAGAAAAGTTTATAATACAATAATGGAGAAATATTTGGCCGCGGCGATAAGACCGGGCGGAAGGGGCGCCACAGAGTGGAACGAGCGATTATCAAAATCCACGGCATCGTGCAGGGCGTCGGATTTCGCCCGTTCATCCACAGACTGGTGAAGGACTATGGTCTGCGCGGTTTCATCCAAAACACCTCCTCCGGCGTGACGCTGGAGTTGGAGGGCGAGCGCGCGGTACTGGAGCGTTTTGTCGGCGAGCTGCCGCGGCGCGCACCGCGGCTGGCGCTGATCGAGCGCGTCGAAACGGCGTACAGCGCGCAGCTTAGTCACTTTCCGGATTTTGAGATTCGCGGCAGCTGCACCGAGGCGCTGCGCAAGACGCTGATCTCCCCGGACGCTGCCGTCTGCGCCGACTGCCGCCGGGAGCTGTTCGACCCGCGCGACCGGCGCTATCGCTATCCCTTCATCAACTGCACCAACTGCGGCCCGCGCTTCACCATTATTCGCGACATTCCCTACGACCGGGCGAAGACCTCGATGCAAAAGTTTCCGATGTGTCCGGATTGCGAGCGGGAATACCACGACATCGAAAACCGCCGCTACCACGCGCAGCCGGACTGCTGCCCGGTCTGCGGCCCCCGCCTGCGGTATCTGGACGCGGCGGGGCGGGAGCGCGCGGGCGACGCGATTGCGCTGGCGCAAAAAACGCTGCTTGGCGGCGGCGTCGTCGCCGTCAAGGGGCTTGGCGGGATGCACCTGGCCTGCCGCTGTGACGACGCGGCGGCGGTGCGCCGCCTGCGGCAGAGAAAGCAGCGCGACGAGCGCCCCTTTGCGCTGATGTGCCGCGATCTGGACGCGGCGCGGGCGCTGTGCGAGCTCAGCGCGGCGGAGGAAGCCGTGCTGGACAGTCCGCAAAAGCCCATCGTGCTCCTGAAAAAACGGGAGCCGGGGCTTTGGTACTTAAGTGAAAACGGCGATCTGGGTCTGATGCTGCCCTATACGCCGCTGCACATCCTGCTCATGGACGAGCGGTTTCCGGCGCTGGTGATGACGAGCGCCAACCTTTCGGATCAGCCGATCATCAAGGACGACGCGGATGCGCTGAAGAAGCTCTCCGGCGTGGCCGACGGCTTCCTGCTGCACGACCGGGAGATCCAGACGCGCTGCGACGATTCGCTGTGCTGGGTGCTCGACGGGGCGGAGTACTTCGCCCGCCGCAGCCGCGGCTATGTGCCGTTTCCGCTGGAGATGGCGCGGACGCTGCCGCCGATCCTCGCCTGCGGCGCGGAGCAGAAGGCGAGCTTCTGCCTGTCCCGAGGAAGCCATGTTTTTCCCTCACAGCACATCGGCGATCTGAAAAATATGGACAGCTATGAGCACTATGCCGCGCAGATCCGCCACTTTGAGCGGCTTTTCGACGTCGTTCCTGCGCTGCTCGTTCACGATAAACACCCCGATTACCTCTCCACGCTTTACGCCGCCGAGCGCGGCGCGGCGGAAAAAATTCCCGCGCTCGCGGTGCAGCACCATCATGCGCACCTGGCCGCCTGCATGGCGGACAACGGCCTGGATCAAAAGCTCATCGGTCTCGTTTGGGACGGCGTCGGCTACGGCGAGGACGGCACGAGCTGGGGCGGCGAGTGCCTGATCGGCGATTATCACGGCTTTACGCGCTTCGGCTCGATCCGGCCGATCCCTCTTGTCGGCGGCGACCGTGCGGTCAAGGAGCTCGAACGCATTGCCTTCGCGCTTTTGCGAGAGTCCGGCTGCGAGACCGGAGAGATTCCGGCGGCGGAGGCTTACGAAAAGCTTCTGACGGCAAAGCTCTCCTGCCCGCTCTCGAGCGGTATGGGACGCCTTTTTGACGGCGTGGCCGCGATCCTCGGCCTCAAAAGACGCGCCTCCTACGAGGGGCAGGGCGCCGTGCTGCTGGAGGCTGCGGCGACGGAGGCGGAAGGCGAATACTCTGTGGTTCTGGCGGGCGCGCCCCTGCGCTTTGACTGGCGGGAGATGATCCGGGAGCTCGTGCGCGAGCGTGACGCCGGCATTCCCGTCGGCGAGATTGCCGGGCGTTTTCACAATACCCTGCTGCGCGTGGCGCTGGCGCTCTGCCGCGCAGCGCGGGAGCAGACGGGGTTGAACGACGTGGCGCTCTCGGGCGGCAGCTTTCAGAACATGATTTTGATGCGGCGCTTGCCGCCGCTTCTGGAGCAGGCGGGCTTTCGGGTCTGGAAGCACCGCCGGGTCTCCTGCAACGACGAAGGGCTGTCGCTGGGACAGCTGATGATCGCACAGGCGAAAATGGAGGAAACAGAGAACGATGTGTCTGGCAGCGCCTTTAAAACTGATTGAGATCCACGGCAAGGACGCCATCGGCGAGTCCCTCGGGCTGCGCCGCGCGATCCGCGTTGATTTCATTGACAATCCGAAGCTCGGCGACTACGTGATCGTCCACGCGGGCTTTGCCATCGAGCGTCTGCCGGAGCAGCAGGCGCTGGAGGATCTGGCGGACTGGGAGGCGCTGCGCGATGCACGCTGAAGCGGCTTTCTGGCTGGAGGAAATCCGAAAGCTCCCGCCGCTGCAGGCGCGGCTGATGGAGGTCTGCGGTACGCATACGATGTCGATTGCCCGCGCCGGGCTGAAGACGCTGCTGCCGCCGGGCGTGGAGCTGCTCTCCGGCCCCGGCTGCCCCGTCTGTGTGACGGCGAGCGAGCAGATTGACGCGGCGCTGACGCTGGCGATGGAGCCGCGGTTGATTCTCGCCTGCTACGGCGACATGCTGCGCGTGCCGGGCAGCGTCCCCGGCGACAGTCTGCAGCGCCGCCGCGCGCAGGGCGCGCGGGTGGAGCTCGTTTATTCTCCGCTCGACGCTGTCGGCCTTGCTGCGAAAAACCCCGATAAGGAAGTGGTTTTTCTCGGCGTCGGCTTTGAGACTACTGCGCCCGGCACCGCCGCGGCGGTGCTGGCGGCGCGCGAGCAGGGCGTGAAAAATTTTTCCGTCTGGTCGATGCTCAAAACCGTCGAGCCTGCGCTGCGCGCGCTGCTGGCGCAAAAGGATGTTTCGGTGCAGGCGTTTCTCTGCCCCGGACACGTGGCGACGATCATTGGCGCGGAGGGCTTCCGCTTTCTGCCGGAGGAATACGGCCTGCCTGCCGTCGTGGGCGGCTTTGAGCCGGCGGAGATTTTACGCGCGCTGTATCTGCTGCTGCGGCAGCTGAGCGAGGGCCGGGCAGCATTGGAAAACGCCTATCCGCGCGCGGTGCGCGCGCAGGGCAACCAGCTGGCACGGGCGATGCTCGAGCGCTGCCTGCGAGCGCGGCGCGACTGCTGGCGCGGCCTTGGCGAGATCGAAAACAGCGGCCTCGGGCTGCGGGAAGAGCTGGCGGCTTTTGATGCGGAAAAGAAATTCGGCGTTTCCACGCCGTCGGCAAAACAGACGACGGCCTGCCGCTGCGGTGATGTGATTTGCGGCCGCTGCCGGCCGGGCGACTGCCCGCTCTTCGGCGCGAAGTGCACGCCGGAGGATCCGGTAGGGCCTTGCATGGTCTCCTCGGAGGGCGCCTGCGCGGCGGCCTATCAATATCAGACGGTGTAGCTATGGACGAATTGATTACTTTGGACTACGGCAGCGGGGGAAAAAAGACGGCCCGCTTGATCGAAGAATATATCGTACCCGCCTTTGAAAACCCCGCGCTGCGCGCGCTGGGCGACGGTGCGCTGCTTTCCGGCGCGGAGAAGCTGGTCTTTTCCACCGACAGCTTCGTGGTAGATCCCATCTTTTTTCCCGGCGGGGATATCGGCAGGCTTGCCGTCTGCGGCACGGTCAACGACCTGTGCATGGGCGGCGGAACGCCGAAGTACTTAAGCTGTGCGCTCATTCTGGAAGAGGGGCTTCCGCTGCGGGATTTGGAGCGCGTGCTCGCCTCGATGCGCGCGGCCGCCGATGAGGCGGGCGTGCAGATCGTCACCGGCGACACCAAGGTGGTCGAGCGCGGGCGCGGCGATAAAATTTACGTCAACACCGCCGGCGTCGGCTTTTTAGAGCATCCGGGCCTCTGTCCGGATGCAATACGCCCGGGCGACGCGGTGCTCGTCTCCGGTACGATCGGCGATCACGGTACGGCGATCATGCTCGCGCGAAGCGGCATGCTGCAGAGCGACTTGTGCTCGGACTGTGCGCCGCTCGGCGCGCTGTGCGAGGCGATGTTCGAAACGGGGGCGGCGATCCGCGTGCTGCGCGATCCCACGCGCGGCGGCGTAGCGACGACGCTGTGCGAGTTTGTCGAGGGCAGAAGCTTCGGCATTGAACTGCAGGAGGAGGCGCTGCCTCTGCGCGGCGAGGTGCAGGCTGCCTGCGCGCTTTTAGGGCTCGATCCGCTCTATTGCGCCAACGAAGGAAAGCTTCTGTGCGTCGTGGCGCCGGAGGACGCGGAGCGGCTGCTGGCGGCGATGCGCCGGCGCCCCGAGGGAAAGGACGCTGTGTGCATCGGCACGGTGACGGAGAGATATCCCGGGCGTTTGACGCTGCAGACCGCGCCGGGCGGCAGCCGGATGCTGCAAAAGCTCTCCGGCGCGCAGCTGCCGCGTATTTGTTGAAAAGAAAAAATTGACGATAGAGGTGAAGGAGTATGCAGGCATATAAAATCACACAGATCACCAGAGATCAGATCGTTCCCATCGCAGAGCGCATGAAAAAAGAGGGGCGCTATCTCGTGATGATCCACGGCTACGTCGACAAGGACGGTCAGATTGTGGTCAGTTGGGATTACGCGGTGGATCCGGACGTCGAAAGCTATCAGCTTGTCGGGGAATGGAAGCTGCCGTCGATCAGCGACATCTACGACGTGGCAGCCTCCTGGCCGGAGCGCGAGCTCAACGAGCTCTTCGGCCTTGAATTTGAGGGGCTGGACGCCACCCGGCGGCTTTTTCTGCCGGAGGACATGCTGGAGATGCAGGGCAAGGGCCAGATCATGGTTACGCCGCTGTGCGAGCTGGTCGACAACATGAACAGGACGAAGGAGGAGCAGTAAGATGAGCTATATCGTACCGATCGGCCCTTACCACCCTGCGCTGGAGGAGCCGATCCATGCCAGGCTCTACACCGAGGGAGAGCTCATATGCGACGCGGAGGTGTTTATCGGCTACAACCACCGCGGCATTGAGAAGCTGGCCACCGAGCGCAACGCCATCCAGACGCTGGTGCTGGTCGAGCGCGTCTGCGGCATCTGCTCGCACTCCCACGCCTTTACCTACGCGATGTGTGTGGAGGAGCTCAACGGCCTTGAAGCGCCCAGACGCGGCGAGTACATCCGCGTCATCACGGCGGAGCTGGAGCGCCTGCATTCGCATCTGCTGTGGATGGGCATTGCCTGCCACATCATCGGGCACGACAGCATGTTTATGCATATCTGGGACGAGCGCGAGCTCGTGATGGATTTGCTTGAGCGGATGACCGGCAACCGTGTCAACTACGCGATGGTCACCATCGGCGGCGCGCGCCGCGACGTGGACGACGCGCTGCGCCGGGATCTGCTCGCCGGCTGTGGCAAGCTGCAGGAGAAGCTCAAGCGCATCACCGATATCGTGCAGGACGACAAGACCATCGCCCTGCGCACCAAAAAGGTCGGCGTGCTGACCACGGAGGATGCGCTGCGGCTCGGTGCGATCGGCCCGCATGCGAGAGCCTCGGGCGTGGACGTGGACGTGCGCCGCGATTCCCCCTATTCGGCCTACGGAGAATTCAGCTTCCAGGTGCCCGTCTGCCGGGACGGCGACGTGTTCGATCGCGTGGTCGTGCGCGCGCTTGAGTGCTTTGAGAGCATTTCGATCATCCGACAGGCGCTGGAAAACCTGCCGGAGGGGCCCATCAACCTCGGCAATAAATTCCTCAAGATCAAGGAGGGCGTGGCTGTCAAGCGCCACGAGGCGCCGCGCGGACAGTTGAGCCACATGGTCGTCGGCAACGGCGGCTTCAACAACCACCGTATCAGCATCCACGTGCCGTCCTTTAAGAACACCGCGACGATCCCGCACATGCTGCGCGGCAACACCGTGGCGGATGCGGGGCTGATCATCGCAAGCATCGATCCCTGCTTCAGCTGCCTGGATCGCTGAACGGCAGAGCTTATGCACGAATTAGCGATTGCCCGCAGCATCATCGGCATCGTCGAGCGCGCGGCGGCGCAGGAGGGCTTTCGGCGGGTGCTGGAGATCCGCCTGACGATCGGCGAGTATTCCGGGCTCGTGCCGGACTGCCTGCGGGAGTTTTTCCCCATCGCCGCCAGGGGCAGCTGCGCGGAGGGCGCTGCGCTTGTCATGGAGCCGCTTGCGGCGCGCTTTCAATGTGATGACTGCGGCTTCGAGGGCGGGGCGGATCGGAAAAAAGCCTGCTGCCCCCGCTGTCAGAGCACCGCGATTCGTATGATCCGCGGGCGAGAATTCTATGTAGACAATCTCAAAGTTGAGTAAACCATATCAAGGAAAAGGAGATGATCCCCCTTGCGAAAAACCAAGTTTCCGGCGGTCATTGCCACCTTCATCGTGTGTTTTGCGTTCTGGCTGCTGCTGACCTGGACGGTCGATGTGCAAAACCTGATCGCCGGTACGGTGGTAAGTCTGCTGGCTGCCCTGTTTTCGGCGCGCTTTTTCATCCATGAGAGCGCATTCTGGCTGGCAAATCCGCTGAAATTCTTTGTTGGACTGTTTTATTGGGTCTGTGTTTTCCCGCTGGATCTCATAAAGTCCAACCTCCGCATGGCGGCGCTCGTGCTGGGCGGCTGCAAAGACGTCAAGCCCGGCATCGTCAAGGTTCCGGTCTCGCTGAAAAGCGAGTACGGACAAACCGCATTGGCCAATTCCATCACGCTCACGCCGGGAACCATTACCATGGATGTTGCCGAGCAGGACGGACAGACCTATTTCTACGTCCATTGTATCGAGGCCGACAGGCCGGGCGCTGAGGCGGGCGAGAGCATCAAGGGCCGCATGGAGAAATGGATCGGGAGGATTTGGAAATGAACCAGACAGATCTTATCATCTTTGCCGTTTTCTTCGGCGCGCTGGCAGTCACCTGCCTGATCCGTCTCGTGGCCGGGCCGACGGGCGCGGATCGCATGGTTGCGGCGGACACGGCGGACGTATTGCTGTGCTGTGCGATGCTGCTGTTTTCGATTTACAGCGGCCGGGGGATCTATCTTGATATTGCCATCATCGGCGCGATGCTCGGCGTCGTGAACACGATGCTGGTTGGACGCTTTTTGGCGAAAGGAAGGAGGGAGGAGCATGCTGCATCTGCTGATGATCATCAGTGACGTGCTGATCGGAATTGGCGCGTTCTTTGCGCTGATCGGCGTGCTGGGCATTTTGTTTATGCCGGACGTGTTCAGCCGCATGCAGGCGAGCACCTGCGTGACGACGCTCGGTATCATTGGCGTATGTCTCGGCGCCCTCCTGCATGCGATCTTTATCGTGGGCAGCCCCTCTTCCGCCGTGAAGATTGCGCTGATCGGGCTGTTGGTGCTGGTCACCAACCCTGTTGGCTCCCACGCGCTGGCCAGGGGCGCCTACCGTGCCGGCATCCGTCCGGAGCAACCGATGGAGATTGATGAACTGGGGAGGGACAGCCAATGAGTACGTGGATTGTGATCCTCAACGCGCTGATTTTGCTGGGGCTTGTAGTTTCGGCGATCCTGGCGGTACAGTCGGAAAAGCTGCTCTCGTCCGTGATCGCGCTGAGCATCACCGGCATCTTCGCTGCGGCAGAGTTTCTTTTGCTGCATGCACCGGACGTCGCCATCTCCGAGGCGGCGGTTGGCGTGGCGCTGACGACGATGCTCTTCATCGTCACCCTGAGAAAAATCAAAGGGGGCGGCGATCAATGAAGAAGTTTTTGACCTGGCTCAGCCTGGCGGTGTTTCTGATTGCTGGCGTTTACGCCAGCGTCACCCTCGCCGCCATGCCCCGCAGCTATGACGGCAGGCAGATGGAAAGCTCTGCCTATGAGCTGCTGCAGGAGGCGCAAAAGGGCGAAAGCCGGCCCGGCGAAGACGCGCCAAAAGCCGACGGCGCTGCGGCGGCGATTGTACAGGAAAACCTCAAAAGTGCCCGCGCTCTCAACGACGTGAGCGCGGTGGTCTTCGATTTTCGAGGCTACGACACGATGGGCGAGGCCTTTATCCTTGTTACCTCCGTGGCGGGCATTCTGGTGATTTTATTCAACAAAAAAGAGAAAAAGGAGGATGAGCAGGCATGAAAGACGGCATAGAACGCAAAAACGTCGTGCAGCGCTGCGGCGTGGATATGATCCTGCCCATGGGGCTCGTTTATATCTGTTATATCATCCTCCACGGACATTTGAGCCCGGGCGGCGGATTCCAGGGCGGCGTGCTGATCTCCGCGGTGGTCGTGCTGCTGGTGCTCGCCTATGACTACGAGACGGCGGCGAAGACCATCAGCTTTTCGCTGGTGCACCATGCGGAGGGGCTGGCTTCGACGGCCTACGTGGCGCTGGGATTTATGGGCGCGGCGGTCGGCGCGCAGTTTTGTCAGAACATCCTGTTTGCGCAGGGGCGGATCGGCGAACTCTACAGCGCAGGCACGATCTTCTGGATGAACCTCACCGTTGGCGTCAAGGTCTTTACCGGCGTCAGCTCCGTTGCGCTGCTGATGCTCGGCGTTTTGCAGGATGCGGATCGGAAAGCGGGGGCAGAAGCATGATTTTGATGAACTACATATGCGCGTTTTTCCTCATGGCTTTGGGTCTCTATACCGTGGTGACCAAGCATAACCTGCTGAAGACCGTTATCGGGCTGAGCATCATGGACTACGGCGTCAATCTGCTGATCGTCTCCGTGGGCTTCCATCCCGGCGGCACGGCGCCGATTTTCAGCTTCACCGAGCTGCATCCCGAGAGCTTTTTTGTCGATCCCATCCCGCAGGCGCTCACGCTGACGAGCATTGTCATCAGCGCCTGCGTGACCGCGATGAGCCTTGCGCTCGTCATGAAGATCTATGAGCAGTATGGGACGATGGATACCCGCGAGGTAAGGAGGCTGAGAGGATGAACTGGCTTTCTTATCAGCATTTTCCAATCTACGCGATCATGGTGCTGTTTCTCGGCGCCTTTCTGGTCGTGCTGCTGGGCAAAAACCGGGTTGTGCGCGCCGCGCTTGCGCTTTTGAGCGTCAGCGCCTCGCTGGCGCTGCTGGTTGCGCTCGTTCCGCGCGTGATGCTTGGCGGAGAGATCATTGCCTACTGGATGGGCGGCCGCGGCATGTCCGGCGGCTACGCGATGGGTATTGCCCTTGAGGTGGACGCGCTGAGTCTGTTTTTCGCGCTGCTGGTTGCGGTTGCGGTTTTCGTCGCCTGCCTCTACTCGATTCAGTATATGGAGCACGACGACAACGTTTCGCAGTACTACACCCTGTTTCTGCTGCTTGCGGGCGGCGTGCTGGGGCTGGTGCTGTCGGGGGATCTTTTCAACATGTTCGTCATGGTGGAAATCCTCACCTTTGCCGCCGTTGCGCTGACGGCCTTCCGCAACACCGTCACCGGCGCGCTGGAGGCGGCCTTCAAGTATCTGGTCGTCGGCTCGATCGGCTCGGTGTGCATCCTGGCCGGAACCATCATGCTCTACGCGCAGACGCACACGCTCAGTCTGGCGCAGTTGTCTCTGCTGCTGCCGGGCAATCTCAATAACGCCACAAAGCTCGCCTTTGCGCTGCTGTTCGTCGGGTTTGGCACCAAGGCCTTTCTGGTGCCCTTCCACCCGCTGGCGGCGGACGCGCACGGCGCGGCGCCGGCCCCGATCTCGGTGCTGATCTCCGGCGTTCTTACGAAGTCCGGCATCTACGGGATCATCCGTCTGGTCTACTTCCTGTTCCAAAACATGGATCTGGGCGCGATCCGCTTTTTGCTGGTCGTCGTCGGCAGCCTGAGCATGTTTGTTTGCGTCACGATGGCGCTGGCGCAGCACGACTTTAAGCGTTTGCTGGCCTTCCACAGCATCTCCCAGATCGGCTACGTACTCACCGCCGTAGGACTGGCGACGACGCTGGGCGTCTCCTCCGGGCTCTACCACGCAATGAATCACACCATCTTCAAGGGTCTGCTGTTTCTGGCGGCCGGCGCCGTGCTGCACGAGACCGGCACCACCGATCTCAACCAGCTCGGAGGACTGGCCAAGCGCATGCCGCGTACGACCGCGCTGTTTCTGATCGGCGCGGCTTCCATCAGCGGCATCCCGCCCTTCAACGGCTTTGCCAGCAAGTGGCTGATTTATCAGGCCGCCTACCAAAAGGCTGTGGAGAGCGGTCACATCGGTTATCTGCTGGTCACCATCGTTGCGCTCGTCACCAGCACCTTGACGCTGGCCTCCTTCATCAAGGTCAGCCAGTCCGTGTTCTTCGGACGGCTGCCGGAGCGCTTTGAAAAAGTAAAGGAGGCGCCCTTCGGCATGCGCCTTGCGATGGGTGTTTTTGCGCTGCTGTGCGTGGCGACGGGGCTTTTGCCGCAGGCCGTCGTCAAGACGCTGACTCTGCCCGCGGCGCAGGCGGTGGAAAACGTCGGACGCTATATCGCGGCGGCGCTGGGCACGGAAATGCCGGCCATCCGCACGGTGACGGCGGTGGAGATCGGCGTATGGAATCCGATCAACTGGCTGCTTCTGCTGGGCGTCTCGCTTTTGAGCGTAACGCTTGTGGCGCTGCTGGGTAAATACGACCGCGTCAGCGAGAACGAGGGCGCCGTGCGCGCCGGCGGAAAGTACGATCTTTTCTTCGGCGGCGAAAAGAGCGTCCATTCCCAAGTCGGCGGCGGAGACCTTTTCTGGGGCTTCAAGCACAACTGGCGGCATTATTTCAGCTTTATGCATGATCTGCACAGCGGCGTTGTCAACGACTATGCGCTGTGGGCGGCGCTGGCGCTGGCTCTGGCCATCGTATTTTCGCAGATCGTATTATAAGGAGGTGGGAAGAACATGTTGAATTCAATTGCTTTCGCACAGACGGCGCTGCTCTACCTGGGCTATGTGCTGATCTTCCCGGGCTTCCTGTTCTGCTTTGTCGTGGGGCTGCTGTTGACCGGCATCGACCGCAAGGTCGTCGCCCGGATGCAGCGCCGTGTCGGTCCGCCCGTCCTCCAGCCTTTTTATGATTTCTTCAAGCTCTGCGGCAAGGAGACCATTGTTCCCGACGCAGCCTCGCGCACGGTGTTTCTGCTTGCGCCGCTGGTGGGATTGGCTTCTCTCGTCGTGCTGCAGTTGTTCATTCCGGTGTTCAAGTTCAGCGTCTTCGGCTCGCTCGGCGAGGTGGCGGATTTGATCGTGATTCTCTATCTGCTGCTGATCCCTGCCGTTGCGGTCATGCTCGGCGGCGCGTCCACCGGCTCGCCCTATGCGGGCGTCGGCTTGAGCCGCGAGATGGTCACGGTGCTCGCCGTCGAGCTGCCGCTTGTGCTGGTGCTGCTCAGCGTCGCGCGCGTGGTTGGCCGTGAGACGGGGCGCGCGCTGGTTTTCTCGCTGAACACCATCGTCAGCTTTCAAACCGTCAGCGGCAGCCTGATCACCCGTGTGAGCATGATCCCCGCGGCGCTCGCGATGCTGATGATCATTCCGGGCGAGACGGGCAGCCATCCCTTTGACGCGGCGGAGGCTGAAACCGAGATCTGCGAGGGTCTGCTTGCTGAATACAGCGGCGCGCCGCTGGCGGTGTTCAAGCTCAGCCATGCGGTCAAGCTGCTGACGATGACGAGCCTGTTCGTCGCGCTGTTTCTGGGCGGGCTCGGCACGCCGATCGCGCAGCTGGTGGCAGCCGTCGGCCTGAGCGGCGAACTGGCCGCAGCCGTCACAATGCTGCTGCAGGTGCTGGCGCTGGTGCTGCTGTGCATCGTGCTGACCGTTCTCACGATCTCCTTCGTCCACGCCGTGACGGCGCGGCTGCGGATCGAGCAGCTGTTCAAATACTACTGGACCGTGGTCACGGCGCTGGCTCTGATCAGTCTGGTGCTGGCCTGGTACGGCTATTGAGGAGGGACGCAGATGTTCAAAAAACTCATCGAAGAGAGCTTTGGCAAGTCGCCCTGGCTGTTTCATATCAACGCCGGCTCCTGCAACGGCTGCGACATCGAGCTTGTGAGCGTCCTCACGCCGCGCTTTGACGCGGAGCGTCTCGGCTTCAAGCTCGCGGGCACGCCCCGCCACGCCGACATCGTTGTCGTCACCGGGCCGGTGACCCGACAGTCGCTCCAGCGTGTGCTGACGGCGATCGAACAGGTGCCCGAGCCGCGCTGCATCGTCACAATGGGCTCCTGCCCGCAGAGCGGCAACGTCTTTCGCGGCAGCTACGCCATTGCCGGACCCCTGTCCAAATACGTCCCGGTGGATGTGGATATCGCCGGCTGTACGCCCAAGCCCGAGGCCGTAATCGACGGCCTGGTCAAGGCCGCCGAGATCCTGCGAGAAAAAAGGAGGGCGATGAAATAATGGATTTTCCCTTTATGAAAGAGGCCCTCGCCGCGCTGTTTAAAAAGAGCAGCTGCGACATGTATCCGATTAAGCCCAGCGAGGCTGCGCCGAACTACCGCGGCCGCATCGTCTTCCACGCGGACAAGTGCAGCAACTGCCTGTTTTGTGAGCGCGTCTGCTCCGGCAACGCCATCACCCACGAGATCGAAGAGACCGAAGCGGGCGAGCGCGTCACGCGCAGTTTTAATCTCGGCTCCTGCACCTTCTGCGCCACCTGCATGGACTTTTGCAGCCACGGCGCGATCGAATTTACGACAGACTACCACATGATTGCGACGAAGGAAGAGGATCTGATCGTCAGCGGCAGCTTCCTCAAAAAGGCGCCGGCGCGCAAGGCAAAGCCGGCGGAAAGCGCGCAAAAGCCTGCGGCGAGCACCGTACAGGGGCGCGCCGACGGCAAGCCCGTACAGGATTCCAAGACCTGCGTCTACTGCACGATCTGCGCCAAGAAGTGCCCGGTCGGGGCGCTGGAGGTGGACCGCGCGGAGAAGAGCTGGAAGCTCGACGAGGAGGCCTGCGTCGCCTGCGGCAACTGCGAGAGCGTCTGCCCGAAAAGCTCGATCGTCTGCGGTGTGAAGGCGGCAAGCGCGTCCGCCGAAACCGAGAAAAAGGCGACGCCGCCGAAAGCCGAGCCGGAAAAAACAAAGCCGGAGAAGAGCGAAGCAAAAGCAAGCGTCGAACCGCGTCCGGACGGCAGGCCCGTGCAGGATGCGAGCCGGTGCGTCTACTGCACGATCTGCGCCAGACAATGCCCGGTCGGGGCGCTGGCGGTGGATCGCGAGGGAAAGCGCTGGGTGCTCGACGAGGATCTGTGTATCGGCTGCGGCAACTGCGCGAGTATTTGTCCCAAACAGTGCATCGTCGTATAAAAAAGAGTAAAAAAACAGTCGGCGCGCCCGGTTTATTGCGGGCGCGCCAAAATTTTTACCCTCGCTTAACGAAATGTTTACGCTTGGCACTTGCGCCGCGGCGTGAAAAATGGTAAGCTATAAATACCGAAGAAAGGAGTGATCCACATGGTCAAGATCATCATGGGTCTCAAAGGGTCTGGAAAAACGAAGAAGCTGGTGGAGATGGTGCGTGCCGCCGTCGATCTGGAGCACGGCGACGTGGTCTGCATCGAAAAGGACAAAAAGCTCACCTTCGACATCCCGTATCAGGCCCGTCTGATTGACGCCGGAGACTACGGCATCGATTCTTATGAACGGCTGAAAGGCTTTGTCTGCGGCTTGCACGCAGGCAATTACGATATAACGCACATTTTTGTCGATAATTTCTTCAAGCTTGTTGAGGACAAGTCTTCCGAGAAGTTGAACGACTTTGTCGCGTGGCTGGAGGATTTCTCTGCGCGGGAGAACCTTGAGGTCGTGCTCAGCGTGTCCGCAGAGGCAGAGACCGCGCTCACGCGTGTCAAGGCCAACCTGGTCTGATAGCTTTTCGCATAATAGTCTGTGAAAGGAGGCGCTTGGTAAGAAAGCGGCCTCCTTTCTTTTTTGCGATCATTCACACGACGCTGCTGCAGTCTCCTCTTTTTCACCCGTTTGGCAATCGCACGGATTGTCGGGAACGCGGCGCTTGATGATGCTATGCTTGGAGGTAAATTTATAGGTTGTATTATCGTTGTCTAATCTGCTCGATTACATCGTGTTGTCCAGCAACCAGAGCCATCAGCGTTTCTGTGATAGCACGTTAATTTTTCATTGAAGGAGAAAACCAGATCATGCGCATCAGCAAAAAAACATATTTGAAAATGTGTAAAAAAGAGTTGTTTTTCTTTTTTTTATCAAGCGTTGCCTGGGCCGGTGTGGGGGTGTCGCTGGCCTTTCTGCTCCAGCATATTACGGACGCGGTAACGGGGCACCAGGTCAAATCTATGTATATTGTTGTCGGTATTGCTGTGTTGTATCTGCTGGCGGATGTCTTTTTAGACTTTGCGTTGAGTTATAGCGGAATCGTGCTCAGAAAAAAACTTTCTCAAATGCTGAGAGATTCAGTTGTTGAGCGTATTTTCAAGTGCAGCATCGAAGAGAAAGATGAAAAGGGTGATGCGCATTATCTCTCTCTTCTAAACAACAATATCGACGCAATTGAAATTGAGTATATTCATGGAATACTGATGGTTATCGCGCAGATTTTCTCGCTAATCTTCGCCCTGATTGCAACAACGCTTATTCAACCGATAATGACGGTTATTGTCATAGTTTTATGCGCGCTTCCTGTCTTTATCCCAAGATTATTAAAAAACAAGCTTGAAAAGACTAATAGAGAAGCGCTTTCTCAAAGGGCAAAATACCTGGATTTTTTGAATGATATGATGGAGGGATTTCAGACAATAAAAAGTTTCGGAAGCGAAGCGGAGGTCAACTCGCACCACAAGAAGAATAATGCAAAAATTACAAAGATCATGAAGTATTCATTGATGTGGAAACGGGTTTCCATGTCTTTATCCTATGGAATGGGCAATGCTGTAGTTATTGCTTCATGGATTGTGGGCGGAATATTTGTTTTTAAGGGATCGATAGCCGTTCCGCAGCTTATCGCATTGACAACTCTTATGAATATGATCGCGGGGCCTTTCCAAATAATCAGCGAGTATTATGCGGAGATCGTTTCCGGAAATGCGATTCTAAATGATTTGTTTCGCTTTATAAATTCCGGAAACTCTGCGGGTGAGTATAAATCAAATGATCCTGTTATCAACTCCTTATCGTTGGATGGTGTTTCTGTAATCAAAAATGAAAGCTATATATTAAAGAATGCATCTCTAAGTATAAAGAAAGGTCAAAAAATAGCAGTCATCGGGAGCAGCGGAAGCGGGAAAACGACCTTATTAAAGGTTATTGCGGGAATACTTCATGCGGATGAAGGCAGATTGTCGATAAATGATCGGAATTTGGATAATAACGACAACTTGTCTCACAGAGATATTCTGTACATTGCACAGAACACGGTTGTTTTTTCAGCAACTATTGGGGAGAATGTTACGCTTTTTAAAGGCGATAATGAAGCCGTCGTTGGAAACGCAATAGATAAAGCTGGTCTGTCAAGCTGGTATCAAAGAACCGGCTGTAAAGCAGATACCACGATCGACAAAAGCAGCATCGGCTTGTCGGGCGGCGAATTAAAGCGCCTTGATTTTGCGCGCGCAATTGTGGGATCAAAGGCTGTTGTCCTGTTTGATGAACCTACTTCTGGACTGGATCAGTATCATGCACGCAATATGATGAATCAACTTCTTGCTTCTGAAGACCAAACGGTATTGATAGCAACACACAACCTTGCGGAAGATAACATCAGCAAGTTCGATTATGTGTACCTCATCGAGCACGGCGAGGTGACCGCGCACGATGATCCGAAAAAAATAATGATGAGCGAGAAATACCAAGCTTTATCCAAAGGGGACGGCGGTTCAAAATAAAATCGCATTTCAGCCGTCATTTATATTCTGCTGTTCCTCCGCAGGGGGGATCTTTTGAAGAAATAGCCTCCCCAACGATGGAATTTGACATCCAGATGATTGCAGCAAGGGCAAAATGTATTATGATGAAAGTGATTACAAAAATGAAAAGAATATTGAATAACCTTGATAGAAATCGTGGTTTCTATGTGTTGACACTACTTGTAGGTGTTATCTTTTCCGGTATAAGTGTCTTGACACCTACTATTTCTGGCGCTATGATCACAGCCTATTCGAATGATGCTGCTGCAGGCCGAAGAATGCTCGTGTTATATCTGATTGTTGGTCTGTTTCAGATAGCGCTCTCCTTGTTAGATGCATATATGGGAAAACAGCTTTCTTTGCGGCAAAAGCAGATAATGCGCTACCGTGTTTTTAAAACTTTTTCTCAAAAAGATTCTATTGGGCGGGAAAAAATAGCTTCTTTTAACTCATTTGTTAATAACGACATCCCCAGTTTAGTTGAACAGTTTTTTGGTGGGACGATTGATATCATTAAATGTATCTTCATTTTAATTTTTTCTGCGATTTCTATGCTTTCTGCTCACTGGGCATTGGCGCTTATTGTGTTTTCTGTCAGCGGATTAATTCTACTTTGTCCCAAAGCAATGCGTACAAAAAGTGGAAAAGCACGGTCAGATTATTCAGATGTTCTGGGCAAGTACAATACATATCTTCAATCTTTTCTTGGCGGGTCGAGAATAATAAAGAGCTATAATTATTATCATCGAGCAAACGAGATTCAGGAAAATGCAAATGTACAGATCGCAGAAAAAGAACGAACGCTCATCCGCTGCCAAATGAATGTGCAAAGCATGACAAGTTTTTTGCAGGTAGGAAAAACACTGCTTATTATGATTGTAGGTGTTATTCTGATTTCTTTAGGGCAAATGAAGATTGGCGGTCTTGTCATCGTTGTACAATTGGCGCAAATGATTGCCGCTCCAGCAGAAGTGCTTGCGTATCTGATTCATGCACGTAATGAGGTTCTTCCTCTTTTGGAAAGATATGAAACTATGTCTACCGAGATGAGTGACGTATCTGAAGAAATAATTCTTCGCGACAAAATCGAATCAATCTCAGTTGCAAATGTTACTTATGAAGTCGACGGAATCCGAATTCTTGATGGTATTACCGCATCTTTTATAGCTGGGAATAATTACCTGATTACTGGTGAAAGCGGGAGTGGAAAATCTACATTTATGCGGCTTCTCGCTCGGATTGGTGACATTAGCTACTCCGGCTCCATCACTTGTAATGGGAATGCTTTAGAGAAAATCTCTTCGACATCATACTATCAGCGAGTATGCCCAGTGTTCCAAGAGCCATATTTGTTCCACGCGACCTTGGAAGAAAATATTCTTTTAGGACGCCCTATTTCTAAAGATGTATACATTGCTACTCTTAAGAAGCTAAATCTTGAATATCTGATTGACCGCTATCAAGGACAGGAACTAACCCCGGAGATAATGGAACAACTTTCAGGCGGTGAACGGCAACGCGTGGCGTTAGCTCGTGCTATGGTTTGCAAACCGGAAGTGTATTTACTCGATGAAGTTACATCTTCTTTGGATAGTAGCAATTCTGAGGCAATTGAGGAATTGTTGCTTCACGAAGAGGCCATGGTTGTCCATATCTGTCACAAATGTAATCCGAAACTTCTGTCATTGTATGATAGGAAATACTTAATGAGTGGCGGACGGCTGTTGGTCAACAAATAATTTGGCAGAATTATTGCGCTATCATTTTCAGTGGTTTGGCGTAAAGCAAGAAAAAACGAAATTCCTCTCACAAAAGCTGTTGCGCATCCGAAATTCCATGAACACCATGATCAAACAGCAGCAATCGCACGGATTGTCGGGAACGCGGCGCTTGCGTGTGCTATTCTTTGCGTGTCAGGAGGGATAACCATGGACTGGATCACCGGAATACAGCGGGCCATTGACTACGTCGAGGCGCATCTGAGCGACGAGCTGGATTACGACGCGATTGCGCGGGAGGCCTTCTCCTCGCCCTTTCACTTTCAGCGCGTGTTCAGCATTCTCTGCGGCTATACGCTGGGCGAATATATCCGCTACCGGCGACTGAGCGTCGCGGGCTCGAGGCTGGCAAGCGGCAGCGACAGAGTGATCGACGTCGCGCTGGACTTCGGCTATGACAGCCCCGACAGCTTTGCCAAGGCCTTCCGGGCCTTCCACGGCATTACCCCGTCGCAGGCGCGCGGCAACGGGGCCTTGCTTCGCTCCTTTTCCCGCCTGAACATCAAAGTGACTTTAGAAGGAGGAAACGACATGCAGTACAAACTGGAAGAAAAGCCCGCCATGCTGCTGACCGGCTTCAAGCGCCGCTTTGCAGGCGAACCCAACGACAAAAAAGATCAGGATCATTACTTTGCAACGGAAACGAGGCTGGAGCAATACGTGCTGGAGGGCAGAAGCCGGATCCACGACACGATCTACACCGTGATGACCGATTTCAGCGACGACGGATATGATTTCTACTTCGCCTATCAAATGCCCGAATGGGCGCTGAAGGGCTTTGAGGAGGAACTCGGCGACTTTGCCAAGCGCTTCACTCATCTGGAGATCCCGGCAGGGCTTTATGTGGTCTGTGAGACGGAGCGCTGCAAGTATCCGGTCAATCTGGTGGACGATCTGCGCCGCCGCATCGTGACGGAGTGGCTGCCCTCGTCCGGCTACGTCCTGCGCGACGCCCCGGAGCTTGGCGTGATCCACTGGCCTTTCGAGGACGGAAACGAAGAAGTGAACAATTCCCACTACTGCGAAATCTGGCTGCCCGTCAGCAAGAAGCCGTAAGCGAAAACAATAGACCCCGCGAGCAAAAGGCCCGAGGGCGTCCTCCATGCGGAGGGCGCCCTCGGGTTGGCTTGTCCCGGGTTTGAAAGAAAACGGCTTGTTCAAACGCAAAAAACATGATACAATAAACAATCACGGGCGAACGGATGAAAAACGCCCGGAAAGAACGAAAAGCAGCTTTGTCGGCAGAACACAAGGGGAAAGCTATGAACAAGGAAGAAACAAAACAGCGTACCAAGCGGCGGGCAGGGCGAGTGCTCGGCCGTCTGGCGCTGCTGCTCGCGGAGACGCTGCTGCTCGTCTGCATCGCGCTCTACGCGCTGATGTTCGTGCTGGCCAAGGGACCCTCGCCCCGGGCGGCGAGCGATTTTGTGCTGACTGTGCGTGAGACGAGCGCCTTGAAATTTCTGGCCGGCTGGTTTTTCAGCGACGATGAAATCGCGCAGATGGAGGCGGGCAAAAACACCTCCGGCTACGCCGAAACGGACGTCAGCCTTATCAACATCAGCGCCGACAAGCCGGGCGCAGACGCGGTAAGGGCGGATGCCTGGGGGCTTTTGGACGAGGACGGCGACGGGATCATTCTCGAGGAAGTGCACGGCAAGGGTTTTAACGGCTATATGATGGTTGTGCTGGACCCTGCGCGTGTGGTAATGGGCTGCCGGCCGGAGTCCTTCCGGCACGAGGGCTTCACCGTAGAGCAGATGGTGCAGCACTATGACGCGGTGGCCGGCGTCAATGCCGGCGGCTTTGAAGACGCCGGCGGCTGGGGCGACGGCAGCACGCCGGATACGCTGGTCGTTTTTCGCGGCGAGATCTATTTTGAGCGCAGCGGAACCGGCAGCGGTTTTGCCGGATTTGACGGCGAACACATTCTCCACGTGGGCAAGATGAGCGCGGCGGAGATTGAAGCCTCGGACATCCGTTGCGGGGTCTGCTTTGGCCCGGCGCTGGTCGTCAACGGCGAGGCGGCGGACGTCAGCGCGCTCAAGAGCGGTTTGAATCCGCGCACGGCCATCGGTCAGCGCTCGGACGGCGCGGTGCTGCTGCTGGTTATCGACGGCCGTCAGGCCACCAGCGCCGGCGCGCGCTATCAGGATCTGGTGAATATCATGCTCTCCTACGGGGCGGTCAACGCCTGCAATATGGACGGCGGCTCATCCTCGCTGATGTATTTCAACGGCGCGTATGTGAACAACAAGGCTTTCGTCGTCGGCGAGCGCACGATCCCCACCACCTGGCTGGTGCTGAAGGAAGGGGCGACGCTGGATGATTGAGCGGAAAAAGAAAAAAAGACGCCTTGGCTTTGGCGGCGTCATGCTGATCTATGCCCTGGCGGTGTTTTCCCTGCTGCTGGCGGCGCTGCGCCCGCTCTGGCGCTATCTGGCCGAGTACGAGCACAGCGGCAGCGAATATGCGATGGAGCAGTATATGCAAGGTCTGGACGAGGGGCGTCTTCGCGCGCTTGCACAGCCCTTTTTCGACCTGCTGGATCCCGCCCTGCAAAGTGAGACGCAGGCCTTCGCCGAGGTGCAGCGGATTTTCGAGAACGCACACTACGCCCTGAAAAGCGCCGATGCGCAGCAGCGGCATGCGAGCTATACAATCCGCAGCGGCGACCGGATAATCGGCGAGATCGACCTCGTCAAGGCGCCGGACCCGCGTCTCGGCTTTTCCCCTTGGGAGATCGAAAACGAGCGCTATGACTTCGCCTGGCTGCTTGGCAGCGACGAGATCACGGTGCCGGACAGTTACAGTGTGCGCTGCAACGGCACGGCGCTGGATGAAAGCTATCTCGTCG
Organism: Oscillospiraceae bacterium; assembly: GCA_017518225.1. Taxonomy (GTDB): domain Bacteria; phylum Bacillota; class Clostridia; order Oscillospirales; family Oscillospiraceae; genus Limivicinus. Next base: position 6,696 of record JAFWVV010000052.1, on the reverse strand, counting down.
GCGAGCCCGGGCATTACGCCGTGTTGGAGGAGCTGTACGGGGACGAGCGTTTTCAGCTGCCGGTGCTGCTGACCTACCGCGTCGACGGCGTGGTGGGCCGCGCGCCCTTTGAGGTGCTCAGCGGCGACGGACAGCCTGCCGACGCCGCTGCGCTGCCGGAGGAATATGAGCTGCTTGCCAACTGCAGCGAGAGCGAGCGGGAGCAGCTGCGCACGCTGCTGGACGAGTTTTTGCCGCGCTACGTCGCCTGCCTCTCCGGCGCAACGGGCAGCGCGCGCCAAAACTATGACGCGCTCAAGCCCTATATGGTGGCCGGCAGCGACGTGGACAGGCGCGTGTACGACAACATGGAGGGTCAGGCCTGGGCGCACAGCCAGGGCGACACCGTGGAATCGCGCGCCGATAAGCTGCTGATGAGGCTGGGAAACGGCTATTATCTCGCGGATATCAGCTATGTGCTGGATACCGTCGGCGGCCGAGGACATGTGAAGTCGGTCAACAACGCGAAAATCATTATTTGCATGACGGACGACGGCCCCAAGGCCGAGGAAATCTATAGCTATTAAAAAGCGATTAAGGGAGAAAACAGATGGAAGAAAACAAAAACTGCCAAAAGCGTCTGGCCATTGTGCTGCCCTCGCTGGATCCGGACAACAAATTCAACGGCGTGATAGACGGCCTGGTGGACGCGGGCTTTTCCCATATCGTCATCGTGGACGATGGCAGCGATGAAAATCATCAGGAACCCTTCCGGCGCGCCGAGACCCTGCCCGGCTGCCGGGTGCTGCACCACGGCGTGAACAAGGGCAAGGGCCGCGCGCTGAAGACGGCGTTTCGCCATGTGCTTGACGAGCTGCCGGAGGTCGAGGGCGTTATCACCATCGACGGCGACGGACAGCACCTGCTGGAGGACATCATCGCCTGTGGCGAGAAGATGCTCGCGCTGGGCGATCACGTCGTGCTCGGCTGCCGGGACTTTGACCAGCCGGGCGTACCGCCGCGCAGCGTCGCGGGCAACAAGACCACCTCGCGCATGTTCAAGCTCTTTTACGGCCTGTCCATCTCCGACACCCAGACCGGGCTGCGCGCCATTCCGCGCCGGCATCTCGAACGCATGATCGCCATGGACGGCGAGCGCTTCGAGTATGAGACGAATATGCTGCTGATGATGCAAAAGCAGGCCATCCCCTTTACCGAGCAGCCCATCGCCACGGTCTACGATCCGGAAGACTACAGCTCGCACTATAACGCCGTCAAGGACTCCTGGCGCATCTTCAAGATCATGTGGAAAGCCGGGATGAAGAAAAAATGAAAAGGCTCTGGCGCACATACGGTCAGCTTTTCAAATACGCGCTGGCCTCCGCGACTTCCTTCGGGCTCGACAGCGGCCTGTTTTATCTCTTCAAGCGCTTTGTCTTCGGCTCGCTTGGCGCCTGGGCGGACCTCGCCTGCACCATCGCGGCGCGCGCGATCTCCTCGTTTTATAATTTCAACGTGAACAACCGCCTCGTCTTCGGTCACCGGGGGGAGTACGGCAAGGCGCTGCTGCGCTATTACCTGCTGGCTCTGCCGATTATGCTCGGCTCGGCCACGCTGGTGACGCTCGTCAACCGTTTGCTCGGCGTGAGCGCGCCCGGCCCCAGCACGGCGGTGAAGATCGCCGTGGACACGGTGCTGTTTCTCGCCAGCTATTTCATCCAAAAGAAATGGGTCTTTCGCCAAAAAGAGGAAAGAGACAAAGAAGAAAGAGCCTCTCAGGACTGAGAGGCTCTTTCTTCTTTGTCAAGGGCGCTTTATCGAACCGTAAGCTCGCCATTTTCCTCGTCGACGGTCAGCGTCGCGCCGGGGGAGAGCTCGCCGCCGAGGATGCGCCGCGCGAGCAGGGTCTCGACGCTGCTCTGCAGGGTGCGCCGCAGCGGGCGCGCGCCGTAGAGCGGGTCGTAGCCGCGCTCGATGATCACGCGCTTGGCCGCGTCCGTGATCACGAGCTTCAGCGACTGATCGGCCAGCCGCCGCCGCAGGGATTCGGACAGGATATCAATGATGCCGGTGAGGTCGGCCTTCGTCAGCGGGTGGAAGAGAATCGTCTCGTCCAGACGGTTGAGAAACTCCGGGCGGAAAGCGCGGTGCAGCTCGCGCTGTACGGCCTCGCGCGCCGCCTCGCTGATTTCGCCGTTTTCCTCGATGCCCTCCAGCAGATACTGGCTGCCGAGGTTTGAGGTCAGGATGATGATGGTGTTCTTGAAGTCCACGGTGCGCCCCTGCGAATCGGTGATGCGCCCGTCGTCGAGGATTTGCAGCAGGATGTTGAACACGTCCGGGTGCGCCTTTTCCACCTCGTCGAACAAGACGACGCTGTAGGGGCGGCGGCGCACGGCCTCGGTGAGCTGTCCGCCCTCGTCATAGCCGACGTAGCCCGGAGGCGCGCCGATCAGACGCGAGACGGAGAACTTCTCCATATACTCGGTCATGTCGATGCGCACGATGTTGTGCTCATCGTCAAAGAGACACTCGGCAAGGGATTTGGCGAGCTCTGTTTTGCCCACGCCTGTCGGCCCGAGAAAGAGGAAGGAGCCAATGGGACGGTTCGGATCGGCGATGCCGGCGCGGGAGCGCAGGATCGCCTCTGTCACCTTCTGCACAGCCTCGTCCTGCCCGACGACGCGCTTGTGGAGGAGCGTGTCGAGCTGCAGCAGCTTTTCCCGCTCGCCCTCCATCAGCTTGGCCACCGGGATGCCTGTCCACTTGGCCACGATGCCGGCGATCTCCTCCTCGGTGACCGTGTCGCGCAGCATTGTGGCGCTCTTGTCCGCCTCGGCGCTTTCCGCCTCGCGAAGCTTCTGCTCCAGGGCGGGCAGCTCGGAGTATTTCAAACGCGCCGCGGTTTCATATTCGTAGCGCAGCTGTGCCTGCTCCATCTCGGCGTTCAATCGTTCGATTTCGGCCTTGAGGCGCTTGACCTCGTCCACGCTGTTTTTCTCGGCCTCCCAGCGGGCTTTGCGCTCGCCATACTGCTCGCGGCTGTTGGCCAGCTCCTCACGCAGCGCGTCGAGGCGCTCGCGGCTGAGCGTGTCCTCCTCTTTTTTGAGTGCCATTTCCTCGATCTCCATCTGCATGATCTTCCGCCGCAGATCGTCTAACTCGGCGGGCATGGAGTCGATCTCCGTGCGGATCATCGCGCAGGCCTCGTCCACGAGGTCGATGGCCTTGTCGGGCAGAAAACGGTCGCTGATATAGCGGTGGGAGAGCGTCGCGGCGGCGACGAGCGCGTTGTCGTGGATGCGCACGCCGTGATAGACCTCGTAGCGCTCTTTCAGGCCGCGCAGGATCGAGATCGTGTCCTCCACGGTCGGCTCGTCGACCAGCACGGGCTGGAAACGCCGCTCCAGCGCCGCGTCCTTTTCGATGTATTTGCGGTACTCGTCCAGCGTCGTCGCGCCGATGCAGTGCAGCTCGCCGCGCGCGAGCATGGGCTTCAAGAGATTGCCTGCGTCCATGCTGCCCTCGGTCTTGCCCGCGCCGACGATGGTGTGCAGCTCGTCCACGAAGAGCAGGATGCGCCCCTCGGACTTGCGGATTTCCTCCAGCACGGCCTTCAGCCGCTCCTCAAATTCGCCCCGGTACTTTGCGCCCGCGATCAGCGCGCCCATGTCGAGGGAGAAGATCGTCTTGTCCTTCAGCCCCTCCGGCACGTCGCCGCGCACGATGCGCTGGGCAAGCCCCTCGGCGATGGCGGTCTTGCCGACGCCCGGCTCGCCGATCAGCACGGGGTTGTTTTTCGTCTTGCGCGAGAGGATGCGTATCACGTTTCGAATCTCGCTGTCGCGTCCGATGACCGGGTCCATCTTGTTCTCCCGTGCCCGCTGCACGAGATCCGTGCCGTACTTCGTCAACGCGTCGTAGGTGCTCTCCGGGTTGTCACCCGTCACCGGCGCGCTCTTGACCTTGGCGAGCTCTGCGGAAAAGGCGCTCCTGGTAATGCCGTGGTCGGCAAAGATGCGCTTGATCGCGCCCGTCGCCGCGGCAAAGAGCCCCAGCATCAGATGCTCGACGGAGACGTACTCGTCGCCGAGACTCTTGGCCGTCTTTTCGGCGGCGGAGAAGACGCGCTCGCTCTCCGGGGAGAGATAGACCTGCGAGACCTCGCCGAGCTTCGGCAGCGCGGCGATTGCGCCGTCAAGCTCCGACAGCAGCGCATTGACGTCCACGCCCATACGGCCGAGCAGCGAGGGGATCAGTCCGCCGTCCTGGTCGGCCAGCGCGTAGAGCAGATGTTCCGGCGTAATATAGTTGTTGCGGTTTTCCTGCGCCATCGCCTGCGCGGTTTGTACCGCTTCGAGAGATTTTTGGGTATAGTTTTGTGCGTTCATCAATAACACTCCCTTCGAGGAAAAACGGAATGGCGCGTCAGATATGCAGCATTGTCTGAATCAGATGCGAATAATAGGCAGCCTCAATCTCCTGCGCGTCCATGCGCGCGCCGAGATAGCTCTTCATCAGCCGGTCGAAGAGCTGGATGTAGTCGGAGATCGCGGCGGCCAGCTCCTCCACGGAGCAGTTTTTCTCCGGCGCGGCAAGGCTGCGCAGGAACTTCCCCTCGTACAGGGCGTAGCTGCGCGCGCCGCCGCTCAAGGGCGCGAGATGCCTGTCTTCGATGCGCTTCCACAGCCGGAAAAACTCCGTCATCGCGCCGATCAGCGCCGCCGACTGGGTGCGGAAGATCACGCTCAGCTCGCCGATGCTATCCTCGCCGCCGCGGTAAAGCTCCACCTCGTATTTGATCGTGGGGCGGTACTTGTACTCCAGCGAGCTTTTGAGCGACATCGACAGGCTGTTCGGCGCAAAAAAGGGCACCAGCTCGCGCGAGGGAGCGAGAAGCTGCTCGATGGCAGACAATACGTCGCCGATGCGGCGCTCCGGCGTGGTGTAGCCGACGTGCTCGGCCAGGATCTGGTTGATGAGACTCGAGCGGTTCGTGCCCATGCGGTGGGCGAGCGCGTCCACCTCGCGCACGACGTCTTCGCTCAGCATCAGACTGTATAAGGTTTTCTTCATGTCGCGGATCATCCCTTTTCTCCAGATTTTTCTTGTGAGACCATCATAGCGCCGCGCGCAAACTTTGTCAATAGATTTATATAAAAAACCATGCGGATTATATGAACAAAAGATAAATAATTTTGAAAAAAACTTGCCCGCCCCGTCTTGATTTTTTTGCCCATATTGGGTATAATGGCACAGCCAGCGGGCGTTTTCCCGCTGCAGAATATCATGGACAGGTATCGAAGTGGTTATAACGGCCCTGACTCGAAATCAGGTGTACCAGCAATGGTACCGTGGGTTCGAATCCCACCCTGTCCGCCATGCAAATAGCCTCCGCCCAAAGGGCGGGGGCTAATTTGCATCAAAGAGGGTGGGGTTCGAAGGGGAGTGGTAGTGAATGAGGCGCCGGGGGAATTGCGCGATGCCGCGCCGCACGCAAAGAGAAAGCGGTGTGCAATCATACGACTATGACCAAAAGAAAAGCTCATTTTTTATGTGCGCTGTTGATTTGTGTGAGTTTTTGAGTATAATAGATATTGAAAAGTGTAAGTATCAAAGCGCATGAAAAGATGAACTGTGTATCAATCGCTGCGTTGGTTTTGTTGAAAAGTGCGGAGGTGCGCGATGTTATATCGAAAAATCCAGCCGTTTATTGAGGATTATCTGAAGTCTGATTCCAACAAGGTGCTGATCATTGACGGCGCGCGGCAGATCGGAAAGACCTTTATCATCCGTCACGTCGGGCGGCAGCTCTTTGAGAACTATATCGAGTTGAATTTTGCGGAGGATCAAAACGGCCCCAGGCTGTTTGAGCAAGTTCGCACCGTCAAGGACTTCTATTTCCAAGTCAGCACCATTGCCGGCGAAAGAATGGGAGAGAAAAAAGATACGCTGATCTTCCTGGATGAGATTCAGGCGTATCCGCACCTGCTGACCATGCTCAAGTTTTTGAAGCAGGACGACAGGTATTCCTATATCGCCAGCGGGTCATTGCTTGGTGTGACCTTGAAAAAGACCACCTCGATCCCCATCGGGAGCATTGAAGTAAAGCGCATGTTCCCCCTGGATTTTGAGGAGTTTCTGCTGGCAAACGGGTTTAACCGCTTTGCGATTGACACGATGCATGAGAAGTTCCTTGCCGGTGAGAGTCTGGATGTCGCCATGCATGAAAAGGTCATGGATCTTTTCAAAAAGTATCTGCTGATCGGCGGGCTGCCCGACGCCGTGAATTCCTTTATTGCCGATACCAATATCGTAAAGGTCAGGACAATCCATCGGGATATCCGCGCGTTCTATGCTGATGACGCGTCAAAGTACGAGGCGGACAACAGCAGGAAGCTGAAGATCCGCAGAATCTACGACATGATCCCATCCAATTTGGAGAGTAAGAAAAAACGGGTGGTCTTTCAGGATATCGAGGACAAGCGCGGCAAGCGTTTTTCCGACTATCAGGATGAGTTTGAATATCTGATTTCCGCGGGGATCGCCCTGGATGTCAACGCGATCACCACCCCCGTCTTTCCTCTCACGCAGTCCGTCGGGAAAAACCTCCTCAAGCTCTATTTGAACGACGTGGGGCTTTTGACGGATGTTTTGTACGGCAGTAATATACGTGCGATCCTGGACGATAAGACGGGAATCAATCTCGGCTCCGTG
>JAFWVV010000051.1 GCA_017518225.1 Oscillospiraceae bacterium | reverse complement strand
GTGGCTGGCGGGCGCGGAGGTGATCTTGCCGGGCACGCCGCCAAGGCCCTCCTGAATGAGCTGCTTGAGGCTCCAACCGGCGCAGTAGCCGGTGAGCATGCTCAGATCGTGCAGGTGGATGTCGCAGTTGCGGTGGGCATTGGCGATCTCCTCGTCATAGACCTCGCTGAGCCAGTAGTTGGCGGTGATGGCGCCGGAGTTGGAGAGGATCAGGCCGCCGACAGAATAGGTGACGGTGGAGTTCTCCTTGACACGCCAGTCGCTGATCTTGAGGTACTTGTCCACGGTCTCCTTGTAGTCAAGGAAGCTGTTGCGAGTGTTGCGGATTTTCTCGCGCTGCTTGCGGTAGAGGATGTAGGCCTTGGCGACGCTCTCGTAGCCGCCGCGGGAGAGCACCGCTTCCACGCTGTCCTGAATGTCCTCGACGGCAACCTTGCCGTTCTTGATCTTCGGCAGGAAGTCCGCTGAAACTTTCAGCGCCAGAAAATCAATCACGCTGTCATTATACTCGGTTCCGGTCGCCTCAAAGGCCTTGCGGATCGCCTCGGCGATCTTGGTGATGTCAAAATTTACGACTTTTCCGTCGCGCTTTACGACTTCATACATGGTGCTTTCCTCTTTCTCTTTTTTATTGTTTTTCTTCGTCCAGGCCGCGCAGCTTTGCCGTCGGGATGATCTCCCGCACTTCGTTCAAGAGCGCGCGCATCTCGTCCTCGCTGAAGGCCTCCAGCCCTTCCTCCGCAATGACCTCGCCGGAGTTTTTGTACTGCTGAAGATAATACTCGCGCGCGCCGTGGATCCATGCCGCCGCCTCTTTCAGGCTCTCCGCCGTGTGCAGACCGCGCACGACGGTGGTGCGGAATTCATAGTCCACCTTGCCCTGCAGCAAATAGTCCTTGCTGCGCGTCACGGCGTCGAAATCGAGCGTCTCCAGCCCCACGGTCTGCGCATAAAGCGCCGGGGCGTTCTTGACGTCCATCGCCACCCGATCCACGAGGCCCTCCTCCACCAGCGCCGCCAGGCGTTCGGGGAAGGAGCCGTTGGTATCGAGCTTGATCTTGTAGCCCATGGCCCGGATCTTTCTCAGGAAGTCGGGCATGTCCGGGTGCAGCAGCGGCTCGCCGCCGGTGATCGCTACCCCTTCCAGCACGCCCTGCCGCCGTTTCAGAAACTGCAGCACCGTCTCCTCGCCGTCCGCATCGCCCCGGAGCCGCTCCGGCAGCACCAGCGGCGCGTTATGGCAGAAAGGGCAACGGAAGTTGCAGCCGCCGGTAAAGACGGTGCAGGCCACTCGGCCGGGATAGTCCAGCAGGGTCAGTTTTTGCAAACCCGAGATCAGCATGTCGTTCCTCCTCTTTTGCGTTCGAGTGCTATATTAGCGCCCGCTCTCCCTTTTGTCAAGAGAAAAACACAAAATATCGAAAGAATGACAGGCTTGTTACCGAGTTAACCACAAAATATAGTGTCTTGCCTTTTTTTGTTTCTTTCTGTCGCAATCGTGTAAAAGCGCGTTTTTTGCGCTTGTTTCCACGCCTTTTTTGCTTTTTCGACGGCAAAAACGCGGAGATGCCACCACAAGATATCGTGTTATCTCCGCGTTTTCACTTCGATATATAGACCGCCTTTTTCCTTTATGACAGCGCATCACACAGCGCCTGTGCCAGACGCTCAATCTCCTCCGGCGCTGCGGGAAGCTTCAGCGCCTCCCCCACCGGGCGCAGACCGGCAGCCTCCAGCTCAGCGCGCAGCTGTGCCTGCACCGCCCCGCCGCTGCCGCGCGCGGCAATCAGCATCGCCGTGCATTTCCCGGTCAGCGGGTTTTCCTTTCGCCGCGCCGCACGGGAAAAAGCCGCCGTCAAAAAATGTTTCGTATCGGTTCGCAGGCGCGTCCCCAGCAGATTGGCCGGCACGGCAAAAACAAAGCCGTCACAGTCGACAGCCGCCTTGACAAAGTCCGCCGGGCGCAGGTCGTTGACGCAGACTCCGGCGCCCCGGCAAGCTCCGCAGCCGCTGCAGAGCGCGCGGGGATCGCTGATGGGCCAGAAGCGCTCCGTCTCGATCCCGCGCGCAGACAGCGCGGCAGACAGTTCGTCCAGCACCGCGCCGACAGGCGTATTTTCCCGCGCGCTGCCATCGACCAGCAGCAGCTTCACGGTTTTTTCTCCTCTTGCCTGTCCGCGCGCAGCTCGCCGCGATTGGCCTGGTGCAAGCCGGGCTCCGTTCCCTTGATGATGCGAACAATATTCTCTCTGTGTTTATAAAAAATCAGCGCGGCCAGAGCGGCCATCAGCACGGCTGCCGTTACCTGATGCGTCAACAGGCAGTAGCTCGGGTAGGCGAGCGCCGTTGTCAGGGTGCCGAGGACGATATAATCCGTGATCAGTGTGATGAGAACAATCCCCACCGCCATGATCAGCATAAACTTCCAGTTGAGCACAGCGATCATGCCGATCATCGAAGCAAAGCCCTTCCCGCCGCGAAAACGCAGATAAAAGGGAAACATGTGCCCCAGCACGCAGGACACGCCTGCAATCTCCCGGCACAGCGTGAGCGTCGGAAACAGCCGAAAGCACAGCCAGGTGGCCAGCACCGCCTTGGCAATATCGTGCACGCCAACCAGGATGCCAAACTTCCAGCCCATCAGCGCCATCGTATTGGACGCGCCGGGATTCTTGCTGCCCAGCGCATGGACGTCCACGCCCTTGATCCGTCCGATCACATAGGCCGGATTCAGGCAGCCGAGCAGATAGGCGATCAAAATCACGATCAAATATCGCAAAGAATCCGTCATGCTCTCTCATCTCCTCTTTCTCTGCTTGTTATACGATAAATCCTCCGCCCAGCAGACGCTCGCCGTCATAAATCACGGCGGACTGTCCCGCCGCCGGGGCGCGCACCGGCTCTTCACAGACAATGCGTACGCCGCCGTTCGCTTCCGGATAGACCAGGCAGCGCGGCTCCTCCCACTTGGTGTGCCGCACGCGAACGCTCGCGTGGATGGGCTCGTCCGGCGTCTCGATCAGCCAGTTAAAATCCCGCGCATGAAGCTCCGTCTGAAACAGCTCCTCCCAGAGCGCCAGCTCCACCGTATTCGCCTGCGCGTCGATGCGCGAGATATAGAGCTTTCTGTCGTTGTATAAACCCTTGCGGCGCTGTCCCACCGTATAGCGGTAGATGCCCTCGTGCTGTCCGATCACTTTGCCGTGAAAGACGAAGTCCCCCGGCGGCGGCAGCTCACGCCGCTGCGCGATCCAGTTTACATAATCTTTATCCGGGATGAAGCAGATTTCCATGCTGTCCGGCTTTTGCGCCACAGACAGCCCCAGCTCCTCCGCCAGCGCGCGCACCCGGGTCTTCTCGCAGCCGCCCAGCGGGAAAATCACGCGCGCGGCCTGCTCCCGCGTCAGGCGGCAGAGCATATAGCTCTGGTCGTTGGCGCGCTGTCCTTTATAGATCGCGCCGCCCTCGGCGCGCGCGTAATGCCCGGTGGCGATGTATTCCGCGCCGCGGCGTTCCGCCTCTGCCAGAAGGCTTTTAAATTTCAGCGTCGGGTTGCAGATGATGCAGGGATTGGGGGTCTCGCCGCGCAGGTAGCTGTCCACAAAGGGGCGGCAGACGCGCTCGTCCAGCGCCTGATGCACGTCCAGCACACGCAGCTCGATACCGATCTGCGCCGCCGTCTTCTCCGCCTCGCGCCGCGCCTGTTCTCCGGTGTTGTCCATATACAGTCCGTAGACCCTGTGCCCCTCGCGCTTGAGCAGCGCCGCGCACACGGAGGAGTCCACGCCGCCGGAAAAGCCTAAAACGATATCAGCCATGCTGTCCCTCCACGTAAATCATTAAAACCGAGATATCCGCCGGAGACACGCCGGAGATCCGGCTGGCGCGCCCGAAATTTTCCGGGCGGATCAGCTTCAGCTTCTCGCGCGCCTCCAGCCGCAGCCCGCCAATCGCATCGTAGTCGACGTCCGGGGGCAGCGGGCGGCTTTCCATGCGGGCAAATTCCTCCACCTGCTTGAGCTGGCGGCGAATATAGCCCTCGTATTTGAGCGTGATCTCCGCCTCCTCGGCAACAGCATGGGGAAGCGCCGGACGCTCGGTATCAAAGGGTGCAAGCGCAGCGTAACTCAACTGCGGCCGACGGATTAGCTCCGCCAGCGATACAGCCGTTACCACCGGCGCAGTCTCCCGCTCGGTCAAAAGCGCGTTGAGCGCCTCCGTCGGCGCGAGACGCGTCGTCTCCAGACGGTGGATCTCCCGCCGCACCGCCTCGTATTTGTCCAGCACCGCCTGATGCCGCTCCGGCGACACGAGACCGATGCGCAGCCCGATCTCGCTCAGGCGCTCGTCGGCGTTATCCTGCCGGTGCAGCAGGCGGTATTCGCTGCGCGAGGTCATCATGCGGTAGGGTTCTTCCGTGCCCTTGGTCACGAGATCGTCGATCAGCGTGCCGATATAGCCGTCGCTGCGTCGCAGGATCAGCGGCTCCTCGCCCCGGATGGCTCGCGCCGCGTTGACCCCTGCGACAAAGCCCTGCACCGCCGCCTCCTCATAGCCGGAGGAGCCATTGAACTGTCCCGCGCCGTAAAGCCCCGAGATTTTCTTGCAGGCAAGCGCCGCCGTCAATTCGGTCGGGTCAATGCAGTCGTATTCGATGGCGTAGGCCGGACGGGTCATCTCCGCCCGTTCGAGCCCCGGGATCGTGCGCAGCAGCTGCAGCTGTACCTCCTCCGGCAGCGAGGAGGACAGGCCTTGTACGTAAAGCTCCTGTGTCTCCAGCCCCATCGGCTCGATAAACAGCTGATGCCGGGGCTTATCGGCAAAGCGCACAACCTTGGTCTCGATGCTCGGGCAGTAGCGAGGGCCGACGCCTTCGATCACCCCCGCATACAGCGGGCTGCGCGCAAAATTCTCACGAATGATCTCATGGGTCTTTTCATTGGTATAGGTCAGATAGCACACCGCGCGGTTGACGGGCTTTTCGGTGCTCGTAAAGGAGAACGGCTCGCAGTCGGCGTCGCCGTCCTGCCGTTCCATCTGCGAAAAATCCACCGTCGCCGCATGCAGGCGCGGGGGCGTTCCGGTCTTGAAGCGGCGCATCCGCAGCCCCAGCGCGCGCAGCCGCTCGGCCAGCGGCAAGGACGCAGCAAGCCCGTCCGGCCCCTCGGTCTGAATCGCCTCGCCGACGATCGTGCGTGCGTCGAGATACGTGCCCGCAGCAATTACAACCGCCCGGCAGCGCCATACTGCGCCGGTGCGCGTCGTCACCGAGCAGACGCTCCCCTGTTCCACACCGATGTCCACGACCTCAGCCTGCTTGAGATGCAGATGGGGCTGATTTTCCAGCGTCTGCTTCATGAACTCCTGATAGCGGCGGCGATCCGCCTGGGCACGCAGGGAGTGCACCGCCGGGCCTTTGCCGCGGTTGAGCATCCGGTACTGGATGCAGGCCTTGTCCGCCGTACGCGCCATTTCGCCGCCCAGAGCGTCCAGCTCGCGTACCAGATGCCCCTTGCCTGTGCCGCCGATCGCTGGGTTGCAGGGCATGTTGCCAACGCTGTCCAGATGCATAGCAAAGCACAGCGTCTCCATGCCGAGGCGAGCTGCCGCCAAGGCGGCCTCAATGCCCGCATGTCCGGCGCCGATTACAACGATATCACATTGTCCTGCTTCAAACAGGGTCATCGCAGGCCTCCATCTCCTATGCCGTACAGCATCCTGGCTGTTTTACCGATCTTTTTTGTTTTTTTATTGTATTATATCTGTCCTGCCCGAAAAACACAATGCGTTTTTATATCCAACGAAGAGTTTTCCTGCTTCGCTGTGCAATTATGACAAAAAGTGTCAAGCGTTTTCAACATATTTCATCAAAAATTGAAAGTTTTTTCTTGACCTTGAAAAAAATTGATCTTATAATAAAAGAAACATATTATACCATGTTATGGTTTTATTGATTTGGGAGGGAATTTGTTGTGAAAAACGTTGCACGCAGAGGCTTTCCGCTGCTGTTGGTTCTTGTTTTGATGCTGACGCTATTGTCTCCATCTGCGCTGGCCAGTGAAACGCCTACCAGCACCGAGGCACCCACCGCGACGGAAGCGCCCACCACAACCGAAGCGCCCACCACGACCGAAGCGCCCACCACGACCGAGGCGCCCACCACGACCGAAGCGCCCACCACGACCGAGGCGCCCGCCACGACCGAAGCGCCCACCACGACCGAGGTGCCCGCCACGACCGAAGCGCCCACCACGACCGAGGCGCCCACGCCGACGCAGGCGCCCACGCCGACGCAGGCGCCAAGTGAGAGTCAGCCGCCGCTGCAGCCGCTGAAGAAAGTCACCGTAACGCTCGACCGCACGCCGGTCGTCCTGCTCGACGTCAGCCAGAGCCACGGAGCGGTCAGCTCGAGCCACGCAAGCTTTGCCGGTATCAGCTGGCTGGACTGCAACGGCCAGACGGTCTCCCCGAACAGCAAATTCGACAACATGAAATATACTGTGCGCATCACGGCAAAGGCGGATGACGGCTATTACTTTGTGTCCGATCTCGCCGCTTATCTCAACAATTCTGCCGCCTCTGTCAGCGTCAGCGCGGACGGCAAGTACGCTACCGTGAGCCGTGAATACGACGCCATGATCTGGTCGCCGCAGATTATCAAGCATCCCGGCGCCGAGGCCGTTGACGAAGGCGGCTTTGTCTCCTTTGTTTCCACCGCAACTTTCGCACTCAGCCTGACCTGGGAGTTGACCAGTCCTGACGGAAAAACCGTGATTGACACCAAGGACATTGCCAAAACCTTCCCGACCGTCAATGCGGATAACGATGGTGTGCAGCGGATTGTGCTCCACAATGTCTCCCGGGACATGGCTGGCTGGACGCTGCGCGCGGTATTTCACGGCGCTGCAGACACCGTAAGCCGCAGCAATCCGGTCACCATTGAGGTTCGGGGCGTCACGCCCGCAACACCTGCGCCGGAAACGCCCGCACCGACAGAAGCACCGACCGAAACCGCCGCACCGACGGAAGCGCCCGCCGAGACCGCCGAGCCGACACAAGCGCCGACCGAAACCCCTGTGACGACGCAAGCGCCTGCCGAGAGCGCTGCGCCGCCGGCAGATGCCGACGGGCACACACACAGCTTCTCGGAGACCTGGAAACAGGACGAGAACAAGCATTGGCGTGAGTGCGGCTGCGGCGAGCACAGCGAGGAAGCGGCTCACAACATGGAATGGCGGCTTCGCTCCGGCAGCGGCAAAACGAAGACCGAAGAGGGTGTTTGCACCGTTTGCGGCTATACCAAGCTGCGCCAGGCGAGTGACGCCGGTATCATCAGCCGCATCCCGATACCCTTGGTTTTCGGCGTCCTTTTGGGTCTGATCGTCATTTTCGTCGCATACGACACCAACAAAAAATCCAAACCGAAGCATCGGCGCAGATAACACGACATAAGGCGTTGTCTCAAAATAGCTTAGAATGCTATTGAGAGGCAACGCCTCTTTCATCTGACCAGGATTGTGGAAAAAGTCGGCCTGCTCAAGCCCTGAGAGACCAAAAATGTGGAAAACCATCCAGAGAGTGCCGCAAAACAGCAGCGCTCCCGGATGGTTTTTCTGTGTTCAGTTAGCAGATGATCTAAAGACCTGCCGGAAAACTCTTTGGAACCACGAGACCCGT
>JAFWVV010000050.1 GCA_017518225.1 Oscillospiraceae bacterium | reverse complement strand
GCTGTTTTCTGCCGCGATCATCGCCTGCAGATACCAGTTGTACAGCCCCTCTGCATACGGAAAAGGTACCAGCAGCTCGTCGTCGAGATTGACGTATTCCTCGAACTGCTCGCGGATCGGGTCGGCGTGGGTTTTTACGAGTTCCTCGTAAATCTGTCCGTCAAGATTTGAGAGCCAGCGCAGCTTCTGCGCGTCGCTGAACTGGTTTGGCTCCAGCTCGTCCACGCGGCGGATCGCCTCTCCTGCTGTCATTGTCACTCCCCCTTTTGTCAAATGAGGGAGCCTGATCGGCTCCCTCTCGCCCTGTTATTCGGCCTTCAGCTCGCCGTCTTCTTTCTGGATCAGATCCTCTTTGTTGCGAAACATCTTGTCCGAGGCTCTGACCGAGCGCTCATACTCCGCGGCCACGTAGTCCGGCACGGTCACGCGCTGACCCTTGGGAATCACGTAATTGACGCCGTTGACGCCGATCACGACCTGCTGCTCCGTCTTGGGGCCGCTGCGCGGGATGTGCAGCTCAACAGATTTATTGTTCTTTTTTTCTTCCATTTTGCTTTCCTTTCTCCCCTTTGGGGAAAGGCCCCGCTGTGCGGGGCCCCCGATTCAGTTGGTCTCGTCGCTGGCGCTAAAGCTGCTGCAGCTCATCACGCGCAGGATGCGCTCCTGATAGAGGATCGTCGCGCCGTTGGTCTCGAACTTGTAGCCCACGGTGCTGAACTGATCCAGCGGGCCGCCAACCTGGACCTTGTCCTTGACGATCATCTCCATGCCGCCGCCCTCGGGATCGATGATGCCGAAGCCGTCCTTGCCGAAGAAGTAGGTGGCGTAGGTGACGCCGTTGGCCTTGTTCTTGTAGTCGCTGTCGCCCAGCACAGGCGCAAACGCATTCTCGATGAAGCGCACGCCGTGCAGCTCGCCGATCTCGCCGTTGAACTGCTGCTCGGGCGCGGCGTACTTGTGCGCCTCGATCCAGTCCTTGTTCTGGCGCAGGTCAAAGGCCACGCTCGGGTGGATCACCGCATAATAGCGGCCGTTGATCTGCGGAACGCGGTTGCGCTTGAGAATGGTGACGGCCTTGTTGATCATGGTCGGCGTCAGCGCGCTCATCGCCGTGGCGCTCGCCTCCATCTGCGCACAGCTCGTCGGGGTGGCAACCACGCCGGAGCCGCTCGCAGGAGCACCGGTTGTCGGATTGATGTTATCGCAGTAGAGGACATTGGTGCCCACCAGCAGCGCGTCGCGGATCAGCTTCTCCTGCGTCTCGGCGCCGCTCGCGCCCATCTCCTCGGTCGCGCCCATGATCACGGGATCATAAGCGTGCAGCTCAAGGCGATCGGATATCGTGGTGTAGGTGCCGTACTGGTCGATCGAGCCGCTGATCTTCGTCAGGCCGAACTTCTGGCCGGTGGGAATCACACCCTCGGTCAGCTTCTCGGCGCGCGCAAAGGTGTCAAACTTGCGCCATTCGACGCTGCCGCCGTGGTTGCGCGGCAGAGGCTGGCGCTTGGCAAACTGCGCATAGAACAGCTGCGGGCGCGCGTTTTCCAGCAGTGCGGTGTCGTAGAACTCCTTCATCGTCGGGCTCAGGGATTTGCCCGCCGTCTCAAAGCTTGTCGCCTCCCCGGTATAGGCGTTGACATACTGGGTCGTCGCATTGACGACTGTGCCTGCGTCCGCGAAGAACTGCAGGCCAATCTTGATGTTTTCTTTCTTCATTGTTAACTCCCTTTCCGCCGGGGAGCTCGGCCCCTCGGCTATCTGATGTAGTATTTTTCTCCTCTGGCTCTTGCCGCCTCGGCGTCGCGCTTGACCTGTTCGATGCTTGCGCGATCCCATTTGCGGCCGGCCACGTCGCCTGTGCTCGCGGCGCGTGCGCCTCCGCCCTCCTGCGGACGTACCGCGCCGGCTGCGACGCTGGCCGCAAAAGCCTCCTGTGTTCGCTTGGCGATCAGCGCGCTCTCCGCCTGACGGATCTCGTCGTGATGGATGGCATAAAACGCATCCTTCACGCTCATACCGATCTGCGGGCTTGTGAACAGCCGGAACTTCTCGTTGTCCAGCTCTCGGCGCAGGTCGAAGTCCGGGAAAAGCTTTTTCAGCTCCTCCGCCTGCTGGAAAAGACGTCCGACGTGGAGCTTGAACTGCTGCTGTTCCAGGGCGTCACGCTCCCGCTGCTCCTCGGCGGCTTGCAGTTTGTCATAGCCCACAACCTTCCGCGCCACATCCGGCGTCACGCCGAGCTCGGCGGCCTTGTCCTCCCAGTAGCGCTCGTCCTCGGTGATCGCCTTCGTCAACGCGGCGAGGTCCAGCCCCTGGCCCTCCTTTGCCTCCAGCCCGTACTGCTGCGCCAGCAGCTCCAGCGCGGGCTGCAGCTCCTTCAGCGTGTCGCGCGCCCGGGCATAACCCTTGACCCGTTCGCTGATGATCCCCTGCAGCTCCTGATTGAGCGTGGGATCATCGCGCACCAGCTCCGCCAAAGTCTTCGTCGGCTGTTCCTCCGCCGGCGTTTCTCCTTCGGCGGTCGGAGCCGGCTGCTGATCTGCCGCCGATGTATCGACGCTCGGCGCGCCTTCTTGCGGCTTGCTCTTGCTGCGCATCTTCGCGCCGTACTTCTTGCGCTCGATCTCCGGCACGCCCAGCGCCTCCAGCGCCTGTGTTTCCTGCCCCGGGGCGGCAGCCTCTACGCCCGGTGTGCTCGCGTCTGCTCCTGTTCCCTCTCCGGCGGTTGCGCCTTCCCCGGCGAAAAACTGCAGACCCAGCATTTTAAGTTCTTCCATGTCTCTCCTTTACGACCACGCTTTGCGACCGGAAGTATTTGCCGCGGGTGTGGTGAACTCCCCTTTTCGGCTACAGTTTAGCGGCTTTTTTGTTTTTTCTCTATACCTCACCTGAAAAAAGTGGCCGGGGATCTTTCCCCGGCCACCCGCTCGGTTATTTTACGCATGCCACGGTGTCTTTTTTATGTTGCTCTCGGCGTATCCTTTCGCATAATAGAGGGCGTCCTTTTGTTCGGGCGTGATCCGCAATGCGTCAATATAAGCTATAACCGCATCCTTTTGACTTCCTTTTGTGTTGATCCAGAACTGATAATATGCTTCTGCCGAAATTTTCGCCGGGTTCGCGTATGTGTTGAATTCCTCCACGGCGGACTCTGATATATCACCAAAGTCTGGATGCGCCTTGATGAACTCTTGCTGGTCTGCCCAGCTTTTCGCCTTTTCTTCTGTGTATCCGCCATACTTCTGCCGCAGCTCCTGGGCTCTCGACTTCGTGATATCCCCGTCTATGTAGACCTGCTTGATATCTTTATAGTCTATCCCGGTGTCCTTTTTGCACTGCCACTCAAGGACTGTTGCGGCGGCTTCTGCCTCTCTGTATCCGCCGTACTTCTGCCGCAGCTCCTGGGCTCTCGACTTCGTGATATCCCCGTCTATGTAGACCTGCTTGATATCTTCATAGTCTATCCCGGTCACGACGTAGCACGTCCACTCTTGCGCCTGTTTTTCAGCTTCAGTCTTTCCCATTCCAGCATATTTCATCAAGTAATCGATGCAGTACGCCTTGCTCAGTTTCAGACCGATCTCCGGCTGCTGATACTGTACTTTGAGTTCTTTTTTGACCTCAGTATAAACATCGCTCTCGGCGTATCCGGCTGCTGTCATGGCCTCCATCGCCTCACGATAGCCCTTGTCGTCTCCGCTGCAGGCTGCCGCCTTGACTGCCTTGTATGCCGATGTCCCGTTGAGCTCCCACTTGTAGATGGTTTTTTTGGCCTCTGTTTCATTTTTTACGATGCCCTCCGCCATCAACAACGCCATCGTCTCCTCTTCCGTTAGGTATTTATGCTCCCATGCGTTTCGGATTTGCCTCTCTGGGCCCGAATCATAGGTGCGCAGCGCTGGCAGTCTTTGCCCGGTTTTATTCCCGTAGGCGTCGTTCCAAAGCGTTCGAGCCAAATTATACCCTGCGAGAGTTTCTCTCCCCACACCTGCCGCCGGCATGCCGAACAGCGTGCTGACAAGTTCCAGTCCCATATAGGCAATGCCGATGTCTGTCTTCTTTCCGTATCCCGTCGCTTTTGTCGGCCTGTCGATTTCCCCGGTTTTCAGCTTTCTCTTCTCGTCTATTGCTTCATAGAACGCGCGGGCTTTTTTGAGAGGCAGAAAACCAAGGAGATCTTTGTCCTTCTTTGCCGCGATTGAAATCAGATCGTCTAAAATCGGCACCCATGTCAGAGGATTGACATTGTCAAAGAAGTTCTTCCTCCAGTGCTGTGTGAATTTCTGGAACCAGGTCTCGTAGTCATCGTCGTCTCTTCCCGCGTCAGCAATCGCCTGGGCGATGGCAAGGATCGCTTGACTCTCAGTCCACACCAGCACCGTCTTCATCGTTGGCCAGAACATTTTTTGGAATGCAGCCCTTGCTCCGTTAGTCCTCGCTTCTTTGCCAATCTCGCTTTTTAAATTGAGCAAAATGTTGTAGCTCAAAGTCGGCTCGGCCTTGAATGAAGTCAGCTCCTTCATCAGCACACCCCTGTTTCTCATGTTCGGGCTTCTCTGTAGAACGCCGTCAATCACTTGTGTCGCCAGCAAGATGTCTTCATATCGCTTGACAGTCGCCTTCATCAATTCTTCTCCGGCAAGTCCGGTCTTGTCTCGTGTCTCCAGCTCGCAGGCATTCCAAAGCGCTCCCAGGGTAAGCGCATCTCCGAACTCTGCTCCCTTTAGAGAAATATCCTGGAACTTGTCCTTGAAAGACTTCACACCTTTGATTTCTTCCTCGATTGACCGGCTGATATTGGTGTCATAGTGTCCGTCGTGCTTCCAGTTTGCCAAGCCGGAATATTTCAGCGCCTTTTCAAGACCGCCCTTCTGCCTGACCCCCTTGAGTATATATCGCTGGTCGATCATCATCCCTGCCCTCGCCATCGATGTCGGCTGTTGCAGCACAACACGCAGATTGTTCCCGACCAGGGCTACCTTTACGTTGCTCATTGCTTTGCTGTAGAGCTTCTCGATCGTGTTTCCACTCGCTCGCGAGACATCCGATCCGCCGTTCAGATCTTTTAACAGCTGAACAAAATAAGCTACAGCGGCATCTCCGTGGGCAGATCGCATGCTTTGCTGTATGCTGGTTCCCTTGCCCTGGTAGTTGATATACCTCTGTGCATCCAGCAAAGGCAGTGCATAAGCGTTGTAGTTGATCACGTCTTCGCTGTGGCTGGCAAACACATCGAACATACTGTCGATCACGACCGCATTCTTTGCGTTTTTTTTCGTAGCCTTTGAAAATCCTGGCGCTGAAATCCGAGAGAGGCTGCCCGCTTTAGCCTCGTCTGTTCTCACATTGTGACTGTCCCGGTCTGTCTTGATCGGCCAATAGTTCACCTCGTTGTACAGATCAATCCCAAGCATCTTGCGGGTAATCTCGTTCCCGAGCTCCTTGCCAATCTCATCAAGATATTTTCCCATTGCGTCGGCAACCGCAATCTGCTTCTCGCTCAGCATACTCGTGATTTTGGCCACATCCTCAGGCATGAGCGTATACCACTTGCTTTGCTTTCTCTGCTTGCCTTTTTCTGTTTTGTGCGCGTTGATTTTGATGCCAACGCCATAGAGGTGGCTGCGACCCTGTTCGCGCTTGTTCAAAAGATAGATGTTCATTGCCTGAGCATCTGTCAGATAGACAGGCTCCTCCCCGTTTCTCGGGTTCTTCTCCCCGCTCAGTATCGTGGACTTTTGGAGCTCTGTCGCCGGAATCAGCGTAATGCGGTTTTCGTGCGTCTCCCAGTTTTGGATATCCTTGCTTGTCACTTCATGCTTGTCTCGGATATCCTTGGCCTCTTTGACAATGCGCCTTTTCAGCCATGCCACTTTGTTTTGCCCCTCACGCAAGCCTTGATATATCTTTTGTGCAGCCGGCCCCATTCGCTCGAAATAATAATATGGCGTCAAATTGTCGTATTCTACGAATGCCCTGACTTTTTCTGTCCCTGCGCGCTCTACCTCCCGATCTTTCAGCTTCTTGTTCTCCGAGATCGTTTGTTCGGCCAGTTCGTCAATTCTCGCTCCTCGGTGCTCCCCATCTGTCAGCAGCTCGTTCATGTTCCAGCACGCGGTCTCGATCACCGTCAGCGTCTCCTCCAGCGCTCGCAGCTCCTTGAGCCCCATCTTCCGGGTCACCATCTCGCCGCCCTCGCCGATCGCCGCCTTCACCGTGTCGACATTGTTCTGCAGCATAACCTTGACGCCTTCCGTCAGCTCCAGGTCCCCGTATACCTCGGCCAGATCGCTGCTGACCGCAATGTTTTGCATCGTCTGCTGGATCTGCTGCAGCTCGTCGCGGTACCTCGCCTTGCGCTTGGTGCCCTTGGAAAACGGCCCCAGCGTGTCGATGCTCAACAGCAGCTTTCCGATCTCGCCGCGCAGAGCCTCCGGCAGGTGCTTGGTTTTGCTGTTCTCCCGCAGCATCCGGCTCAGCCGCGCCCGGCTGCGCTCGATGTTGATCCGCTTCTGCTGCGCCTCGCGGCTCTCGTTCAGCTCCTGGCGCATGCGCTTTACCTTCTCGCGCGTGATCGCCGCCTGCTCCTCGCGCACCTGCCGCAGCGCGTTGCGTTCTGCATTGTCTGCCCGGCGCACAGCTCGTTCCGCTGCCTTCTCCGCTGCGAGCCGGCTTTCCTTTGCCTCGAGCATTTGCGCCTGCATGGTTCGATAGTTTCGGTCAGCCATCGTCTCCGCCTGCCGGATGTCTCCGCTGATAATCGTATCAAGGATCTCTTCGCTGACAATCCCAATCATTGCCTCGCGCCCGTACTCGCTGAAGGCATATCTGCTGTCCGGCGCCAGGCTGTCAAGCACCTGCTGGATCTGCTGCAGTTGGTCGGCCTGTGCGGTGATATTTCGCGGGAACAGCCCTTCTCCGAAATCTACGCTCAGCTCCTCATAAAAACTGTCAATGGCTCTGCCGTCCTCCTTCACCAGTGTGAAGCGTCCGAGTTGGCTCTTCCGCCACTGGTTAAAGTCCGTCATATCCCCGCGCAGCTCGTCGCTGATCTGCAGCCGTGTGCCACGCACCCGCTCGGCGATCTCTCGCCGCATTGGCGCATTGTCCTCGTTGGCGTCCCGGTATACCTCGTCGATCACCATCCGCGCCGCTGCCCGTGCCTCCTGTCGCAGCCTGCGGTCGCTCAATCCCGTTCCGCCGTCCGCGCTCACCAGCATGTCTCCGATTTTCTGCAGCTGCTCGCTCAGCTCCTTTACATCTGCCGATGATCCGTGCTCCTTCACGAGCGCCCGGGCAAAGCGCCGCACATCCGCAGCGTCCACACGCCGGTTTTCCGGTGCCGTCCGCTTGGCCTGCTCCCTGTAGTAGTCTACCGCCTCCTTGAGCTCGGTGTTCTCCTTCTGCAGCCGTCGGCTGGTCTCGACTGCGTCGCCCATGTTCTCGCTCCACCAGCGCGCCCGTTCTTCCTTTGCGATGTGCTGCATGTCCGGCCTGCGCTCCATCTGCTGCATCGCGCGCTGCGTGTTTTCGAGCAGCCGCTCCGTTTCTGCCATTCGCTCCCGGACCGCCGCCCGCTCACCGTCGCTCAGCTCACTGCTCTCCAGCTTCTTCCGCTGCCGCTCCAGCCGACGCTGGTACATGTCCAGGTTGTCCGCTTTCTTCTTATAGCCTCGCAGGATATCACTCGCTCCATCCCGTTCCGCCGCCTCGCGCAGCAGCTGCCGGTCCGTCACGCTCCCCTCGCTCTCGGAATGTTGGGTGTTGACATCTGTCTCTGATTGTGGTATGTTTTTATCGGTAGGTTTGTTGCTACTGTTCTTTGGCTTTTTGCCTTTGGACGGCGAACGCAAACCTACCGTTTCTATATCTGTCGCCGGTAGAAAATCAATTACATCATACAGCACCATGCTCTTCCCTGATGTTAGTCCAACAATCACCTTCGCTGTATAGCCGTTGTCGCCAATTCGCATGAGAACATCGCCACGGGCAAACTCGACGATGTTGTCTTTTCTCTCATGCTTCAGGTCTTCATTGACATAGTTTGTTGACGCAAGGATTATTTCATCCAGTTTCCCCGATGCCTTTAGTTTGTCTTTGTAGATCGTCCTGTTATTCTTCGCATAGTGTCTTGTGTTTCGTGAATTTGTATATTCGTTGCGAGTTATCAGATTTACCTTAATGAGTTTCCCCGCAACAGGTATTCCGCTGCCAAAGCGATTTTTCATCACATCCTTTACTGTGTCGATCCAATCACCTTGAGCGACGCCCGAAAGGATGTCTTCATCCACAACAACGACAGGACGATTGTCATTAGTATACGCAATCGAATACTGCACCTCGCCGCCGGCTTCGGCGGTTTTTTTGTTGTCCTCCGCCTCGGCGGTCTTCTGCGCCTCGCTGTTCTCGACGGCGGCTGTGATCGCGCTGTCCCATAGCTTCTGCAGCTCCTGCGCGCTGTCCAGCAGCATCCGTGCCTCCTCGTGCCGTGCGTTGACGCCCTGGAACGCCGCCTTGATCTTCTCGACCCATTCGCTGATCCACCTGGCGATCTGATTGGCCAATGTCGGATTGCGCTCGGCCAGCAGTGCCGGCGCCGCACTGTCGCGCAGCATCATCTCGCAGCCGTCCGCCACCACCTCGCTGATCGCGCGGTCGTAGTCCAGCCCCCGGCTTTCCATCTTTGCGGTGACAATCTGCTCAAACCTTTCCATGTTGCCTTCCGCCAGCGTGTCGATCACATAGCTGCGCAGACTCTCATAGGCGTCTCCGCCGTATTCCTCCGCAAAGTGCGTCAGCTCGTGGGAAAAGGCATTGACGATCAGCGTCTCGCCGACCTCTTGCCCGGCATTGACATTGAGATAGATCACCCGCCCGCTCTGATAGGCGCCCTGCACGCCGCCGTCTCTTGAGCCGTAATACACATTCAGTTCAAGCCCGAGCGACTTGGCCACCACGGCGCTGGCTTCCACCTGTGCCCGCTGCGCGCGGCTCATGTTCTGGCGCTTGACGCCGCCATATTCCTTGCCGTCAATGACCGCCCCGTCATAGCGCACGCGCCCCGGCTGGATATTCTGAATTTCTGCCTTGGCCTGCTGCTCCTTGGCGCGCTCGATCCGCCGCTCATACTTCCCGCGCCCAACCTCATACGCCACCTCGATCTGATCCTGCGTGAGATCCTTCGTCAAGGCGCTCTCTTGCATCTTCTCCATGCTGATGTTGTTGGCAGCGTACAGATTGATCGCGGCGTCCATCGCGGCGACATAGTGGTTAATATCCCGCCCTGCATGGTAGGCGGCCATAACGATCTTTGCGTCCTCTCCGAGCGTGGCCGCGTTGCGCGCCAGCTCCTCCCGGATCGGCTGCGGCAGATCCGCCCTCTCCGCGTCAAACTCGCGCTGTGCGGCTCTCTGGTCGCCAGTACGGGCTGTTTTCGTCACCACTTGCTCTGGTGCACCCTCCGCCTGTTCTGTTCTCTGCGCCGCCTCTTCCGCGCGCTCCGTGTGGATCAGCGCGCTCATATCGCCGCCGGCGCGGTCATAGGCTACGGCCAGCTCGCCGATATTCATCGCGTTTTTCGGCGTCTCTCCGCGCTGCATCGCTGCCGCCAGCTCCTGCACCTCTGGCGCCGCGTTAAAATTCTGTGCCAGCTCCAGCAGCTTGTCCACTTGGCCGTTGAGCCGGAACTGCTGGCCGACCTTGCCGATCTGCACCGTGCTGACGGTATTGCCCGCGTTCAGCAGCCCCGTCGTCATCGTCGTCAGCAGCACAGTGTAGGCGTCCTCCTCGTCCCAGAGGCGGATCTCGTTGTCCTCGCCGAAAATCGTATTGCGCAGCAGCGGCTCAAGCTTGTTCTGCAGATACTCCTCGGTGTTTTCGCCGAGCACATCGATCCCCAGCTCTACGCCGGCGCGCAGCCATCCGTTGCCGATGCGCTGCGTCATCTTCCCGGTAAACTGCGATATGCCGCCCATCTGCGATATACCGCCCATCACATACGACAAGCCTGCCTCCGCAGCTCCGACCGCGACGGAATACTGCTCCGCCTGTCCGTGGGTATAGCCCTGCTTCAGCGCCTGTTGGTATGCCTGTCCTTTGCTCTGTGCGCCCATTACAGCCGCCCCGGCAATTGGATTGAAGGTGCCTATTGCAAGGCTTGGCGCCATGTTCGCCATCGTATTCGTCGCGTCGTAGGCAATGCCCTCGACGCTGTGGCCAAGCAGCTCCGGACCGTCATGCTGTTCGATGTTTTTCCGCGTCTCCTGGCTCGCAAATGCAGTTGCGCTTGTCGGCAGATCATCCCGGAAAATGTTTTGCGCAAGTCCTGTTCCGGCACTCTCTACTCCAGCCTGTGTTGCAAGCCATAGCTCGCTCGCAACGCGCCAAGCGCCCTCTTTCTGCTCGATCTCATCGGCAATTCGTTTGCCGTCGCGATAATTGATTGTCTCTGTCATATCGCTCAGATATTCTTCTGCTGCGCCTCGGCCTTTGGTACTCAGCAGATAGTGGTAGATCTGCTGTTCATCTTCGCTCAGATGCGACAGCTTGCGAAGCTCATTTCTTATATGTGCACCCATTGATTGCCCATGGTTGGTCGCACCGGCGTATTTTTCCTTGTTCTGTATGGCGTCCTCGACCTTATTATCCGGATCCGCTTTGCCTCGCGCGACGCCCTCGGCAAAATCCGCCCTCTCCGGCAGGCTCTCCCAATAGGCCCGCCGCGCGTACTCCAGATCCTTCATTGCCATTGTTCGATCTCCGCGCGCTGCGTCCAGCTCCGCCTTGATCGGCTCGCCTTCCTCTCTCGCGGCGGCATAGCTTACGATGTTTCCTTGGTTGAAAGCTTCGCTCACACTCTGCCAGAAAGATCCTTTTTCCGCCTTTGCGGTTCTTTCGTCCTCCGCCTCGACCGCCGCCTTCGCCTGCTGATACCAATCCTCCGGGCTCAAACCCGCGTCCTGCGCCCGTTTTCTGGCGTTCCATTCGTCTTGCTGCTGTTTTGCGACAGTCGCGTACTGGAGATCCCTCTGCGCATCGTCCGGGTCCATTCCAAACTTGCCGCTGCGCCCACTGAAACCGTCCCCGCGATGCCACTCACTCCCTGTTTTTCCGGCTGCTGCAACATTTCGCTCTGCTTCCTCAAACCATTGGTCGATGCTCTTTCCGCTGTCCAAGGCGCGCTGGAGCTTCTGCTGATAGACCTCGCCGTCAAGATCACCGCCCATCTGATTAACCAGGCGATTGAGCGTCCTTTTCATTTCATCACGCACATTTGATTTCTCGCGCTGTACTACATTTCTGTGCGTCAAATATTCGGTGAGCAGAGGCTCCTTCCCTCTCCCCTGCATTGTATCGTTTGGACGCTGCCTGCGGCTTGCCAGAAACTCATCAAGGCTCGGCTTTTTATCGCGTATCGGAGCGGCCTCTCTGCTTGTGCGTGTAGCTGCGGTACTCGCCGCCGACGTTGACTTTTGCCCTCGACGCTGCATCAGGAATTCGTCAAGCGATGGTTTTTTATTTGTCATATACACATACACTCCCCCTGTTAGAGCCCAACGCGCCTCAGCGCCCGATCAATTTCAGTCCTCTCTTTATCTGACATTCTTGACCAAGCCGTTTCCGGGATTCTGTCCCATATTGCTTCGGCTTCCTCCCGGCTTTCGGCTTTGCCTAAATCATCTGCAATTGTTTCAGCCATCTTTCCCCACCAGTCACCTAATGGCTGTGGACTAAGTGGACTGTGGTATCTTGACATTTCTTCGCTTGCCCAGATTGCGCTCACTGCGTCTGGCGCCTTTCCAGATTCTGTTGCCTTCTTTTCTGTCCCGCCGCTGTAGCTCCCGCCTCCGCCGCTCGGCGCCGGCTGCAATAGGCTCTTGTAGTACTTTGACAGCGCGTCGGCCTGCGCCTGACTCAGCCCCGCCTCCGCGATCTCCTGCGCCGTCGGCGTATAGCCGATCTCCATCAGGCTGAGCAGCAGATTTCGTCGATCCCCCTGCCGCGTATCGCCATAGGCTCTCTCCTGCTGCGCGCGTTCATAGTCCAGATCTGCTCGCTCGTCGCCGTAGGCGCGCTCCCGCTGTGCACGGCTGTAGGCCTCGCCCTCGCGCTCCTGCGCCAGCCCCAGCTCCCGCAAGGCACGATCATAGGCCGCGTCATAGCGTTCGTCGCCGTAAGCACGCTCCCGCTGGGCGCGGGTATAGGCTTCGCCCTCGCGCTCCTGCGCCAGCCCCAGCTCCTGCAGCGCACGCTCGTAGGCCGCGTCGTAGCGCTCGTCGCCGTATGTACGCTCCCGCTGTGCGCGGCTGTAGGCCTCGCTCTCGCGCTCCTGCGCCAAGCCCAGCTCCTGCAAGGCCCGCTGGTAGGCGGTGTCGTAACGCTCGTCGGCGTAGCTGCGCTCCTGCGACATGCGCGCGTAGGCACTGTCCGCACGGTCGGCGTTGTAGCTGCGATCCGCCAGATATCGGTTGTATTCGTCCTGAAAGCGCCCGTAGGCCGTCGCGTCGCGATCCACGAGAAAGCTCAGGTTTTTCCGCATCTCGTCGCCCTCGTCGCGGTAACGCTGATAGGCGCGATCGTAGAGCTCCGGCGCGCGTTCGCTCAGCTGTGTCAGATACCGGTCATAGGCGGCCTGTCCGGCCATCTGTCCATAGCTCGAGCCATAGCCGCCCGTCAGCGCCGCCGCCTGCCCCATCGCGTCCTGCATCGACTGCTTGCCGAGCCGGGTGTAGTCGTCCTTGAGCTGCTGCCACATCGCGTCCTCGTTGAGATCGTACTGGAAATCTCCGCGCCCGGTGATCTTTGCATAGAGATCGCCGATTTCTTTGTCCAGCCCGCCGCTGTAGACGGGCGCGTCGCCCTCCATGCCGCGCAGCGCTGCCATCGCCCGCTCGTACTCCGCGCGCGCCGCCTGCTCCTGCCCGGTCTCCGCCCGCGGCTGCGCGGCGGCGTCCAGCTTCCCCTGCGCGCCCTGCATTTTTTTCAGCGCCTCGTCATAGCGCCCCTGCGCCGCCTGCTCCTCCGCCGTCTGCTCCCGCGGCTGCGCGGCGGCGTCCAGTTTCCCCTGCGCGCCCTGCAGTTTTTTCAACGCCTCGTCATAGCGCCCCTGCGCTGCCAGCTCCTCCGCCGTCTGCTCCCGCGGCTGCGCGGCGGCGTCCAGCTTCCCTTGCGCGCCCTGCAGCGCCTTTAGCACCTCCTCGTGGTGTCCCTGCGCGGCAAGCTCCTGCTCGCTCGGCTTTCGCTGCGTTGTTGTTTTTGGCGCCGTCGGTTGCACCACAGGCGTCGCCGGTTCGCTCGTCGGCGTCGGTGTCTTTTTGACCGTCTTTTCCGTTGGCTGTGCGATCGGCTGTACGATCGGCTGCCCCTGACTTTTTGGGAGCTGATCTTTTTTCGGCTTTTTCGGTGTGCCGCTTCCTCCACCTCCATCGAATACCGCCAGATCCTTTGTCGCTCTGATTGCCATATTTTCTCCTCCTCGTGTTTTCTTATTCCGCGCTCAACGCGCTGCCGTTCCCCTGCAAATACAGGCACGCGTTCATCTGTCCGTGATTGCTTTTGCTCGCGCGAAGCAGCACGCCATTGCTTCCCGCCTCCAGCACAGAAAACGCAAAGTCGCTTTGCAGTGCAGTGCCCGCATAGAGCTGCGGCGCGCCTGTCAAGTTGGGCTTTGCCGCCATTTGTACCGGCGTTGGTATGAAAAAATCTACCGTATCCGACGCCACGCGCGCCGCCGGATATCTCAAATAGCTGCCCAGCGGCAAATAATGTCGCTGGCTTTGGAGCAGGGCGTCCGTCTTATTTGCCTGCTCTGTCAAAACCCATGTACCGCCCGCCTCGCGCGCCAGCGTCTGGTGCTTGCCCTGCTCCAACTTCCACGCCATGATTTCAATCGTCAAATAGTCGCCGGGATCATTCATGCATAGAAATTCGAGCGAAGGGACACGGGATGCTTCATTCTGGATAAAGCTCAGGCTGATCAGCTGCCAGCCCTCTTTGACCGGGATCGTCACACTGTTTGTCATCGTCAAATCTTCGCAGATTCGAAATGCCATCCTGCCGCTGCGTTCCCTCACCCGCGCCAACACGGAAGCCGTATAGCTCACCCCGGCATACAGCGGCATATCGCAGCGCAGCTGGATGCGTTTGAACGCATCGCTCTTGTCGCTCGCCCAGGTCACGCTTCCTGTACCGACCGTCAGTGTTCCGTGGCTGTGTCGGCAGCGATCCAGAGCAAACGCCATATCGCCGGCCGTGTGCGTACGGATCTCTCGCTGGTTGACCGGGTCTCTCCAGTCCCAGTTGCTTATCAGATTTGCATTGCTGTCGGCTTGCAGCGTTCCTGTCTTAATCAGCCAGCTGTCCGGCGTCTCCAGCGTCTCATCCTCCGTTGGGCTCATCCCAAAGGCCACGCCCCGGCCATTGGCGCGAAAGCGCATCGCCCAGCGTCGACCGGGCAATGTGCGCGTCACGCGCGTCTCCGTCGCGTCACCCAGGCGGTCTCGCGCGACGATGGTCACGCCGATCACGCTGTCAGACGCCGCGCCGTCATAGATAATCTTTGCCGTTGCGCTTGTCAGACTGACGCCGTTGGCTTTCAGCGTCGCGCTGTTTTCTCCGTTCAGGCCGGAATATTTCAGCGTCGCCTTGACGCTGAAATACGCGCCCTCATCGCTTCTTGCGCCATTGGACGTACAGCGGAACACCGTCACCGCACTAATCTTTGGCGGCGAGTATGGCAAAGTCGACACTGTGATGCTTTGGCTGGCGCTGCGCCCTCGCGTGTCCGTCACCGTCACCGTGACTGTCTGCTTTCCGGTCAGGACGCCCGTGCGGTAGGGCGCGCTTGTCGCCGTCACACCGCCGCCCGTCAGCTTGACGCTCGCCACGCTCGCGCCGACGGCCGCGCTCATGTCGCGCTTGGCATTGTTCAGCGTCGCTGTCGCTTTCGAATAACCGCTGACATAGCCCGACAGTCCGCTAACCGCGCCGGTGTTGTACGGCGCAAGTGTCATATACCCGCTCTGCAGCACCGGCTTCATTCCGCTGTCTGCCTTGATCGTCAGCGTTTTTGTCGCCGCTGCGCCGACGCTCACCGTGCAGGCGCTCGTTGTATAGCTCTGCACGCTCACCGTTGCCGTAAAGCTCGCCGCACTCGGATAGCCGGAAAACCAGCTGCGCGGCACGCTGATGGCCACGCTCGATGCAAAGGCCGCCGTCGTCGTCAGCGTGTTCCCTCCCGCCGTCACGGTCGCCTTGTGATAGTTCGTTGCCGCGCGGTTCATCGTCAGGCTGATCGTGCCAAGCGTCGCTGCGCTCGTTGAGAGGCTGGCGATTGTTGAGGCCTTGCGGCTCGCCGTCGCCGTAACGCTCACCGCGCCGGACACCACGTGCGTACCGCCGCTCGCGAAGCTTGCGCCGTTGACCGTGTGCGTAGAGAGCGCATAGCCGGAGGCGGCGGCAAAGCTCACCGTCAGCGTCTCCCCGTGTGTGATCGACGCCCCGTTCGAGAGCGTCGTGCTGCCGCGCTTGACCGTGACCGTCGAGCCTGTACCCTGTGAGATCGTCAGCGTGTAGGTCTTTTTCGCCGCCGTCGCCGCAACATTCACCGCGCCGGACACCGTATGCGTGCCTCCGCTCGTGAATCTTGCGCCGTTGACCGTGTGCGTAGAGAGCGCATAGCCCGACGAGGCGGCAAAGGAGATTGTCAGCGAATCCCCTTGCGTGATCGTCGCTCCGTTTGCAAGCGTCGTACCGCCGCGCTTGACCGTGATCGACGCGCCCGTTCCCGCCGAGATGGTCAGCGTGTATGTCTTTTTCGCTGCCGTTGCCGCGACGCTCACCGCTCCGGACACCGTATAGCTGCCTCCGCTCGTGAAAGAGCTGCCGTTGACTGTATGCGTCGACAGCTGGTAGCCTGTCGACGCCGCGAAGCTCACCGTCAGCACGTCCCCGTGCGTGATCGTCGCACCGTTTGTCAGCGTCGTGCCGCCGCGCTTGACCGTGATGCTCGACCCCGTGCCTGCGGAGATCGTCAGCGTGTAGGTTTTTTTCACCGCCGTTGCCGCAACGCTCACCGCGCCGGACACCGTGTGCGTACCGCCGCTCGTAAAAGAGCTGCCGTTGACCGTATGCGTCGACAGCTGGTAGCCCGTCGCGGCGGCAAAGCTCACCGTCAGCACGTCTCCATGATAGATTGTCGCGCCGTTTGTCAGCGTCGTACCGCCGCGTTTGACCGTAATCGACGTGCCCGTGCCCGCCGAAATGGTCAGGGTATAGCTGCGCGTCTCCTGCAGGTTCAGCGTCGCCGACAGGCTGTAGAAGGTCGCATAGTCCGTCGCCGACGAGCCGTTCTCCCACCGGAAGCGGATATCCGCCAAAAAATCTACACTCGCTGCCCCGGATGCGTCATGCGCCACGCTTGTTGTCAGCGCCGCGCCCTGTACGTCGCGCCAGCTGCTGTCCTGCTGATAGCTCACCTCATAGCCGTCGCCGCCATTCAAAATCTTTGTGCCGCCCGCTGTCAGCTGGCTGTTGTTCGTCATGACGAAGGTACCGGCAGCTGCCGTACAGTAGCTTTGCAGCGTGATCGTCAGCGTGCTCTTGTTCGTCGCCTGGTTATAACTCGTGACGACCTTGAAACGCAGCCGGCACCTGTCGCCAAAGTTTCTCTGCTCGCTCCAGCCGCTGCTGTTTGGAAGATAGTAGGTTCCCATCCGCTACCTCACCTCCACCTTCACGTAGTCCGGGTACTCTTCTGCGATCGCCTGATAGCCTCCGCAGACTGTCTCCAGCAGCTCCTCCGCCAGAATTTGCTCATATCCGTCCGTAGGCCGCAGTTTGAGAAACACTTCCGCCCGTTCCGGGTTTATTTGTAGCGACGGGTTCCAGATCCCTCTGCACTTCACCCGCCTTACCATCGCCTCTGTCAGCGCAGACACCCCCGCACAGACGATGTCTTTTCCTTTAGGTGCGGTCCCAGCATGGCCTTTAACATAAATCGACATCGCGTTGCGATCATAGATGATTTTCGTCATATCTCATTAGCCCCCCGGCTGCGAGGCCGCCGCACTGCGTTCTCTTGCTTTCTCGACGTTTGCCGGCTCATTGACACTATTCGTCATTTCCGGCACACCTCCAGTCTGTGTCACCGTACCAGCACCCGCCTGTCCGGTGATGCTCTGCGCCAGGCCCGGCACCAGCTCCGGCTGATACCGCTGCGCCAACGTCAGCGCCAGCTGCTGGTAGTTGCGCAACTGCTCCTGCATGCTCGCATTTTCCGCGATCTTCTGCATGATCGCGTCGCGCCCCTCAAACTCCATCATGCCCAGCGTCGTCAGCGCCGTATCCGCATTCTCCGGCTGGAAGAAGCCCGCCGAATAGAACTGCAGCGCCAGCTCGTTCTGGCTCATGCGCGTGTATGCATTGCGCTTTTGCGGCTCGATTTTGAGGTCAAACACCGGCAGGCGCACACCGAGATCGACGCCTGCAATGACCCCCTGGCTCTGCGGCGCGATCCCCGCGTTCGAGTAGCTCACAAAGCTGTCCGCGCCCATCTCGCCCGTGATGCGAAACTGCCGCGGCTGATCGTAAAACTGCCGGATCAGCTCGATCACCAGCTCCACGATCTCCGCAAAGACGCGGTAGCTCGCGCGGCTGCTGTCCCGGCTGCCCTTGCCGCTGGCCTCCTGCAGCGCTGCGATCGCCGAGGCCGCCGTCGCCCCGCTCGTGCTCGAGCCCGTCGCCGTCTCGGTGTTGCCCGTCGTCTGCCGCAGCTCGTTGATCACGTCCGAGAGATAGGCGATGTAGTTGCCGCTCAAGGCGTTATAGCTGATGGGTCGCAGGTACATCTCGTCGATGCTGCCCTGCACATGCACGATCGGGCGCGACAGATCCAGCAGCTCTTCCTCGTTGATTGCGCCGTCCGCGCGAGCAAAGTAGCGCGGCGTCGCGCCCACCATCGCGTTTTTCAGTACCGCCGTGCGGATCAGATCGATCTGTGTCTGCGCGTTCTTCGCCAGATCCACAAAGCCATAGCCGCAGGGACTGCCCTCTACCGGAAACAGCGGATCGAGCACGAAGGGGTACTTCCCATGCGCGTACAGCGGCTCGCCGCGCTCCTCCGTGCTCTCCAGCAGCTCCTCTCCGACAAACTTGGCAAAGTGCAGCACGCGCCGCCCGCCCTCGAAGCGGTGGTAGTAGTGGTCGATCACTGTCACCATGTCTGTCGTCGGTACCTGGTCGTCGTAGAGGAACTTGCTGGTGGTAAAGCCGTCGCTCTTGAGCTTTCCCTCCAACCGCGGATAGCGGCTTACGAGCTCCTCCTTGTCCTCCAGATAGGTAAAAAACAGATGCTTGGAAGCCTGAATATCCGTGATCCCCGGCTCCCAGAACAGATTGAGCAAATCCACGCGCTCGATCCGCACGTCCCCCAGCCCGCCGAGCTTGTCCGCGTCCCAGGTTACCTTATACACGCCCGTGCCCGTCTTCAGCTTCTGCCAGGTGTTGTCCGAATACACCTTTTCGAACTTGTTCTGCTCCAGCACGCAGGGCACGATCGCCGTCAGCATCTGCGCCTCGCTGCGGTCGCTCTTCTCGCGCGGGAGGATGTTCGCCTCCGG
>JAFWVV010000049.1 GCA_017518225.1 Oscillospiraceae bacterium | reverse complement strand
GGCGTGTTGCAAAATGCGCTTTTGGGGCTAAAGTCACAAAAGAATATCTCAATATAGTTACTGGGAACCGCCGATTTTGGCGGTTCCCAGTAACTTTTCTCGCAAATACTTTTTTAAAATTTATATTTTGCAACACGCCCGTTTTCTTATTTGAGGATCAAGCTGACCTGGCGCCGGACAAGAGCGCTGAGCAGTTCAAGTCTGTTTTCGCTGATCGGGATGCTCGGATGATTTGCAAACCGGAAATCCTTCAGCTTTTCCAGATCGGCGCGGATCTCCTCTGTCATCAGGCCGCGCGCGGTGATGATGAAATCGCGTCCCAGCTTCGGGCGGCAATGGTCGATATACCAATCGGGAGCGGCCAGCGCGTCCTCGTCCAGTTCGGGGAACAGCGCACGGTTGTTGTCAAAGACAGGCGCCATGCCGACGATCTCCATGGTTTGATTGTCAAACAGAACGCCGAAGTTGCCATAGTGACGATCCGGGTTCAAGGTCAGCGCGTCGAGCACACACATCCGGCGGAAATCGCTGTCGCTGCCGAGGGCTTGGTAAGTTTCCAGCAGGCGCGGGATCGTCTGCTCTCCCTGAAACACGGCGCTTGCTTTGGCAAGGCCTGTTGCCTCCGTTGTGAACAAGGGACACTTGCTCACGAGCTTATTGTGATAGCGCTCCAGATCGTATTGCACGGTGTTCGGGCAGATGTGCAGCGCGAGCTGGGAAACCAGAAACTCGGAGATCGGCTCAATGACATGTAAGCCGCTGCCGCTCTTGTAAAGCCAGATCCCGCGCTCATCGCGCACCCAGCACTTGGCGTAATAGCCGTCCGTGCCGAACTCCGGTGAAGTCGAAGAGAGATCGGTCTCGCTGATCACACCGTCGAAGGCGGCCTCACTCACCAACTGGTCAAACTCGTTTCGATACAAGGAAACACTGTCCCAGCAGAGATTGCTGTCCGCATCCTTCACCCAGAAGGTGTCATTCAAGGACAGTGCATGAGTAACGCGGAGAAAGCCCTCCAGATCGTCGCAGCCGTAGCGCTCCAGCAGCTCTTTGATATGCTTGCGGTGTTTGGGGGCCTGCCGACGCGCGAGGAAGTCGCCGAGCTTTCCATAGCCGATCGGACGCAGCGTCGACAGCCATTCGTTCTCGATGAACTCTGGCTCATCAAAGGCGTTGCGCTCGCAGGTAAAGCGGAGAGCCGGATTGTCCCGGTTCATCAGCACATATTCTCTTGTCATGTTTCCGCCTCCCTTCGTGTTTTATTGTAAACGAATTAGATAGATAAATCAATTTCTTTCTTGACGGAAATCCAACGATTTTATCAGCAGCACGCAAAAAGCAGATATGGTCATTGGCAAAGGAATAAAAACGCAAATTGTTATTGATACGGTCTATTTCAAATGCCGTAAAGAAAACCGTCAAGAACGCGGAGAAATGGATCAAGCGGGTGAAAAAAGTCGGGCAGCCCAAAGAACGGAATGCCCGGCGGCCGGAGCGCAGACAAAAAAGTCCCAGAGGACTTTTTTGACAAGCTGAAGAGGATGTAACGAAAAATCGTTACATCCCCTTGCTGTTCAAAATCAAAAAGTTGTGGTGGTTTTTCCCTGTTTTATCGCCGCTTTGTCTTCTGGCTCAGCGAGGACTATTGCCGGACGCTGCGCGCCGAATCACCGGATTATTTATATCTTTTTGACCGTGTGCGGACGAAAAAGGACTATGTGTATCCGATGGGGGAGCTGGAATTCAACGGTCTGCGCAGTCAGCTCTTCGTTCTGCTGGAGGAGCTGCACACCGACCGCTTCGGCCGTGACGCGCTCCGGCTACCAGCGCATCACCGATTATATCCGCGACAATCTGGGCGGAGATTTAAGCCTTGATGCCTTGAGCCAGTCCCTGTTTCTGAGCAAATACTATATCGCCCATCTGTTTCAGGAAAAAACCGGCCTGTCGATCCATCAGTATATTACAAAAAAACGGCTTGCCGCCTGCGTGGAAGCCATGCAGAGCGGACAGCGCGTCAGCGAGGTCTATGCCTGCCTTGGCTTTTTGAACTATTCGAGATTCTATCGCGCTTTTTTGAAGGAGTATGGCTGCCCGCCCAGCGTCTATCTGCAGGAGCATCTGGCGCCCACGGCGGCGGAAACGCAGGCGCCCGAATAGCGCCCCGCTTTCGGCGCTCAATCAGGGCGTTCGTTGCGCCGAAGCGGGCGGCCTGCCGGAAAATGAGAAAAAACAGAAGGTTTTGCGGTATCTGCCCGGTTTGCACTTGAGGCGGGAGGGCTTTTGTGGTATGATTTCAGGCAAGTCGAAAAAAGCGTCCCCGCGTTCGACGGGCGCAAAGACTTCCATGCGACGGGAAGACGCATAGACGAAAGCGTTTTCCGGCGCTGCTTTCGCTTGGCAAACGCCGGCAAACGCAGATCCCGCCGGGCGCATGGAAGCGCAAGTTCTGTTTGTGGAAAGGAACAAAAGAAAATGCTGGTACCTGTGTTATTATTTTTTGTCGGATTTGGCCTGCTGATCAAGGGCGGAGACTGCTTTGTCGATGGCTCGGTCGGCATCGCGCGCCGCTTTCATCTCCCGGAGCTGCTGATCGGCGCGACCATCGTCTCTATCGGCACGACGCTCCCGGAGGTGATGGTGTCCAGTCAGGCGGCGCTGGAGGGCAACGCCGGTATCAGCTATGGCAACGCGATCGGCTCTATCATCTGCAACACGAGCCTGATTGCCGCGATCACGATTGCGCTCAGCCCCGGAAAGGTTAACCCGAAATCCTTCTCCCTGCCGACGGCATTTTTCTTCGCCGCCGCCGTATCTTATGCGCTGATCGCGTATGCGGCGGGACGCTTCCAACGCTGGATGGGGTTCGCTTATCTTTGTGTATTCGTCGCGTACATGATCGTCTCCACCGTGCAGATGAAAAAGTACCCGGAGCTTGCGGTAGAGGAAGAGGAGGAAACGGACGGCAAAGGGCGAAGCTTTATGATGGAGCTGGCGCTGCTGGTGATCGGCGCGGCGGCCATTGCGGTCGGCGCCCGCTTTTTGGTGGACAACGGAACGAAAATCGCCGCGGCGCTTGGCGTTCCGGACTCCGTCATTGGCCTGACGATGGTGGCGCTGGGAACCAGTCTGCCCGAGTTGATTACGGCGATCACCAGCCTTGTGAAGGGACATGGCTCGCTGTCGCTGGGCAACATCATCGGCGCGAACCTCTTCAACATCATTCTTGTCAGTGGCACGGCAATTTCTATTTCTCCCTTCGCGATCCCTGCGGAAAAGACGATCGCGGGCGGCGTCAATTCCAGCCTGGTTATCGACATTCCTGTTATGCTGGCCGTCATGGCGATCATGTGTCTGCCTGCGCTTTTCAAAGGCAGGCTAAAGCGTTGGCAGGGCATTTTGCTGCTGGGCGTTTACGCGGCATTTACGGTTTATCAGTTCGTTTTTTGACCGCTTGACAATATCCGCTGTTTTGCGATGGGTTGCGGCCGGGAGCTGGCGCCAGTCTTGGCGCCGGCTCCCGGTGCTTTTTCTGTCCGGCGAGGTCAAAGACCGCGGTTTCCGGCCGCGCGCGTTTTATGTTGTTTTTTATCCGAGAATTTAATATAATACAAATATAATTATATAATAAGTGACAAAAGAGCTTTGATACGACAAAGCCAAAGCGGCACAGACAGCGGGAAGCGTAACGAAGTGTGCCGAAACGGCGGAGGATCACAGGGAGACGGCTATGGAGAATAACAAAAGAGTTCTGAAGGGCGGTGTCCGCCGGAAAATTATCAGCGTTTTGCTGGTGACGATCGTTCTGGTCATTGCGGCCTTTACGGCGATCTTTCTGTTCCAATCCAGAAGAGTGGAGCAGCTGGTGGACGATACCTACAAGGCGCAGGAGTACGTCGATCAAATTCACGGACACGGGAGTCGGTATGAATCCCTGCGGGAAGACGCAGTCGCTGCATTCCACAGGGAGATGTTTCACGCCAGAAATATTCTTTTTTTACTGGTCGTGTTCATTGTGGCAGCGGGGATGGCCTCGGCCTATATCGGCAGCACCTTCATGCCGATGGTTTTCGGACATTTGCAGCAGAGGGTCGGGATCGCCGTTATGCCGCTGTATCTGCTGCTGTTTGCGGTGGTGAATCTCGCCGTGCTGGAGCTTGCTTACC
Organism: Oscillospiraceae bacterium; assembly: GCA_017518225.1. Lineage (GTDB taxonomy): Bacteria > Bacillota > Clostridia > Oscillospirales > Oscillospiraceae > Limivicinus. The sequence goes on along the minus strand of JAFWVV010000049.1, from coordinate 21,351 downwards.
GGCGGATTGCGCGCAAGAGTCGGAAAACATAACAAAACAAACCGACGCCCCGGCATTCACACGCGGGGCGGCGGTTTTTCGTATGTTGTCTTATTTCGTCTGCGGCGTGGGGGAAGGCGGCGTCGTGGTCGGCAGCGCGACACGTGGCAACTTCAAGATCCCTGCGATCTGCTGCATGGCAATGCGGTCATCGTGGGCAAAGGCCGGCACGGCGGGTTCAATGTCGTAGCAGTAATTGCCAATGATCTCGGCGCTGTAGCCGTGCTCCTGCCGATAGATTTCCGCGAGCAGGTTATAGAGCGCCTGCCCCCAGCGCTGGTGGTAGGAGGAGGTGACGATCGTCATGGACTGCACCTTCTGCTCCTGCATGATCTGAAAGGAATTGACCGCGTTTTCCGCGGTGGTCATTGCGCGCTCGTCGGTGAAGATGCGCGCGGCCTCAATGCCGCAGTGCTCGACGAGATAGTCTTTCATCAAGCCGGCCTCGGTGTGCTTGTCGGGGTTATCGCTCCCCGTCGCGCCGCCGGAGCAGACCAGGATGGTGGAGGGAAAGGCCCGCGCCAGGGCGGCCGCTGCCTCGCAGCGGCCCACCAGTTCCGGCTGCATCTGCCCGTTTTTGAGCTCGTAACCGAGCACGACGATGGCGTGGCTGCGGCTGTCCGGCACGCCGACGGCAGCGAGCGATTTCGCCGTCTCACCGTCGTCCCGATGGAGATAGAGCTCGTAATCCGGGTCGAGGTACACGCGCTGCCAGTGATCGGCGATCGCCGAGGCGACGGCGTGATCCCGCGCATCGACGCGGCGGATCGCAGCGAGATCGGCGGCGACGGTCTGCGCGTCCTCCGCCTGCGGGTTTTCATAGGCTGTCATCAGATCGTTCAGCAGCGCGCCGAAGTTTTCGGTATTGTTTTTGTTGACTTCATACGCCCTGTGCTTGCCGCCTGCGAGCCCAAACAGCAGCGCCGCGATGACAGCGACGCAGACAAGCGCGCCGAGGACGATCCATAGCCGATGCTTCTTCATATATATCACCCAATCCTTCTGTCTTTTGGCGGTTTCGTAGCTTTTGATATTTTATTATACCATAAAATGGGCGAAAAGGGATAGAGAGAAAGAAGAAAGTGGATAGAAAAATAGCACAATATGCAATTTTTATGACATAATACGCTATTGAGTTTGCGTTTTATTTCGCGTATGATGAGGCCAATCTCTTAAACAGGAGGCGTAACCATGGATCAGACGAAAACGAAGAAGCATTTCAAATTCCCCGATACTTGGATAGTAGTGTTCTGCATTGTAGCAGTTATCGCATTGCTGTCGTGGGTCATCCCTTCCGGCGCATACGAATATGAGAAGATCGACGTCAACGGTACGACGCGCAGCATAGCGATTGCCGGTACTTATCAGCAGATCGACAAGGCGGAAGCCAGCCCCACCGGCTTTTTGGGCCTGTTTGCCGCGCTTTATGAGGGGATGGTCAGCGCGGCGGACATCATTTTTGTCATGATGGTCTGTGCGGCAACCTTTGGCGTGCTGGTAAAGACCGGCGCCTTTCATGCAGGTATCGGAAAAATCATGAAAAAGCTTGGCAATAAGGACGTTGCGCTGATTCCGGTGCTGATGCTGATTTTTGCGCTGGGCGGCTCGCTGTTCGGTATGCTCTCTGAATTTTACGGCTTTTATCCGCTGGTCGTCGGCTTGTTTATCGCGCTCGGTTACGATGCAATGGTCGGTTTTGCGGTCATCGCGCTGGGGGAGTACGTCGGCTTTATGGCTTCGACGCTCAATCCCTATACTGTGGCGGTGGCGCAGTCGGTTTCCGGGGTGGAGCTTTACAGCGGTCTGGGATTTCGCTGGATCTGCTTTGTCGTGTTCATGGGCATTGCCATCGCTTATACGATGATTTATGCGCTTCGCGTGCGCAAGAATCCCGCCATTTCCGTGACGAGCAGCGACCACTGCGTACACGCCTTTGACCGCAGCCAGTTGGACGCCTATACCTTCAACGGCAGACACGTGCTGATCATGCTGCTTGTGGTTGCGACGCTGGTGCTGTTGATGCTGGGGCTTGTCAATTGGAAGTGGGGCTATAAGGAGCTGTGCGGCCTGTTCATCATCATGTCGATCGCCGTGGCGGCGATCGACGGCTGGAAACCGGACAGATACTGCAAAGAAATGCTGGAGGGCGCCAAGAGTGTGCTCTGGGGCTGCATTCTCTGCGGTCTTGCCAAGAGCATCGTGGTGATCATGAGCAACGCGAAGATTATGGACACGGTTATCTTCAGTCTCAGCAACCTGCTGCAGAACGCCCCCAAGGCGATCTCCGCACAGTTGATGCTCTTTGCCCACACCTTCATCAATTTCCTGATCCCCTCCGGCTCCGGGCAGGCGGCCGCCACCATGCCCATCATGGCGCCGCTGGCCGATCATCTCGGCTTGAGCCGTCAGGTGGCCTGCCTTGCTTTCCAGTTCGGCGACGGCCTGTCGAACCTGTTTTGGCCCACTGCCGGTATCGTGACGATCTGCGGTCTGGGCGACGTAAAGTACGACAAGTGGATGAAGTGGTTCTGGAAGCTGTTTTTGATAATCGTTGCGGCACAGATGATTCTTTTGGAGATTGCTGTGCTGACCGGCATGTAAAAAATACAGAAAAACGCCCGGATTTTGTCCGGGCGTTTTTGGAAAGGAAGAGGACGATGAGCCTGATACAAAGCATTGATGAAGTCATGGCGCGCGAGAAGATCGGAGAGAGAGCTATTGAGCTGCGCCGGCTGCTGCACCGAAAAGCGGAGCGCTCGGAGCAGGAATACGGCACGATGGCGCTTATTACCCGGCAGCTGCATGCGCTGGGCATTCCCTGCCGGGCGGGCATAGCGGAGACCGGCGTTGTCGGGCTGATTGAAGGCGCGCGGCCCGGGCCCGTCATTGCGCTGCGCGCGGATATCGACGCGCTGCCCATTCAGGAGGAAAACGGAGAGATCGACTACGCCTCGGAAAATCCGGGGGTGATGCACGCCTGCGGGCATGATGCGCATACCGCGATTTTACTGGGCGTCGCCGAACTGTTGATGCAGCTGCGCGACCGGCTGCGGGGCAGCGTAAAGCTCCTTTTTCAGCCGGCGGAGGAAAGCATCGGCGGCGCTGAACGGATGATCGCCGAGGGCGTGCTGGAAAACCCGCATGTGGATGCTGTTTTTGGCCTGCACGTCGCCAACGATCTGCTGCCCGGACAGATCGGTTATCGCTATGGTCAGATGTACGCGGCCTCGGATATGTTGACGGTCAAAGTTTATGGACGTTCCTGCCATGGCGCGCACCCCTCCGAGGGCGTAGACGCGATCTTGATTGCCGCTCAGATTCTGACAGCCTGCCAGAGCGTCGTCAGCCGCAACGTCGCTCCGACGGACGCGGCGGTGTGCAGCTTTGGCACCATCCGCGGCGGACAGGTGCGCAATCAGATTGCGGACTATGTGGAAATGACAGGCATTTTGCGCACGCTTTGCCCGGAGACCCGTCTGCTGCTGCGCGAGCGGGTGAAAACGATCTGCGAGCAGACAGCGGCTATGATGGGTGGGCGCGTGGAGTTTTTGCTGGAGCCCAGCTATGGGCCGCTGATTAACACCGACGCTATGGTCGAGCAGGTGTGCGCCAACGCCAAAGAGCTTCTGGGCGATGGAAACCTGTTTTTACGCCGTGAGCCCTCGCTGGGCGTAGAGGATTTTGCCTATTTTGCCGCCGAACGTCCGGCCTGTTTTTTCCATCTCGGTGCGTCTACGGGAGATCCACGGCACGACGTCGCCCACAGCAGCTGCTATGATATTGACGAGAGCTGTATCCCGGTCGGCATCCGGCTGCAGACGCTGAACGTGCTGAACTATTCTTTGTAAAGCATTAGGTGCGCAGTGTGTTGACGTTTTCCCCGCCCGATGATATTACTCCGGAAGAAACGGCCTGAACAGCCGTGGACAACGGGATCGACGAGCGGATGATCGCGCGCGTTCTGATCGCGCAGCTGCTTTCGTTTATCATTGTGGTATTGCTCCGGAAAAAGAGCGATGTCAAGAATTCTTGATAGCGGGCTTTGCAAAAGTGCCGTAGCGGTAATATTTTTCAAATCAGAAAACGCCTGCTTTTTCACATGAGAAATGCAGGCGTTTTTGCGTTTTTTCGGCGCTTATTTACGCTTGTTGCGGCCCCAGAAGACGTTATAGCGGTCGGGCTTCCACACGGGATCGACGTCCTTGACGGCCTCCGCCGGGCTGATCTCCTGCTCGTCGTGGTCGAGGTCGATGAGCGCGTAGCGGTCGTTGCCCATGCCGAGCTCCTTCATATAGCTCAGCTGCCGCAGGCCGTGGCGGCTCTCCACGCGCTCGACAAGCGCCTTTCCGCCGCCGGGCAGTGCATAGATGAGATCGACGCAGGCGTTGTCCGCGGCGAGAATATCCAGCGAGGCGACGATGCCGATATCCGGGGTGACGACGGGCGTGGCCTCCGGGCCGGCGCAGTCACAGTCCACCGACATGTTGCGCATGGTGTTGATGTAGCAGATATGCGGCGCGAAATGGTCGATGGTTGCCTTGGTGCTCTCGGTCATGCGCTCCATCAGCTCTTCCTCGGCGATGCTCCACATGTTCCCGGAGCCCTCGACGGTGTGGATCTCCTTCTTGCCGATGCGCCCGTCGGCGCAGCCGATACCGATGTTCTTGTTGCTGCCGCCGAAGCCGCCCATCACATGGCCCTTGAAGTGCGTCAGCACCAGCAGGGAGTCGTAGTCCAGCATGCCCTTGCCGACGTGCATTTCCTCAAACCACTTGCCGCCCTTGACCGCCAGCGCGGCGACGCCGTGCTCGTCGGTGATGTCCACCGGGCAGAAGGTCCAGCCGTTGATCTCCAAGGTTTTGCGGTGCGCCTCGGTGGTATAGCGGCTGCCCTCGTAGTAGGTGTTGGTCTCGATGATGGTCGCCTCCGGCAGACGCGAGGCAAAAAGCTCTTTCACCCAGGGACGGGGGAGAATGTTCGGCCCCTCGGCCTCGCCGGTGTGCAGCTTGACGGCGATCCTGCCGCGCAGCACGCCGCCGACCTTGTCGTAAATCTTCTTCAGCCCCGCTTCCGAGAGGTCGCGGGTAAAGTAAACCACAGAGCGCTCGCCCGTGCGCTCGTCCATCGGGACGTAGCGATTGCCGTCGCTACCGGGAATGGGCTTTTTGTTTTCCATGATTGCGCCTCCTGTTTTCCAGTTTGATTTCCTGCGTATATTATATCACAGCGCGTCAAGACGGCACTTTCCGGCGCAGCTTGGAAAACGGTGGATTTTTTGCCGCGCTGTGGTATAATGATCCACAGAAACGAAAGAGGGAGGAAACTGACATGGATCTGTTTGAAAAGCTGCCCCTGCAGGACTGCCCCTATTGCGGCGGCGCGGGACTGCTGGAGGAGGAGAACGGCTGGTGCTGGTACGTGATGTGCGTCGACTGCGGCTCGCAGACCGCGCCCTTTGAATACAAAACACCGGCAGAGCGCGAGGAGGCCGCGCGCAAGGCCGCGCATCTGTGGAACATCGGCAAGGTTGTGCGCGCCAACCCCAACGAGTGAGCGGCACGAGGGAGGACAAACGCATGAGAGAACTCTTTGAACAGGCCGGACAATTCCACGGGCATCTCTGCCCGGGGCTTGCCATCGGCGTGCGTGCGGCGGCGGAGGCTCTGCGTCTGCTCGACGTCGAAAAGGGCGGAAAGGCGCTCTATTGCGTCGCAGAGAGCCGGGCCTGCTATCTAGATGGCATCCAAACCGTTTTTGGCACGACCATTGGCAACGGCGCGCTGGAAGTCCGCGAGGAAGGAAACGCCGCGTTCAACTTCTTTGACCGCGCAAGCGAAAAGCAGGTACGTCTGGAGGCTCTGCCGCTGCCGGAGGGGCTGAGCCGGGAGGAGAAGATTGAGCGATTGCTGTACGCGCCGATGGAGGACGTGTTTTTGGTCGGCCAGGCGCGCTTTGCGCCGACGAAGGCGTGAAGGCGCTGCGCGATGAGAAAGCGCTATCTGTTTTTTGACATCGACGGTACGCTGCTGGCCGGCGGCTATGAGAACAGCTATATCCCGCAGTCCACCCGCGAAGCGATCCGGCGGCTGCGCGAGGCCGGGCACTTTCTGGCCATCGCCACCGGACGCTCCCACGCGATGGCGCAGGAGACGCTGCAGAGCCTCGGTTTTGACAACATGGTCAGCGACGGCGGCTACGGCCTGACCGTCGGCGGGAAGCTGCTCGGCATCCGGCCGCTCGACAGGGAAAAAGTCGTCGCGCTTGTGCGCGAGTGCGAGGAGAAGGGTTTTGCCTGGGCGCTGCAGACGGACGACAGCGATACGCGCGTCGCACCGGACGGGCGTTTTGCCGTAGAGAGCGAAGATCAGTATCTCAAAACGCGGGTCGTGCCGGGACTGCGCCCGGAGACGCAGGAGGCGGTCTATAAAATGTACGTCGCCTGCCGGGCGCCGCAGGAGCAGACGCTCGAGGCGCTGAAAGCGCTGCCCTGGATGCGCTATTTTCCCGGCTATCTCTTCATCGAGCCGATGGACAAGGCCGTCGGCATCCGCGCGATGCTCGACCATTTCGGCGCAGACTACGCCGACGCCGTCGTTTTCGGCGACGGAGAAAACGATTTGAGCATGTTCACCGACGTCTGGACGAAGGTCGCTATGGGCAACGCTCATGAAGCGTTAAAAGCGAAGGCGGATATCATCACGGCGGACGTGGATAAGGACGGGATCTATCTGGCTTGCCGGAGTCTGGGATTAATATAAGAAGATACGACGACAGCCCGTGAGGGAAATGAACCCGCCGGGCTGTTGTGCTTTTCAAAAATTTTTCGAAAGAACTCTTGACAAATATATCAAGGTCTGATATATTGTGAACATCGAAGCTCGATATAACGAGCCAAGACCGTTAAGGAGGAGCTATGGACGACAGAATCAGACGGATCTATATGCCGATGACCGAGTCCGGCTTTTACATCCTGTTCTGTCTGCAAAAGCCGCAGCACGGCTACGGCATCAGTCAGCAGGTGAAAAGGCTGACCGGCGGCGCGCTCTCCATCGGCGCGGGCACGATGTACGGAACGCTGTCCAAGATGGAGCAGGACGGCCTGATCGCCTTTTCCAGCGAAGAGGAAAAGCGAAAGCTGTATGAGATCACGCCGCTTGGGCGGGAGATATTGAACGCGGAAATCCGGCGTATTGAAAGGCTTTACAAAAACAGCAAGGGAGAGAGTGTCGATGGTTAAAAAAGTCACCCGATTTTTTACGATTGCCGATTATAACGAGGAGGAGATCTGGCTGCGTGCGCAGCACCGGAGCGGCTGGAGGCTGGTGACGATGACGCCGCCCTGTTTTTTCGTTTTTGAGTCCTGCGAGCCGGAGGACGTCGTCTACCGGCTGGATTTTAAAAACGGCGAGCCAACGGAAGAATACCGTCAGATGGCAAGGGATTTCGGCTGGGAATACGTCATGCAGAGCATGGGCTGGCTGTTCTTCCGGAAACCGGCGGCTGCCGACAAGGCTGAGGGCGAGGATGAGCTGTTCTCCGACGACGCCTCCCGCGCGGATCTGGCGAGCCACATCCTCAAAACGCGGTATTTGCCGATCATGATCGTTTTCCTTTGCATTATCGTTCCCCAGATGATTCGGGCTGTCAGCGGGGGCATGGGCCCGGCGAGCGGCTTTTTCGGCGCGTTCTTCGGAATTTTCTTTGGCCTCTATGTGTATCTGATGGTGCACTGCGGGATCAAGCTGAAAAGCATCCGCGACCGTGCGCAGAACTAAGCGATGAACAAAACAATCCGAGGCTGTGACAGGATCACAGCCTCGGGTTTTTGTTTGCTTGTTTACTTGGCGTAATCGACGGCCTTGGTCTCGCGCAGCAGATGCACCTTGATCTGACCGGGGTAGGTGAGCTCCTCCTCGATCTTCTTGGCGATGTCGCGGGCGAGCAGAACCATCTGATCCTCGCTGACCTCGTCGGGCTTGACCATGACGCGGATTTCGCGCCCGGCCTGGATGGCGTAGGAGCTGGCGATGCCGGGGAAGCTCTTGGAGACCTCCTCCAGCTTTTCCAGACGCTTGACGTAGTTTTCGATGTTCTCGCGCCGTGCGCCGGGGCGGGAGGCGGAGATTGCGTCGGCCGCCTGAACGATGCAGGCCTCGACCGTGTGCGCCTCCACGTCGCCGTGGTGCGCCTCGATCGCGTGAATAACGGCCTCGGACTCCTTGAACTTGCGGGCAATGTCCACGCCGATGGTGACGTGGCTGCCCTCGACCTCGTGGTCGATGCTCTTGCCGAGGTCGTGCAGGAGACCGGCGCGCTTGGCGACGTTCACGTCAACGCCAAGCTCGGCGGCCATGAGACCGGCGATGTGGGAGACCTCGATGGAGTGGTTGAGGACGTTCTGCCCGTAGCTTGTGCGGTACTTCATCCGGCCGAGCAGCTTGATGATCTCGGGGTTGAGACCGTGGATGTTCGTCTCGAACACCGCGCGCTCGCCCTCGGCCTTGATGGTGGCGTTGACCTCCTTCTGGGCCTTGGCGATCATTTCCTCGATGCGCGCGGGGTGGATGCGCCCGTCCTGGATCAGCTTTTCCAGCGCAAGCCGGGCCACCTCGCGGCGGACGGGGTCGAAGCTGGATACGGTGATCGCCTCGGGCGTGTCGTCGATAATGAGGTCGCAGCCCGTCAGCGTTTCGATGCTGCGGATATTGCGTCCCTCGCGGCCAATGATGCGGCCCTTCATCTCGTCGTTGGGGAGAGGAACGACGGAGACGGTGATTTCGCTGGCGTGGTCGGCGGCGCAGCGCTGGATGGCGGTGGCGATGATTTCGCGGGCGCGATCATCGGCCTCCTCCTTGTACTGGGCCTCGACCTCCTTGAGCTTCATCGCCATTTCGTGGGTCGCCTCGTCGCGGACCATGGAGATGAGGTAGCTCTTGGCGTCCTCGACGGAGAAGCCGGAGATTCGTTCGAGCATTTCAAGCTGGCCCTTCTTGATCTGGGCGATCTCCTGCTGCTGCGCTTCGGCAGCGGCGATCTTGCCGTTGAGCGTTTCGCTCTTTTTCTCTACGGCGTCAATCTTTTTGTCAAGATTTTCTTCCTTCTGCTGCAGCCGGCGTTCCGACTTCTGCAGCTCGGCGCGGCGCGCCTTTTCTTCCCGCTCATATTCCGAGCGGCGTCTGTGTATTTCTTCCTTTGCCTCGACGAGAGACTCTCTCTTCTTGCTCTCGCCGCTTTTGATCGCATCATTGATGATCTGTTTGGCCTGTTCCTCCGCGTTGGCAATATTGCGCTCCGCGTTCTTTTCTCTCAAAACGAAAACGACAGCCGTCAGCACGGCGCCGACAACAAGGCCGATCAAAGTACCGATGTACCAGGGCATAGTAAGTAAACACACCTCCATTCTTTTAGAATTTTGCGGTGGTTACTGTGGATATTTTGCATTTAGGAAAGACGGACCATAAAACGCATCCGTCCGTGGCATTGAAAACATAGATCCGCGGCTATCTCCCCTGATAGCCGTCAAAAATCTATCCGAGTTATTTTACCTTGTTCATGGTGTTATGTCAAGTGCAAATCCTGAAGATTTAAAAGTGCTTGCCACGGTTATTTTTATCCTTTGCGGGAAAAACTATCCCCAAACGATAGGAAAAGGGGATGGCTGTGAACAAACGCATCGGAAAACAAACGCTTATGCTGCCGAGCGCGCCGACGATCTGCGGCTACGCCAGCGTGGCGGGGCAGAAGGAGGGCGAGGGCCCGCTGAAAAACTGCTTTGATCTCGTCTCGGAGGACTCGTATTTCGGCGAGCCGAGTTGGGAAAAGGCCGAAATGAAGATGCTGCGGCAGTGCTTTTCCCTCGCCTGTGAAAAGGCAAAGCTCTCGCCGACGGCGCTGGACGCCGTGTTCTCCGGCGATCTGCTCAACCAGTGCGTCAGCTCCGCCTTTTCCCAAAAGGACTCGGGCATTCCCTATCTGGGGCTCTACGGCGCCTGCTCGACGATGGCGGAGGCGCTGGGACTGGCGGCGCTGCTGATCGACGGCGGCTACGCCCGTCGTACCGCCGCCGTCACCGGCTCGCACTTCTGCTCGGCGGAGCGGCAGTACCGCTTCCCGCTGGAATACGGCGGCCAGCGTCCGCCGACGGCACAGTGGACGGTCACCGGCGCGGGCGCGGTGCTGCTGCAAAACGGCGGCGCGGGGGCAAAGGTGACGCACGTCACCTTTGGGCGCATCGTTGACGCCGGGATCAAAGACCAAAATCACATGGGCGCGGCGATGGCGCCCGCCGCTTTTGACACCCTGCGCGCGCATTTTGCCGACACCGGACGCACACCGCGCGACTACGACGCAATCTTCACCGGCGATCTCGGCGCACTGGGGCATGACATCCTGCAAAAGCTCTTTGCGGACGAGGGCGTGACGCTCGACTGCCTGTATATGGACTGCGGCGTGCTGATCTACGATCGCACGACGCAACAGGTCAACGCGGGCGGCTCCGGCTGCGGCTGCAGCGCCTCGGTGCTGGGCGGGCACATCCTGCGCGCGATGGAAAACGGGGTTTTTAATCGCATCCTTTTCGCCGCCACCGGCGCGCTGATGAGCCCGCTGACCAGTCAGCAGGGGGACAGCATCCCGGGCGTCTGCCACGCGATTGCCATAGAAAACGGAGGAGCGATGTAACATGTGGATCGACTATCTGAAAGCTTTTCTGGTCGGCGGACTGCTGTGCGTGATCGGGCAGATCCTGATCGACCGCACCAAACTCACCCCGGCGCGAATTTTGACAAGCTACGTGGTCGCGGGCGTCGTGCTCGGCGCGCTGGGGCTGTATCAGCCCCTCGTGGACTGGGCGGGCGCGGGCGCAACGGTGCCGCTGACGGGCTTTGGAAACGTGCTCGCGCGCGGCGTGAAGCAGGCGGTGCAGGAAAAAGGGCTTCTCGGCGCCTTCACCGGGGGCTTCACCGCCGCTGCCGGCGGGATCTGCGCGGCAATGTTTTTCGCGCTGCTCGTCGCGCTCGTCTGCCGCCCGGGAGATAAGAACAAATAAACAAACCCGGCCCGGATGTTGCCAAACATCCGGGCCGGGTCAATCTGCTTTGTTAAAACCCAAAGCTGGCAAGAACGCCTTTCAGCCCATCGCGCGCGTATAAATCTTTGTAGTAGCCCAGCTCCTCGGCAATGATGCTGTCGATGACGCGCATGCCCAGCAGCTCGACCGGGGCGCGGTCGTCCGTGAGGATGCACGAGCCGCCCACGTAGGGGGCGAGCGCGCCGGATACGCGCGCCATCAGCGCGCCGAGCGCCGGGTCTTCGACGCTGTCCAGCTCCCGGCTCAACAGCGCGGCGGGATCGCCCGCGCAGGCGAAGAGCTCGCGGTTGGTGCTGTAGGGCACGTCCACCGTGACGACGTTTGGGAAGACGGCGGCGATGGTGTCGCAGAGATACTGGTTGATGCTGCCCTCGCCGTCGGAGCGCATGTTCATGTTCACCGCCATCACGCCGTCCTCGTCGAGGTGCTCGCGCACGAGCGTGAAAAACTCCAGCGAGGACATCTGAAAGGGGATCGTGATATCCTGGTAAGCGTCAACGAGGATCACGTCGTATTGGGCGTCCACCGCCTGCAAAAAGGCGCGCCCGTCGTACTCGGTGACGGGCACCGCCGGAGAGAGCGAAAAGTATTCGTGAGCCAGGCGCGTGATCTTGCCGTCGATCTCCACACCCTCGACCGTCGCGCCGGGGAAGTAGTCCAGAATCTGCCCGGCATAGGTGCCGGTGCCGTTGCCGAGCACCAGTACGCGCGGCGCGGTTTTTCCGGCCATGACGGGCGCGGCCAGCGCGTAGTCGTAGTACATCCCCGTCAGGCCGCCGTCCTTCATTTTGACCGACTGCACGCCGAACAGGACGTTCGTGGACAGGCTGATGCGCCGCTCGTCCTCCTTGACCTGCAGGTAGTTATACACCGACTCGCCCTCATAGCGCAGATCCTTCTCCCAGAAAGCAAAGCTGGTGCTGCGCCCGAAGAGAAGGCAGAGAATGAAGCCAATCAGCGCGATAATCACGGTGCGCAGACGCTGGCGGACGCTGAGAAAGTAGATCAGCGCCAGCACGAAAAGCACGCCCGAGACCAAAAGAAAGGTGATGGCCGTGCCGACGGCGGGGATGGTGACGAAGGTGGGCAGGAAGGTGCCGAGGATGCTGCCGATGGTGTTGCAGGCGCCGAGACGGCCGACAGTGCGCCCGCTGTCGTCCAGACTGCCGACCGTGACCTTGACGAGCGCAGGCGTAACCGTGCCGAGCAGAAACAGCGGAAAGACGAAAATCGCCATACAGGAGACGAAGGCGGCGATCACGAGGAAATTCGTGCTTACCGTGACGATCAAAAGCCCCGAAACGCCGAGGATCAGGTACTTGCCCAGCACGGGGATCGCGCCGATCCAGACGGCGGCGACCAGAATGCGCGCGTACAGGCGCGATGGATCGGGATTCTTGTCCGCAGCGCGCCCGCCGTAGAGATTGCCGAGGGCCATGGCGATCATGATCGTGCCGATAATGATCGTCCAGACGATCTGCGAGGAGCTGAAATAGGGCGCGAGCAGGCGGCTGGCGCCGAGCTCCACCGCCATGACGGCGAGACCGGCGAAAAACTCCGTGAGATAGAGAAACAGCTTGCTTTTCAGGATTTTATATTCCGGCATGGATCATAAACCTCATTTCTTTTGTCCGGCGGCGAGCCGGAAGCTGATGACGATGGTGCCGAGCGACAGCGCCACCGCCGCGGCGATCATCGCGATGCTGTAGTCAAAGGGCAGCGCGTTGCGCAAAAGAAAGACCGAGCCGAGGGCGGCAAGGTCGATCGCAAGGCGCAAAAAGTTTCCGCCAAGCAGCGCGCCGTTGCTGTTCTTCTTCAGACAGGCGCGTGTGACGAGCCCGCCGAGCAGCGCAGCCAGCGCGCCCCAGACGAGCCCTGCCAAAATGGGGATGAAAATGCTCATGACATAACTCCGTTTCCTCTTGTTTTTTTGTTGCGTACGATTTTCTTTTACCATTATATTATAAAAAAATAAAAAAGCCAACAGATTTTGGCGCGGGTATTGCATCGGCGGCTGCGCAAACTATCGTTGAGGTGATGAATATGAGTCCGAAAGAGCTGCTCTATATTGAAGACGCGCTCGGCCACGTCCAGTTTTTGACTACCCAGTGCCGCGAGGCGGCCGGCAAGCTGACCGATCCTGCGCTGCGTCAGCAGGCCAACAGTCTGGCAGACAGCTGCCAGTCGCTGTTCAACCGCTTTTACAGTCTGGTGTAAGGAGGAAGAAGATGAACGACAGACAGATTATGGAAGACCTGCTGCAAAATACCAAAGGGCTTTGCGATCTGTATCTGCACGGCGTGATCGAATCGTCCACGCCGCAGGTGCACGAGACCTTCCAGACGGCGCTCAACGACACGCTGTGCATGCAAAACGGCGTGTATTCGCAGATGGAGAGCCGCGGCTGGTACCAGAAAACGCAGGAACAGCAGCAGAAAATCAACGAGGTGCGGCAGAAGTTCTCCGCGCCCCAGGGCTGACGGTCATTTCCAGACGCAAAAACGGAAGGGAAGAAAGTCCCTTCCGTTTTTGCGTAAAAGCTGACTTCTTTTACAGTCTTATGCCGCACATACGGTCTTTTACGCGAAAAGCGTTCAGAGAAAAACGGCAAATAGGAAGCAGACGGCCGCCAGTATGAGGTCGGTCAACAGGACACAGACGTTCTGCTCCTCCTGGTCAAGGTCGTCAAAATGCACGATCTCATCGTCCAGATGGTCGGCCATATCGCCGGTGAGGAAAGGGGGATCCTTCCGCTTGATCCGGGGCAGCTTGAACTGCGGGATGCGCATCCCGTCCAGCCGCAGCCAGGCGATCAAGACCCCCAGCAGGAAAAGCGCGCCCAGGATCAGCGCCAGATTGGAAAACATCGCCGGGCGAAATGTGGCGGGCGCAAAAAAATGGACAAGTTCGGCGGCAAACAGCGCCAGCACCCCTCGGGTGAACACCTTGTAGACCGTCGGGCGGATCAAATCCCGGGTCACATGCTTTTTCAGCCAATGGATCATCTGTCGTCCCTCCAACGCAGGTTTGAAAAAATTATACCACATTTTTTGGGGTTCTACAAGTCGCGCACGCATGGTGCTCAACCAAGAATATAGATAGAGGAGCAATCGAATAAAACCAAATGATTATCACATTTTTTTAAAAAAAATAGTTTTTTTTCCGTTTTTTCATCTTTTCCCAATCCCCAAAATGGCTTGACACAGCACGCAACTAATGATATAATTATCTACGAAATATTCGACTGTATGCATATTCGTCTCATTTTGGTGACAGTGACAATCTTGAGGCGAAAGGGCCGCACAAGGGCTGCCCTTGGCAGACAGTTGGAGAAAGAATCGGATAAAAAGGAGGAAAAATAATGAAAAAGACACTCGCAATCCTGCTGACACTGGCCATGGTTCTGTCTGTCGCCGCCTGTGGCGCGCAGCCGAGCGAAACGCCGGATACGCCGGATAGCACGCAAACGCAAACGCAGACCAAGGCGCCGGAAGCGACTCCCGCGCAGGGCGAGGCTGAGCCCCCCGTGGCAGCCGTCGAAGGACTGACGGATCTGAACACCTATGAGACCAAGGCCCGTGAGCTGGAGACCTGGAACATCCATTATTCTCAGGCTGCGGCCGACCTGAACGTACTGTGCAACCTGATCGATGGCCTGCTGACCAACGACAACCACGGCAATCTGAAGCTGAATGCTGCCAAGAGCTATGAGTCTCCCGACGGCGGCAAGACCTGGGTCTTCACTCTGAACGAGGGCATGACCTGGTTCAACAAGGACGGCGAAGTTCAGGCTGACGTTCTGGCCTCCGACTGGGCCACCGGCCTGGAATGGGTGCTGAACTATGCCAAGAACGATTCCTACAACGTGTCCATGCCTGCCGAGATGATCGCCGGCGCTAACGAGTACTATGAGTACACCAAAGAGCTGACCGAATCCGAAGGCGCTGAGGCCGTGAAGGCGCTGACTGCCGATGAAGGCAGCAAGTTTGCCGAGATGGTCGGCATCGAAGTCGACGACGACGCCGGCACCATCACCTACACGCTGGTCGACCAGCTGCCCTACTTCCCCTCCGTGGCCACCTACAACTGCCTCTACCCCCTGTCCATCGATCTGATCGAGGAGCTGGGTGTGGACGGCTACCGTGATGTGACCTGGGAGAACATGTGGTACAGCGGCCCGTACACCATCAGCTACTACGAGTACCAGAACCAGAAAGTGTTCACCAAGAGCCCCGACTACTGGAACGACGCCAACTGCAAGCGCTTCGACACCGTCACTGTCAAGATGGTCGAGTCCGCTTCCGTTGCCTTCCAGCTGTTCAAGAATGGCGAGCTCGATCACGTGTCCCTGGACCAGGCCACCCTGCAGGGCATCTACAACGGCACCAGCGACGCTGAGCTGAAGGAAAATCTGGTTGAGGCGCGTCCGACCAAGTACTCCTACCAGATCCATCTGGTGTATAGCAAGAATCTGGTGGACAGCGAAGACCCCGATACCAACTGGAACACGGCTGTCGCCAATGAGAACTTCCGCAAGAGCCTGTACTACGGTCTGGACCTGACCAATTACTTTGCCCGCACCAACGCCATCAACCCCCTGTCCTGCCAGAACTTCGTCTACACCGGCAACGGCGTGGCCTTCACCTCTGACGGCACGGATTACACGCAGCTGGTTCTCGACGAGCTGGGTCTGGATTATGACTACACCAAGTATGCCCGTGTCGACGCCGACAAGGCCGCCGAATACAAGGCCAAGGCCATCGAGGAGCTGACCGCCAAGGGCGTCACCTTCCCCGTCACCATCGACTACTTCATCTCCGGTTCTTCTGACGTGGCCGCCCAGACCGCCAAGGTTCTGGAGGACATCTTCGCCACCTGCCTGGGCAGCGACTATGTGGTGCTCAAGACCAACACCTATGTCTCCTCTCTGGCCAATGAGGTGCGCAAGCCCCGCAAGGCTGCCATCTACATCAACGGCTGGGGCGCTGACTTCGCCGATCCCATCAACTTCCTGGGTCAGGAGACCTACAATGACAGCGCCGCGTACTACTCCAACGCTTACAGCAACTGCAACGACAACGACGATCCCGATCTGATCGCCGCGTATCAGGAATTCACCGATCTGGTGACTGCCGCCAAGGCCATCACCAACGATATGGACGCCCGCTATGCCGCCTTTGCCAAGGCCGAAGCCTGCATGCTCAACCATGCGCTGGTGATCCCCTGCTCTTACGAAGTCGGCTGGGAGCTGACCAAGATCAACAACTACTCCAAAGTGTACAGCATGTATGGCATGCAGGCGTACCGCTATGTGGATTGGGAGACCAGTGTCACTCCTTACACCACCGAGCAGATGAACGAGAATGCAGCCGCGTACGCCGCTGAGTAATCCCGGGTTCCGGGAAAAGACGAACAATCCGATACCGTTTTCCTGACAAAACGATATCAGGGCTGAACGACGCTTCCGGGGTAGCCCCAGTGGACTGCCCCGGAGGTTTCTGTTAAAGGCCGATGGAAAAGCGGCCGGAGCACACCGAAAGGCGCGAATCCCGATGAAAGCTGCGCCGCTTCTTCTGCGCGGTTTTCATCGGGATTCCGTCAGGGAACCGAAAGAGAAATTTTGATGAACAGGAGGGATGTGCATGATAAAATACATCATAAAACGGCTATTCCAGTCCGTGCTGGTGATCCTGCTGGTCGTTTGCGTGGTTTTCTCACTGCTGCGTCTCATGCCAAGCGACTATTTCTTTACCGAAGATGAATTGATCAAATTCACCGAAGCGCAGAAATACGCCAAGCTGGAGCGTCTGGGTCTGATGAAGATTTGCCCCACTTGCGAGGGCACGGGCATCGTAAACGATGAGGCCTGCCATGACTGCCGGGAAAACGAGCTGGCTGCCAAGGGCACCGGCTATGTGACCCGGTCCACGCTGGCCCAGCTGGGCGATTTCTTTCGCGATATGCTGCAGGTGCGGGTGTTTAACGCCAAGGGCAAGGAAGTGAAATCCATCGAGCCCTTGACCCTGTTCTCCTACCTGTCCCAGAAAATGAAGACCGGCGAAAACCCCTTCGGCGAACTGAAGGAAGGACAATACACACGCCTGATGTTCAATATGGGCAAGAGCATCCGTCTGGAAAAAAACCAGTATGTCACCGATGTCATCGCCTCCAAGATGTCAGTTTCAATGAAGATCGGGCTTCTTTCTCTGGCGGTCTCGCTGGTGCTGGGCGTCGTGCTCGGCGTCCTTCAGGCTAGATTCAAGGATAAGCTCTTCGACCACATCGGCACCGGATATACCATCATAGTAAAGGCCGTCCCTCCCCTGGTCGTCTATACCATCATCATGATCGTCGGCGCGTCGCTGTTCAATCTGCCCATGCGCTATGACGCCACGGCGGCGAAGCCGTGGCTCACCGTAGTGCTTCCGGTGATCTGCCTGTCTGTCGCCTCCACCGCCGGTTACATGCTGTGGACGCGGCGCTATATGGTGGATGAGCTGAATAAGGATTACATCCGCCTGGCAAAGCTCAAGGGTCTCAGTGACCGCAAGGTGATGTTCCGCCATGTGCTGAAAAACGCCTTCGTGCCCCTTGCGCAGTATCTGCCCTATTCCATCCTGCTCACGGTGGGCGGCTCGCTGCTCGTGGAGACCTTCTTCGCCGTGCCCGGCATGGGTCCGGAGCTGACCACGGCCATCAGCCGCTATGACCTGAACCTGGTGCAGGGCATCGTGCTGCTGTATGCGACCATGGGCATCTTCGGCGTATTTCTGGGCGACCTGCTCATGACGCTGATCGATCCCAGGATCAAGCTGACCGGAAAGGGGGATGTGCGCTGATGAACAAACAGGACCATAAGAAGACCGTTCAGGAAGAAGAAGCCCCGGTGGTCGACATGACCATCGATTATGACATGGTGGATACCGATCCCGGCAGAGAGCGGCCGATGGGCCGGGAATACCCCAAATCCCGCAGCAAAATGCCGGAGGACCAGTTGTTCGCCTTCGCGGAATACAACGCGCAGGCCGCTGAAAAGGTCGGCTATTCCAACTACTCCTATTGGAAGAGCGTGTGGGCCAATTTCCTGAAAAAGAGACCCGCCGTGATCATGTCAATCATTTTCATTCTTCTGTTCATTTTTACCTTCGTAGCCAGCGCCATCGGCAAATATGACATCCATATGGCGCCGGATCCCATCAACCGCATGTACATCAGCCCCAACCGCGAATTCTGGTTCGGCACCAACGCCATCGGCCAGGATTACTGGGCCATGGTGTGGTACGCCACCCGCGCCTCCATCCTGCTGGCGGTGCTGGTTTCCCTCGGCCAGATCGCTCTGGGCGTGATCATCGGCCTGGTGTGGGGCTATGTGCGCAAGCTGGACCGCTTCTTTACGGAGCTGTATAACCTGATCGACAATGTGCCGACCATCATTTATATGACCCTTATCGCGCTGATGGTAGGCAAGACCATGCTGACCATGGGCATTGCCATGGTGGCCTTCGGCTGGCTGGCCACGGCCCGAAACGTGCGCAATCTGGTGTTCATGTACCGCGACCGAGAATACAACCTGGCTTCCCGTTGTCTGGGTACCCGGCTGGGGCGCATCCTCTTCCGGAACATCTTCCCCTACATGGTCAGCGTGATCATCCTTCGTCTGGCTCTGGCCATCCCCAACACCATTGCCTACGAGACCACGCTCACCTATCTGGGTCTGATGGACATCATGGTGCCCTCTCTGGGCAACCTGCTGTCCGCCGCCCGCGCCGTATTCCCGCGCGCGGCCTATACGCTGTGGTTCCCGGCGGCAATCGTGGCCGTGATCACCATTACCTTCTACCTGGTGGGCAACGCGTTTTCCGACGCCAGTGACCCCCGGAACCATGTGTAAAGGAGGGCGCAGAATATGAGTGAACTTGCCAACAAGCTGAATACCGCTGATTTCGACGAGCGCGCCCGCCAGATCCTGGCGCAGGAGCCGATTCTGTCTGCCCGTGATGTGGAAGTGACCTTTTCTCTTCGCGGCAATAAGCTGACCGCCATTCGCCGCACCTCTCTGGACCTGTATGAGGGCGAAACGCTGGCCATCGTGGGTGAATCCGGCTCCGGCAAGAGCGTGTTTACCAAATGCTTTGTGGGCATGCTGGACAAGAACGGAAGCATCACCAACGGCTCCATCATGTATCAGGGCGAGGATCTGACCCAGTTCACGGAGAAGGACTGGCTGCGCATCCGCGGCAAGAAGATCGCTATGGTCACCCAGGATCCCATGACCAGCCTGAACCCGCTGAAAACCATCGGTTTCCAGATCCAGGAGAGCGTGGAGCTCCATCAGGGGCTCAAGGGCAGGGCCGCCCGCCAGGAAGTGTACCGCATCCTGACGGCGGTCGGCATCCCCGATCCAGAGCGCCGCTACAAGCAATACCCGCATGAGTTTTCCGGCGGCATGCGCCAGCGCGTGGTTATCGCCGTCGCCGTGGCCTGCCGTCCTCAGATCCTGATCTGCGACGAGCCCACCACGGCGCTCGACGTGACCATTCAGGCTCAGATCCTGGATCTGATCCGCCGTCTGCAGAAAGAGCAGAACATGACCATTATCTATATCACCCATGACCTGGGCGTGGTCGCCAACGTGGCCGACCGGGTCGCGGTGATGTACGGCGGCCAGATCATCGAGATCGGCATGGCCAACGAGGTGTTTTTCAACCCGCAGCACCCCTACACCTGGGCGCTGCTTTCTGCGCTGCCGCAGCTTGGCGTAAAGGGAGAAAAACTCCCCGCCATCGACGGAACGCCGCCCAACCTGTTCAACAAGATCGAAGGCGACGCTTTCGCGCCCCGCAACAAGAAGGCCCTGAACATCGATTTTCTGGAAGAGCCCCCCATGTATGAGGTGACGGGCACGCACACCGTAAAATCCTGGCTCCGTGACCGCCGCGCGCCTCATGTGGAGCAGCCGCAGGCCATCCAGCGTCTCTCTGAGATGAACCTGAGCAGCTCCGGCACCGATCCCGACGCCTATCATCCCCATCTGGATCCCAATCGGGAAACGCTGATCGAGGTCAAGAACCTGCAGGTCACCTTCGGCACGGGTCGCCGGAAGTTTGTCGCCGTGGATGATGTGAATTTTGAGATCTACAAAGGCGAAACCTTCTCCCTGGTGGGCGAATCCGGATCCGGAAAGACCACCATCGGCCGCGCCATTGTGCGCATCAACCCCGTCACCAACGGCGAGGTGCTGTTCAAGGGCCAGCGGATCAGCGGAAAGATCAGCCGGGAAATGGACACCAAGGTGATCCGCTCCATGCAGATGATCTTCCAGGATCCCATGGCTTCCCTGAACGAGCGCGCCAAGGTCGACTACATCGTGTCCGAGGGTCTGATCAACTATCACTTGTACAAGGATGAGTACGATCGGCAGGACAAGGTGCAGAAGGCGCTGAATGAAGTGGGTCTGCTGCCTGAGTTCTCCAGCCGTTTCCCGCACGAATTCTCCGGCGGCCAGCGCCAGCGCATCGGCATTGCCCGCAGCCTTATCATGGAACCGGAATTCATCGTGGCGGACGAGCCGATCTCCGCGCTGGACGTCTCCATTCGCGCTCAGGTGCTGAACCTGCTGAACGAACTGAAAAAGAGCCGCGAGCTCACCTACCTGTTCATTGCTCACGACTTGAGTGTGGTTCGTTTTATTTCCGACCGGATCGCCGTTATCCACAGGGG
Organism: Oscillospiraceae bacterium; assembly: GCA_017518225.1. GTDB lineage: Bacteria > Bacillota > Clostridia > Oscillospirales > Oscillospiraceae > Limivicinus. Next base: position 503 of record JAFWVV010000049.1, on the reverse strand, counting down.
ACGCATCGTCGAACTGGCTGAGGCGGAGGAGCTCTTTGCCCATCCGCTGCACCCCTATACCAAAGCGCTGCTGTCCGCCGTCCCCAATCCCAACCCCTACGTGGAGAGGGGAAAGCAACTGCTGGTGTACGATCCAAGCATCCATCACTACGAAAAGGACGGCCCCAAGTGGGTGGAAATTCTGCCCGGTCATTTTGTCTACGGCAATTCTGCCGAGCTGGACGGCTATCGGGAAGAGATCGGACAGTAAAAGCTATCTTTCCGCTCTCACGAAAAACAAGGATATCTACAGAAAAAGGGGCTGTCTCAAAAGTCAGCCCCGAAAAAAGAGAAAAATAACGGCAGCCGTCCCTTGAAAAGGGGCGGCGTCAGACCGTAGACAAACCCGCTTTAGGCTGAGGCCGAAAGCGGGTTTGTTGCGTAGATGTTGAAAAAATCGGTGAGGAAGTCCAAAACAAGCTGAAAAAGCGAGGGAATAGGGCGGTTTTTCCACCGCTTTTTTG
>JAFWVV010000048.1 GCA_017518225.1 Oscillospiraceae bacterium | reverse complement strand
TCTTCGGCGACGCCCGCAACAACGTCGCCAACTCCCTCATGGTCGTCTGCGCCAAGCTCGGTATGCACTACTGCGCCTGCGGCCCGAAGGAGCTCATGCCCGCCGACTGGCTGATCGAGAAGTGCCAGGCCGTCGCCGCCGAGACCGGCGCCGTGCTCGAGTTCACCGACGATCCCGCCCATGGCGCGAAGGACTGCGACGTCCTGTACACCGATATCTGGGTCTCCATGGGCGAGCCCGCCGAGCTGTGGGAAAAGCGCATCAAGCTGCTGCTGCCCTACCAGATCAACAAGGAGCTGATGGCCAAGGCCAAGCCCACCGCCATCTTCATGCACTGCCTGCCCGCCTTCCACGATCGTGAGACCACCGTGGGCGAGGAGATCTACCAGAAGTACGGCCTCGAGGCCATGGAAGTCACCGATGACGTCTTCCTCGGCAAGCAGGCCCGCCAGTTCAACGAGGCCGAGAACCGCATGCACACCATCAAGGCCGTCATGTACGCCACACTGAAGTAAGAAGAGACACATGGCAGAGAGAATTGTCGTTGCCCTGGGCGGAAACGCCCTGGGCAACAGCCCCGAAGAACAGCTGGAGCTGGTGCGAAGCACCGCCCGTCCCATCGTCGATCTCGTTGAGAAAGGCTATGAGGTCATCATCGGCCACGGCAACGGCCCTCAGGTCGGCATGATCAACCTCGCGATGGAGTTTTCCGCCAACAAGGGCGGCAGCACCCCCTTCATGCCCTTCCCCGAGTGCGGCGCGATGACCCAGGGCTACATCGGCTATCACCTCCAGCAGGCCATCCAGCAGGAGCTGAACGCGCGCGGTATTGACAAGGCCTGCGCCACCGTCGTTACGCAGGTTGTCGTGGACGAGCGCGATCCCGGCTTCCAGAAACCGACCAAGCCCGTCGGCAGCTTTTACAGCAAGGAAGAATCCGAGCGCATCGCGCAGGAAAAGGGCTTCACCTTCGTGGAGGACGCCGGGCGCGGCTATCGCCGGGTTGTCCCTTCCCCGATCCCGCAGCGGATCGTGGAAAAGCGCGTCGTGGAGCAGCTTGTCTCCTGCGGCGACGTCGTCATCACCGTCGGCGGCGGCGGCATTCCCGTTGTGGAGACGGAAAACGGTCTTCGCGGCGTGGCTGCAGTCATCGACAAGGATCGCGCCAGCGCCCTGCTTGCGCGTGAGGTGCAGGCCGACCGTCTGATCATCCTCACCGCGGTGGATCGCGTCTGCATCAACTTCAACAAGCCCGACCAGCAGGAGCTGGCGGAGATGACGCTCGCCGACTGCGAGAAGTACATCGCCGAGGGTCAGTTTGCCCCCGGCAGCATGCTGCCCAAGGTGCAAAGCTGCATGGAGTTCGTGCGCGACAGCGCGCCGGGCTGCACAGCGCTGATCACCTCCCTCTCCCGCGCCGCCGAGGCGCTTGAGGGCAAGACCGGCACGGTCATCCGCAAATAAACCTTTACCAAAGCCTTTTCAAATGGAAAAAGAGTTGGGGCGGCAAGGCCGAAAGGCCGCGCCGCGCCCAGCTCTTTTTATATGATCGGAAAACGTGCGAAAACGCCGCGCCTTCTTCAAACGAGATCGCCGCAGTCAGAAAGCCGGAATCATCTTACAGGTTCATTTTTCTCAAAGCCTTCTCGCGCTGTCTGAGGCTCCGCTGTCTGCTTTTTTCCAGCTGTGCCGCAGAGCGGCGTCTGGCTCTTTCGTCCCGTTTCCTTTCCTTCGGGTACATGGCGAAAAACATCTCATCATCCTGCAATAACATCCGTATCTCGCGGAGCTCTTTTCTGTCGTTCAGGTATTTTCCGACTCCGCTCAGCAGCGCGAGGTGTCCCAGCTGCAGGAACAGATAAAACCAGCCCAGCTTATCCGCATTCAGATAAATAAAAAGGAACGGCAGTACACCGGCGACCAGGAAGAACAAAAAAGCCAGCAGCGAATCTGTCAAAGGTCTGAGTGAAAGACCAAGCTCATAGAGTTTCGGTTTGATGCGCGTCGCCCTCCCCTCTTTGTCTTAAAAAAATAATATCATAAGCTCCAACAAAAAACAAGCGCATATTATGCCGACTATTCAAAAACCTATCTTGGCAGAAGCCGAAAAATGCGGTATAATTATAGTGTTTGACGCATTTGCGGTAAAAAGATGTAAAATTCGCCGCCGCGTATGCTCTGTGGAGGAGGTGATGGGCGTGGGCCGTCAAACGACGATGCAGGACGGCTGGGTCTCGGCTTCCGACCCAGGGCGGCTCTGTTCCTTTGACTACGAGGCGATCCAGCGCCCGACCAAGGCGCTGCTGCACCAGGCGGCGCGCTTTCTCTACATTCGCCGCGGACGCGGCGTGATTGAGATTGACGGCACGCCCTACGAACTCGTGCCGAACACCATCGTAGCGATCACGCCCTGGGAGATTTCCGACGTAACCGAGGTTTCGGAGACCCTGCAGTTTATCAAAATTATCTACGACTACCAGTATCTCAACACGATCCTCAAGGGTCTGGCCGGTTACTCCAACGAGGGCACAGAGCTGCTGCGTTTCCTCTCTGCCGAGCCCGTGGCCTATCTCGACTCGGTGCAGACGGCCTACGTGGACGAGCTGATGGAGCAGCTCAAGCGCGAGCTGGGCGTTGAATCCACCCGTGTCGCGCACGAGGAAGAGCCTTTTTCGCAGCTTTACGTCTGTACCAAGCTCATCGAGCTGATGATCAGCTACCGGCGCTTCGTTATGGCCTCGCGCGGCGAGGCAGAGCGCACCCGCCCGCAGAGCCGCGAAAACTCGATCTTCAGCTATCTCTACGCCCACTCCTCGGAGAAGCTGTCGCTTTCGCAGGTGGCCGAGGTCTTTTCCCTTTCCGACTCGGCGCTCTCCAAGCAGATCGCCGAGCAGACGGGCTTGAGTTTTCCCCGGCTGGTCAGCAGCATCCGCACGGAAAAAGCCTCGGATTATCTGATCTATACCGATTTGACGCTCGACGAGATTGCGTCGCTCGTCGGCTTTACGGATGCGCCGCACCTGTCGAGGCATTTCAGCCAGCGAGCGGGCATCCCGCCGAACCAGTACCGCAAAATCTACGGCAAGCTCAACAGCAAGCTCAACCGCAGCGACAAGAACGTCGCTTTTGCGATCACCGACTACGTCTACAAGCACTATGCCGAGGAGGGCCTGAACGCCTCCGCCGTTGCAGCAGAGTTTGGCGTTTCGGCAACAGAGCTCAACCGTCTGCTTCTCTACTACGCCGAAAAAAACTTTGAGACGCTTTTGAATGATTGCCGCATCAACAAAGCCTGTGAGCTGCTCGCATCCACAGACTTTCTGGTGATCGACGTAGCGGTCGAGGTCGGTTATGGCAACGTCAAGACCTTCAACATGAATTTTTTCAAATTCAAGCAAATGACCCCGACGGAATTTCGCCGACGCATCACCCTGCAAAAGCCGGACGGCAGCGAAACAGGCGGAAAAAGCGGCGCACGGCGGTGATTTTCCCCTTTTCCCTTGTATAATTTCAAAAATATGATATCATATCGACATTCAAAATATCCGACCGGTCTTGCGTCGGAGAGAGGAAGCATCCATGAGCAATTTTGAACAGAAAATTTTCAATGCCACCCACGAGGCGGTCAAGCAGTTGTTTGATATCGACGCCGACCAGAGCATGCTGGTTATTGAGACGCCGAAGGATCCCAAGCTCGGCGATTACGCCACGAGCATCGCCATGCGCCTGACGAAGACCCTGCGCAAAAACCCCATGGAAATCGCCGAGCCCATCGCCGAAAAGCTGGGCGAGCTTTTGCCGGAGGCCGAAAGCATCAGCGTTGCGCGCCCGGGCTTTATCAACTTCCGCCTGAAAAACACCGCCCTCGCCTCCCTCATCAATCAGGTGATCGAGGCCGGCGACGACTATGGCAAGAACGACAGCGGCAAGGGCAAGAAGATTCTGGTTGAGTGGGTCTCCGCCAACCCCACCGGCGATCTGCACTGCGGCCACGCGCGCAACGCCGCCTGGGGCGACAGCATCTGCCGCCTGCTCGAGGCGAGCGGCTGGGAGGTGCTGCGCGAGTTCTACGTCAACGACGCAGGCAACCAGATCGTTATGCTGGGCGAATCGCTCGTTTCGCGCTACTTTGAGCACTTCGGCCAGTCCTATCCCCTGCCCGAAGGCGGCTACCACGGCGAAGACGTGCGCCAGATTGCCAAGTCGATCGCAGAGGCGGACGGCGACAAGTGGCTCACGGCCGACCCCAAGGAGCGGCTGGCGTATTTCATGAGCGAGGGCAAGGCGCGCGAGCTGGAGAAAATCGACCGCGATCTGAAGCTCTACCGCGTAGAGATCCAGTCCTGGATGCACGAGACCTTCTTCTATGAAAACAACCGCGCGCGCATCAACGCCGTGCTCGAGCGCATGGAAAAGCTCGGCCTGACCTATGAAAAGGACGGCGCGCTCTGGTTCAGGAGCACGGACTACGGCGACGAGAAGGATCGTGTCCTTCGCAAAAGCGACGGCACGCTCGCCTACGTCACCCCGGATATCGCCAATCACGTCCACAAGGTCGAGCGCGGCTATCCCCTGCTGGTCGATCTCTGGGGCGCCGACCACCACTCCTACGTCACGCGCATGCAGGCGGCGATGAAGGCCCTGGGCTATCCCGCGGGCACGCTCTCCGTCGATCTCATTCAGATGGTGCGCATGGTGGAGGACGGCGTGGAGGTCAAGATGTCCAAGCGCACTGGCAACGCCCTCACCATCCGCGAACTCTGCGCCGATATCGGCGTGGACGCGGCGCGCTGGTTCTTTGCCTCGAAGGATGTGTCCACCCACATGGATCTCGATCTCAAACTCGCCCGCTCCAAGGACAACAACAATCCCGTCTACTACGCGCAGTACGCACACTCGCGCATGCGCTCTATCCTCACCAACCCCAAAACGCCCGCTTTTCACGCGCAGGAGAGCTATGAGCGCCTGACCGACGAGAAAGAACTGCAGCTTTTGAAGCTGATCGGGGAATTCCCCGCCGAGGTCGCGAATGACGCGGCGCTGCGCAAACCCAACAAGCTTGCCGATTACATTCTCTCTCTCGTCAAGGTCTTCCACAGCTACTACAACAGCTCCAAGGTCATCAACCTCGACGATCCCGCTCTCACCAACGAGCGCCTCGGTCTCGTTCAGGCAACGGTGATCACCCTGAAAAACGCGCTGAATCTCCTCGGCGTCACCGCCCCGGAGAGCATGTAAAGAAAACTACGGAGGACGGTTTCCTGTGTCCCGGACACGAGGAACTGTCCTCCGTAGTTTATCCCTTCGGAAAGCTTGAGGCGATGCTGTCGACGACCTGACCCATGGTCTTCAGCGTCCTGCCAACGCCGGTTTTCTTGCCGCGCTTTTTTGCACTCATCGCCGCTGCTGCCGCACCGCCGACCATCATCCCCGCGCCCATGCCGAGCAGAAATTTCCTGTTATCCATCCTTGCGACCTCCTGTGAAATATTGACAAGGCTATTATGTGCAGAAAAGAGCATTGAGCGTGCAGGCAATTTGTGGTATGATAGATTTAGAAATGTATAAGGAAAGCGAGCAATTGATATGAACATGAAAGTTTTAGCCGTCGGCGACGTCTGCGGCGAGCCGGGGCTGAATTACCTGGAACAGCGGCTGAAGGATATCCGCAAAGAGCTTGGCGTCCATTTTGTCGTTGTCAACGGTGAAAACGCGAACGTCGTCGGCATCACGCCCCGCCAGGCCGATACAATCTTTCGTGCGGGCGCAGATGTGATCACGCTTGGCAACCACACCTGGACGCGCACGGAGCTTCGCCCCTATCTGGACGAACGGCGGCGCATCCTCCGCCCGGCAAACTTTGCCCCCCAATGCCCCGGCAAAGGCATCAACACCTACCACACGGACTTTGGCGATGTCTGCGTGCTCAATCTGATGGGGCGCTTCACGCTTGACACAAACACCGACAACCCCTTTGTCATTGCCGACGGCTATATGGAGGAAATTCGTGAGAAAATCATCCTTGTAGACTTTCACGCCGAGGGTACCAGCGAAAAGCTCGCCATGGCTTATCTGCTCGACGGGCGCGCCAGTGCGGTCTGGGGCACGCACACTCACGTGCAGACCTCCGATGCCTGTGTGCTGCCCGGGGGCACCGGGTATATCACCGACCTCGGCATGACCGGCGCAGCGCAGTCTGTGCTGGGCATCGACCCGGAGCAAAGCATTGGCAAGTTCATGGGCGACCCGCCCCAGCGCTACAACTCCGCCTCAGGGCCGGCCAAGCTGGAGGGCTGCCTGTTTGAAATCAACCCCGAAACGGGCCGCTGTGTTCACGCGGAGGGGGTGCGTCTGACATGAGTACGGTACGCTTTCTCCACGCAGCCGATTTGCATCTTGACTCCGCTTTTGAGGGTCTTCGCGCAGGAAAGGCGGTCATCCGCCGCGGCGAGCAGCGCCAGCTGCTGCAGCGCATGGCGGCGCTTGTCCAGCGCGAGCAGCTGCAGTTTGTTTTGTTGAGCGGCGATCTTCTGGACAGCGATCTGAGCTACGCGGAGACCGGAGAAGCCTTGTGCGCCTGTCTGCGACAGATGGCCGTGCCGGTGTTCATCGCGCCCGGCAACCACGACTATTACTCCACGCGCTCGCCCTACGCGCGCCTTGCGCTGCCGGAGAACGTCCACATTTTCAAAAAAAACGAAATAGAAAGCGTCCTTCTGCCGGATTTGGGTCTGCGTGTCTACGGCGCAGCCTTCACCGCCAAGGACAGTCCTGCCCTGCTGCCGGGCTTTCACGCCGCGCACGAGGAGGGCGTTTTGCAAGTTCTGTGTCTGCACGGCGAGGTAACGAAACAGGACAGCCCCTATGCGCCCATCCACGAGGAGGAGCTGGCGCAAAGCGGTCTGCATTACGCTGCGCTCGGACACATCCACAAAGCCAGCGGCCTGCAAAAGGCCGGAAACACCTGGTATAGCTGGCCCGGCTGCCCCGAGGGGCGCGGCTTTGACGAAGCCGGTGAGAAAACCGTTAACCTTGTCAGCTTAAACGAAGCGGATTGTCAGGTGCAGCGCGTCTCCATCGCCCTGCGGCGCTATGAATGCCTCGACGTAAACGTCACCGGCGTCGATCCGCTGCTCGCTATCCACAGCCAGCTTGGCGACAACACGGCGCAGGACATTTACCGCATCACGCTCACGGGCGAGGTTGATACACCGCCGGATCTCAATCGGCTGCAGTTAAATATCAGCGACCTGTTTTATGCGCTGCAGCTGCGCGACGAGACGCGGCTGCGCCGGGATGTCTGGGAGAAAGCAGGCGAGGACAGCTTGCGCGGCCTGTTTTTGAAAAAGCTGCGCGCTGCCTACGACGCCGCCGACAGCGCCGAACGCCGCCAGCTCGTCGAGCAGGCCGCCCGCTGGGGCTTGGCCGCTCTCGACCACCGGGAGGAGGTAATCGTGCATGATGATTTCTAAACTGCGTGCGTCCTTTGGCAAGCTGGAGAACGAAACACTCAAGCTGCACGATGGACTAAACGTCATCTACGCCCCCAATGAGAGCGGCAAATCCACCTGGTGCGCCTTCATCCGCGCCATGCTCTACGGCGTTGATTCCGCCGAGCGCGCGCGAGCCGGGCGTCTGCCGGACAAGCTGCGCTATGCGCCATGGTCTGGCGCGCCGATGGAGGGCACGATGGAGCTGCGCGCTGACGGCAGCGAGATCACCCTGACCCGGCGTACGCGCGCCAAGGCTGCGCCGATGCGCGATTTTTCCGCCGTTTATACCGGAACGTCTATTCCCGTTGAGGGTATGGACGGGCAAAACGCCGGTCAGCTTTTGACCGGAGTCGGCCGCGAGGTTTTTAACCGCAGCGCCTTCATCGAGCAAGGCGCCATCGGTGTTTCCGGCAATCCCGAGTTGGAAAAGCGCATCAACGCCATCGTCTCCACCGGCGACGAAGAGACCTCCTTCAGCGAAGCCGACGCCACGCTGCGCAGTTGGCAGCGCAAGCGCCGCTATAACCGCAAGGGTTATCTGCCCGAGTTAGAGGCTCGCATGGATGAAACACGCACGCGCCTGCATGAGCTGCAGGACGCCGGCGGAAGCATCGAGGCGCTCGAACAGCGCCTGGCAAACCGGCAGGCGGATTGTCGCCGGCTGGAGGAGGCAATGAACGAGAGCCGCCGTCTCCAACGAAGCCGCGCTATGGACGAGCTCAAGCGGGGGCGAGAGTTTCTAAAAAGCTGCAGCGAGCGCCACGACGCAGACCTTGCCGAGCTTTCCCGCCGCCGTGCAGCGCTGTCCGCCAGCGTTCTCAGCACGGGCGACCTTGCCGAGAACGAGCGCAGCTATCTCCAGGACGAGGAGGCGATCGGGCGCTTGACGCGCGAGGGCAAAGCAGAAAAACCGCTTTGGCCGGCACTGCTTCTATTTGCGCTGACGATTTCTTGTACCGCACTCTACGGTCTATGGAAAAATCTCTGGCTGCTGATTCCCGCCGCGCTCTGTCTCTTCGGCGGCGTCGCGCTGATTTTACGCTTCATGACTGCCCGCCGCAAGGCCGAGCAGGCGCGCAGCGAGCGGCAGCAGCTTCTGAAGAAATACCACGTTCGAAACAGCGAGGAGCTGCGCGAGCTCTGGTCGGCATATCAGGCGCTGCTCTACGCCGTCACCGAGGCCGAGGAGGCCGAACTCAACAGTCGCGAGCTCTATGAGCAGGCGAAGCAGGATCAATCGGAGATCGAAAACGAAACTCTGTCCGCGCTTGATTTTACAAATGGCAACAGCGAAGCCGCACAACTCGCCCGGCACTTGTCCGAGCGGCGTGCCGAATGCGAACAGCTCTCCTCCCGCATTGCCGCCATCGGCGGACGTCTGTCCGTGCTGGGCGATCCGATGGTGCTTGCCAGCGATCTGCGGCAGATGCAGGATACGCATGATGAGCTGCAAGGCGAATTTGACGCCATCAGCCTTGCCGTTGACACGCTCCGTCAGGCCGATGCAGAACTGCAGAGCCGCTTTTCCCCGGAATTGGGTCGTGTGGCCGCCGCTTATATGGCAACAATCACCGGTGGACGCTATGCCGACATTCTGATCGACCGTGATTTCTCCGCCCGCGCCCGCACCGATAACGACAGCGTAGCGCGCGAATCGGCGTACTTGAGCGCCGGAACGCTCGATCTTCTGTATCTCGCCGTGCGCCTCGCCGTATGCGAGCTGGCGCTGCCCGAGGGCGAGCCCTGCCCGCTCGTGATCGATGACGCGCTCGTCAATCTCGACGAAGCGCGCTCCGCGCAGGCGATGCGGCTGCTGCGCGAAATCGCCAAAAAACGACAGGTGATTCTCTTTACCTGCCGCAAACCGGAATAAAAATGAACAGGGACGGCTGCTTGAAAAATCAGCCGTCCCTGTTTGTTTTTTTCGTTAAGTATTTAAATGTTGATGCCGGGGCCGTTCTTGTCCGTGCCGGCAATGCGCCGCGCCTCAAAGCCGCGCGAGATGTAGTAACCACTCAGTTCAGAGACGATGACGCCGGTTCCCGTTCCGGCAGCGTGGACAAACTTGCCGTCGCCGATGTAGATGCCAACGTGGCCGACGTAGCCGTCGCCCGAATAGAAGCCAAGCAGGTCGCCGGGCTGCAGCTGGTCGTGATCGACGTGGACGCCGTTTCGCATTTGATCGTTGGCCACACGGTACATGCTGTAACCAAAGGTGGTGTGATAGGTATAGTAGACAAGGCCGGAACAGTCAAAGCCTACCCCCGGCGTCTCAGCGCCCCAGACATAGGGATAGCCGACAAACCGCAGCGCAAACTGCGCCATGCGTGTGCCTTCGTCCCCGCTGTCCGGAAGCTCCGGCTGAGGAGGCGCTTCTCCCTTCGCGACATAGCTGCTGAAGACGTAGCCGGACTTTCCGTCGATCTTGACTGCCGTCCAATCGCCTGTCGTGCCCGTAATCACAAGCTTTTGACCGTACTTGTTTACGCTGAGCACCTCGCCGTCCATGCTGGGCGCGGCGCGCATGTATACGTTGTTGCCCTTGATGTAGCCCTCTTCCTCCGTGCTCGGCGCAGGCGTTGCGCTCGGCGCAGGCGTTGCGCTCGGCACAGGCGTTGCGCTCGGCGCAGGCGTTGCGCTCGGCGCAGGCGTCGGTTCCGGCGTCGGCGTCGGATCGTCATCTCTGGAGACGTTCGCCTTATAGACGTAGCCCGGGAAGCCGTAAATGCTGACAGTCAGCCAGTCTCCGTTCGCCTCATTGACAGTCAGACGCACGCCCTTGTTGAACACACCCTTCACGTCACTGTAAAACGAGGGCTCACAGAAAAGATACACGTCGTCCTTTAACAAAACGGCGTTGGTGCCGTCAGAAGGCGCCGCTGTAGGGGCAGGCGTAGGAGCAGGCGTGGGCGCGGGCGTAGGGGCAGGTGTAGGCGTGGGCGCGGGCGTCGGCGTCGGCGTCGGATCGCCGTCCCGGGCAACGTTCTCCTTGTAGACGTAACCGGGGAAGCCGTAGATGCTGACAGTCAGCCAGTCACCGTTCGCCTCATTGACAGTCAGACGCACACCCTTGTTGAACACACCCTTCACGTCGCTGTAAAACGAGGGCTCACAGAAAAGATACACGTCGTCCTTTACCAAAACGGCGTTGGTGCCGTCAGAAGGCGCCGCTGTAGGGGCAGGCGTAGGAGCAGGCGTGGGCGCGGGCGTAGGGGCAGGTGTAGGTGCAGGCGTCGGCGTCGGCGCCGGATCGCCGTCCCGGGCAACGTTCTCCTTGTAGACGTAGCCGGGGAAGCCGTAGATGCTGACGGTCAGCCAGTCACCGTTCGTCTCGATGACGTTCAGCCGTTCACCCTTGTTGAACACGCCCTTTACGTCGCTGTAAAACGAGGGCTCACAGAAAAGATACACGTCGTCTTTCACCAAAACGGCGTTGTTCCCGTCGTTGGCCGACGGATTCACCGCCGGAGAAGCGTCATCCTGATTCTGGGCGTTCAGGCTGATATATAATGCGGAAACAAAGCCGTTGTGCCCGTCGATGCTCACCGAGTACCAGTCGCCGACACGGGACTGGACATCAAGCTCCGTGCCCGCCGGGAAGCTGCCAAGCACCTCATATTCCATGCCCGGGCCGGAACGAAGATTCACCTCATCGCCGGTCAGCGTTGCCGGCTCTGCACAGGCAGTAGCGCCCAGCAGACTGACCGTCAAGGCTGCAAACAGCAGCACACAAAGAAATCTTTTACGCATAAAATTTAGTCCTTTTCTTCAGGATGGCAGAACTGCATGAAATAGCAATTCTGATCCGGCAGCAGATAGGCCGCCGGAATGTAATCGGATTGTAACACAATGTGCTTGTTTTGTCAAGTTGTGCGCAAACATTTAAGAATTCGGCGCAGTTTCGAAGCCACAGAGAGCGCCCCCTTTCCTCTGTCACGCAGCGGCTGCTCTGTCAGTCTCAGACTCCGCCGCACCCTTGCAATCGCAGCAAAAAAACACCCTCATGGGGTGTTTTTTTGCATATTACGTAATACCCGGGCCGTTTTTGTCCGTGCCGGCAATGCGCCGCGCTTCAAAGCCGCGGTCGTAGTAATAACCGTTCAGTTCGGAGACAATGACGCCGGTGGTGTAGGTCGATGCGTGGACAAACTTGCCGTCGCCGATGTAGATGCCAACGTGGCCGACGTAGCCGCCGCTCGAATAGAAGCCGAGGATGTCGCCGGGCTGGAGCTGATCCGGCTCAACGTGGACGCCGTTTTGCATCTGGTCGTTGGCCACGCGATACATGTTGTAGCCAAAGGTCGTATGGAATACGTAGTAGACAAGACCCGAACAGTCAAAGCCCACCTCGGGGGTTTTACCCGCCCAGACATAGGGATAGCCGACAAACTGCAGCGCAAACTGCGCCATTTGCGTTCCCTCGTCCGAGCTGTCCGGCAGATCCGGCGCAACCGCAACTTCGCCTCTGGCGACGTAAGTGCTGTAAACGTAACCGGTCTGATCGTCGATTTTGACCGCCGTCCAGTCGCCTGTCGTGCCGGTGATTGTGAGCTTTTTCCCGGCGTTATACTCTCCGATGATCTCGCCGGACATGCTGGGCTCGGCGCGCATACGCACGTTATTGCCCTTAATATAGCCCTCCTCCCCTGCGCCCGGCGCAGGCGTGGCACTCGGCGCAGGCGTCGGCGACGGGGTATCGTCCGCCGTTACGTAGTCCTTGTAGATATAGCCGCTGTAGGTCTGAACGCTGACCGCCACCCAATCGCCGCTTGTTGCGTTGATGGTCAGGCGGGTATTCCTGTCAAACACCGCCAGGATCTCGCTGTTGACCGACGCCTCGCTGCGTAAATGCACGTGGTCTGCATTGACATAGCCGGTTTTGGCCGTCTGTGCAAGGCCGGGCGTCGGCACCGGCGTCGGCACCGGTGTCGGAGCAGGCGTCGGAGCAGGCGCATCGTCTCTGGACACGTTTTCCCTGTAGATATAGCCGGGGAAACCGTAAATACTGACCGTTAACCAGTCTCCGTTCTCCTCACTGACGGTCAGCCGCTCGCCCTTGTTGAACACACCCTTGACCTCGCTGTAAAACGAAGGCGCGTCAAACAGGTACACGTCATCCTTGATCAAAACGGCGTTGCTTCCGTCGCTGGTCTCCGGAGCGGATTCTGCCGGAGCCGGCGTTTCCTGCGCGGGCGCTTGACCGTCCGTCGTACTGCGGCTGACATAGCTGCTGAAGACGTAGCCGGACTGGCCGTGGATAATGACCGCCGTCCATTCGCCGCTGACGCCCGTAATCGTCAGGGGCGTACCGCTGTTGTATTCACCGAGAATGCTCGCCTCTGCAGACGCATCGGATCGCAGGCGGACAAACATCGCGTTGATGTATCCGCTTTCAGCCCCATCGGCGCTCTCCGGCGTCTCCTGCTGTGCGTCCATGCGCAGATACTGTGCCGACATAAAGCCCTGACAGCCTTCGACGGTGACAGAATACCAATGCGCGTCGGAGCGATCGTTCACGACAACAACCGTACCCTCGGCAAAACAGCCCAGCACCTCATAGTTCATGCCGGGGCCGCTGCGCAGGTTCACGTTGCCCCCCGTCAGCGTAGCCGTCTCTGCATAGGCGACGGTCGAAAACAGGCCGCCTAATACTGCGATAAGCAGCAGCATTTGAAGCAGTTTTTTCCGCATGGTATACAGATCCTTTTTCTCTATAGTCGCGAAAACCTTTCAGCTGCTCGTTCCTTATCTGGAAGCCAGCGCACGCTCCAGCCATACGCTGCCGACGTCGATCGCATCGTACAGGCTGGTCTTTTCGCTTCTTTTTACAACACGGTCTCTCGTCTTGATCGAGGGATCGGTCATCTGCAGCTGTACGGATACCTTTGTCGCCACGTCAAGATCCTTGACCTTCTTCGTGTCCAGAATCTGAAGCATCACGATGTAGGGATCTGCAAAGCTCCCATAATAGATGATGTTATCCTTCCTTTGGAGCGGATGCCCCTTATACTCCAATGCTTTTGCCACAGCAAACACCTCCTGTTGTAATCAAAATGTAGCATGTCAGTCTTTTTCTGTCAAGCTGCGGGGATTCCATGGAAAGAATGAGAAAACCGGTGGATCCGCTTATTTATTCAGCCGGTGATGACGGTATCCTCGTCATCGCCCTCTTCCTCCTGCCTGCGCCGCTCTTCTTCCGCCCGCTGCCGTTCCTCTTCCTCTCTCTTTTTGCGCTCCTCCTCTTCCTTCTGCTTTCTGAGATCCTCTCTCAAATCGCCAAAGAACATGGAGTCGCCGCCGAGGTAGGGCCAGGCAAAATCGCGCCAGGGCAAGCCCTCGTGAGCCGGGCGCATAATCTTGCGGAAAATCTGTGCGGCAGGGTTGCCGTTGACGTTGATCCGTTCCGGCGTATCATAGCCCGTCCAGACCGCTGCCACGTAATACGGCGTCACACCGACAAACCAGCGGTCATAGCTGTTGCCGGAGGTGCCGGTCTTTCCGGCCACCGGCATATTGCCGATCCAGGATTCATAACCCGTGCCCCAGTGTGCTGCGGACTGCAGCATATAGGTCATCACGTGCGCGGTGTTGGGGGAAAAGGCCACGATGGTACGCGGCTCATTGCTGAGCACCATCTCGCCGCGGCGATCCGTCACGTGAGTATAGGTACGCGCATAGGTGAAGACGCCGTCGTTGACAAACGAGGCGTAGGCCTGCGCCATTTCGCGCGTGGTAATGCCGTTGGTCAGCTGACCGAGCGCCATCGGCGCGTAGGACGCGTCGTCCGGCACCAGGCTCGTCACGCCGAGCTTTTCCTGCAAATAGCGGTAGCAGGTCTCCGGGCCGAGCTTATCCACGATCTGCGCCGCCACGGTGTTGAGGGAGTTGATGAGCGCGTCATAGATCGTGATGATGCCCATGTTGTCCCAGCTGTCGTTATGCGGGTACCAGCTTGTGCCGCTCAGATAGACGTCCTCGCCGTCGTTGACGAGCGTACTCGGCGTCAAGCCGCGCAGCTCCACCGCAGGTCCATAGGAGGCGATGGGCTTGATGGACGATCCGGGCGGGCGCTGGGAATAAATGCGGTTGAGATTGAAGTTGGCGGTCTTCTCGCCTACGCCGCCGCTGAGGGCAAGGATTTTTCCTGTGTAGGGCTCCAGCAGCACGATTGAGCTCTGCAGCTGTTGGTTCGAATCCCAGGTATAGGGGATCTCCTCCGGGTTTTCATAAACGGCGTCCACCAGCGCCTGCAAATCGGGATCGAGGCAGCAATACACCTGATAGCCGCCGTTATAGAGCAGATGCCGCGCAGTCTCCCGGCTGATCTGCTTGGCGACCATCAGATCCTCGATCACGTCGCCGATGACGACCTCGGCGTAGTAGCTGAAAACCTCATGGGTTTTCAGCTCGCCCGGGCCGCGCACGAAGGAGCTCGCAATGTCCTCGTTGACCGCGTCGATATAGGTGTCGTAGTCGATATACCCTTGATCGTACATCTCACGCAGGATGGTCTCCTGCCGCTGCTTGTTGGCCTGCTCGTCATAGAACGGGTCGTAGGCCGTAGGCAGGTTGGTAATGCCGACGATGGCCGCGCACTGGGCGAGACTCAGATCCTTGACGTCCTTGCCGAAGTAGGTATGCGCCGCCGTCTGCACGCCGTAGCAGCCTTCGCCGAAGTAGACGGCGTTGAGATACCACTCGATGATCTCCTGCTTGTCGTAGCGCTTTTCCAGCTCCAGCGCGGCAAAGATCTCCGCCAGCTTTCGCTGCACGGTCACGTCGTCGTGTCCGGTGATGTTCTTGATCAGCTGCTGGGTGATGGTCGAGCCGCCAAAGCTGCTGTCCATCTTGGCAAACATGTGTACCAGAGCGCCGGAGCTGCGGTACCAGTCCACGCCCTTGTGCTCATAAAAGCGGCGATCCTCGATCGCAACCAGCGCTTTTTCCATGTACCAGGGGATCTCCTCATAGTCCACCCAGATGCGATCCTGATCGGCCTGCAGCGTCGCCAGCTCCTGCCAAATGCCGGCAGAATCCTGATAATAGATCGTGCCGGACTCGCTCAAGCGGTAATCCTCCAACGAGAGCGAGAGTGTCGGCGCGAGACTGGATTTTACGTAGTAGGCAAAAATCAGAACAAACAGCAAGCCGGCAAGCAGCAGGCTCAACAGCACCGAGCCGACGATTTTGAACACACTCGTCAGCACGCCGGATGCCGTATCTATCGTAAAGTTGACCGTCGCTTTTGCCACTCTTGCCGCGATGGGCGCCTGTTTTTTCGCCTTTTTTCTCTTACCCATGCAGCGACAGCACCTCCTCTTTACCTTTCATTGCGTCAGCGCCCCGTGGGCACAATAACTCTATAATATCCGATAATGGGTATTATAACACATTTTGTCAAGAGTAACAGCTTTTTTATGAAATCTTAAGCCACAGCCGGCGCAGGCATGTATAAAAGCGAAAAAGCCGGGTATGCTGTCAACAAAAAAACGAGGTGTGCCATGGGAAAACAATCGCGTGTGGTTTTGCTGCTGACGCTGCTGCTTACCGCTGTCCTTGCAGCCTTCGGCGCCTTTCGGAGCATCCGTCCGTATCGCCCGGAGCTTCTGTCCAGCGAAACAGCCCGCAGTCTCGCCCGGGACAAGCAGACGGCGCAATATCTGCTGCGCGGGCACGAGGGCTATGTCGCCGTCTTTCCGAACCGCCGTGGAGCCGCAGCCACACAGACAACCCACATTGCGCTCAACTCGCTGCGCAGTTATGATCAGTCTCTGCTGCAATACGGACTGCCCGCCGCAGATCGGCGCAGTCTTCTGTTGCTGCTGGAGGATTTGGGATCATAAAACTGTTGATTTCTTCGTGTCTCTGGGTTAAAATACAGATAGAAACCATCCGAACGGAGGAAAGAAAACATGAGCGAAGATTTCGGCAGCGATTACATCACCATCATTGACGACGAGGGACAGGAGTTTGAGTTAGAGGTACTCGACACCATGGATTATCAGGGCGAGACCTATATGGCCTTTCTGCCCGCAGACATGGACGAGAACGACCCCGACTACGGCATCGTCATTCTGCGCGTCGTCGAGGACGAAAACGGCGAAGAGCTGTACGAATCCATTGACGACGACGCAAAGCTTCAGGACGTGTACGAGCATTTTATGATCCTGCTCTTTGACGACGAGGACGAAGAGGGCGAAAAGGAATAAGCCGTCTCACGCCGGCATAAGCTTTAGCGTGTCCCATTCACTCACGGGAACAATTCCTGCGGTGCGCGTGTCGTCTTTCACGACCTTTGCGGCCCAATAAACCCACATCATTTATAAGGGATGCCGATTTGAATCTGCGGATTGCAGGCCTCCCGGTCAAAAGCCGGACGTTGGAAGCAGCGAAACAGAACTTAGGCGACCCACCTGCTCTATCGTGCAGGTTATCATTGGGCCGACACGGCACATGCGGGATGCTCCCCCGGTCTCCGGGGGAGTTTTTTGTATTGAGCCGCAGAGATCCGATACGCCGGCAGCGAAGCAATCCCCGAGGTCTTGGATAAAGCGCAGCAAAACCATGCGCTCCGTTTCCGAACGGAGCGCATGGTTTTCGTTTTGGTTTTCAGCTTCAATCGTTGAGCAGGTTTTCCTCGGTCTCGACGTCGAAGAAATGCATGACCTTGGCCTGCGCTGTGATGTACAGCCGATGGCCTGCGACGAGATTTTCGCGCGTCTGCGCGTCCAGATCGATCGTCGGTACGCGCACGATCAGACGGCCGCCGTCCTCGGTGTAGACGTGCAGATGCAACTCGCTGCCCATCATTTCGTTGACCTCCAGGGCCACCGGAATCGCACCGGGATCGCCCTGTTTCGCCAGCTGGATGTGCTCAGGCCGCACACCGAGGATCACCTCTCCCGCCGCAGCATTCTTTCGTGCCAGCGCAGCGCCCTTTTCGCCGCCCACCGGCAGCTTGACGCCGAAAGCCGTGACGCTGTACTCGTCGCCGTTTTTGCTAAGCGTCGTGCGGAAGGTGTTCATCTTCGGCGCGCCGATGAACTCGGCGACGAAGAGGTTTTTCGGCATTTCAAAGACCTCGGTGGGCGTGCCGACCTGCTGGATATATCCGTCCTTCATGATAACGATGCGGTCGCCCAGAGTCATGGCCTCGGTCTGGTCGTGGGTGACGTAGATGAAGGTCGTATCGAGCTTTTGGCGCAGCAGGATAATCTCGGCGCGCATCTGATTGCGCAGCTTGGCGTCGAGGTTGGAAAGCGGCTCGTCCATCAAAAAGACCTTGGAGTCGCGCACCATGGCGCGGCCGATCGCCACGCGCTGGCGCTGACCGCCGGAGAGCGCACGGGGCTTGCGCAGCAGGTAGTCGGTGATGCCGAGAATCTCCGCCGCCTTGGTGACCTTGTCGTAGATCACGTCCTCTGGCACCTTTTGCAGGCGCAGAGAAAAGGCGATATTGTCATAGACACTCATGTGCGGATACAGCGCGTAGTTTTGGAAGACCATTGCAATGTTGCGGTCCTTCGGCTGCAGATCGTTGACAACCTCGCCGTCGATTTCCACCGTGCCCTCGCTGATTTCCTCGAGACCCGCGATCATGCGCAGCGTCGTGCTCTTGCCGCAGCCGGAGGGGCCAACGAAGACGACGAATTCCTTGTCCTTGATGTCCAAATCAAAGTCGTGCACGGCGACGACCTTGTTGTCGTAGATTTTTTTGACCTTTGTCAGTTTTACACTTGCCATTGTTGCGCTCCTTTCATCCCTTGACGGCGCCGCCGGTCACGCCCTCGACATAGTATTTCTGCAGGCACAAAAACAGGATCGTCACCGGGATTGCAACTACCACGCCGCCTGCGCAGAACATGGTGTAGCGGCTGCTGATTTGATCCAGATTCAGCCAGCTGTACATACCGACCGCCACGTTCATACCGGCGGAAGTGCCAAAGGAAATGTATTTGGCGAAGACGAAATCACCCCAGGGCGCCATAAAAGCCGTCAAAACCGTGTAGATGACGATGGGCTTTGCCAGCGGCAGGATGATCTTCATCAGCACCTGCGCCCTCGTCGCGCCGTCCACGCGCGCCGCCTCGTCCAGCGATTTCGGGATCGTGTCAAAAAAGCCTTTGGATACGTAATAACCCATGCCGGAGGAGGCCACGTAGACCAAAATCAGCCCCGGCACGGCGTTGACCTGCGTCAGGCCGAGGTCTTTCAGCACACGATAGAGGATGATCATGCCGAGAATACCGGGGAACATGCCCAGCACCAGCATAAAGCGCATCAGTCCGTCGCGCATTTTGAAACGGAAGCGCGAGAGCGTATAGCTCATGCAAAGCACAATAACCGTCTGCAAAACGGCGACCGCCAGCGCAATGATAAAGGTGTTCAGATACCAGCGCTTGAAATCCGAGGTCAGAAGTCCCCGGTAGTTGTCCAGCCCCCAGGTCTGCGGCACGACGTAGCCCACCGGGCCGCGCAGCTCCACGCGAAAGGACTGGAGCACGATAAAGATAAAGGGCAGCAGCCAGATCACGCTCATCGCAATCAGCAGAATATAGATGATCGTGTTGCTGATGGTATTGGCGGCCTTTTGTCCCATGTGCCGCTTCAGCCGAGGCTGGCCCTGCTCCATGACGATGTTTTCTTTCTTCATCACTGGAAGTCCTCCTCGTTCTTGATCGAAGGCAGGAGATTGTAGACCACGAGCGAAATCACCGCGACGACCACGAAGACCATGATGCCAACCACCGAGGCCATGTAGTACTTGCTCTCCGCGCCGGTGGTGATCTTAAAGAGCCAGGTGATCAGCAGATCGGTATGGCCGACGGAGCCCGCCGCCGTTGACAGCCGCGCATTGGTTGGCGCGCCTCCCGTCAAAAGATAAATGACATTGAAGTTGTTCATGTTGCCCGTAAAGCTGGTGAGCAGGTAGGGGCCTGTGATAAACAGCATATAGGGCAGCGTGATTTTGGTATACTGCTGCCAGGCATTTGCCCCGTCGATGCGGGAGCTCTCATAGAGATCCTGCGGGATGTTCATCAAAATGCCGGTGGCAACCAGCATCAGATACGGGATGCCGATCCAGATGTTGACCACGATCGCCGTGATGCGCGCCCAGCTCGGCTCCTCCCAGAAGGGCAGCTCCTGTCCCGGGCGAATCCAGCCGAGGTTGATGAGCGAGAGATTGACAAGGCCGTTTTTGGCGAACATCTTGCCCACGTACAGCAGGGAGATGAATTGCGGAATCGCGATGGTCAACACCAACACCGTGCGCCAGAGCTTTTTGAGCTTGATGCCCTTCTTGTTGATCATCATCGCGACGAACATACCCAAAAAGTAGTTGGTAAAGGTGGCAAAAAAGGCCCAGATCAGCGTCCAGCTCAGGATCTCGCCGAAGGCCGCCGAATAGACGTTGTTGCCCCCCTGCCAGCTGAGCAGCGTGTTGAAGTTGTCCAGCCCCACCCAGGTGAAAAGGTTGTTGGCGCCGTCGTGCGTGCCGTCGTAGTTGGTAAATGCGACGAGCACCATGAATACAATCGGCATCACGGTAAAGACCACGATGCCTGTCAGCGGCAACGCCAGCAAGGTCTTGTAAAACTGCTCATCCACCAGTGAGCGCAGATCGTCCTTGCCGCTCTTGAGCTTCTTGCCGGATTTGAGGATGCCCTCGGCAATCCGGTTCTGCCTGACGTTCAGCCGCCAGGTGTAGATAAACGCAACAATAAAGAAGATCGTCAGCACGCCGTAGAGCAGGATGCGGAAGGAATTGTCGCCGGGAATGACCTTTTCGACCGTCTGCCCGTAGACCACCTCAGTCACCTTGGTCACGCCGTGATCTCCAAGCGTGCACAGCTTTTTCAGCCAAAAGAGGCCGCCGGTCGGCAGCGCCATGTACACGATGAAGACGATCTCAAACAGCAGAAACATCAGCCCGCGCATGATCTGTCCACGCGCCATGGAGCCGAAGCCCATCACGAGATAGGACGCGCGGGTTTTCCAGTCGCCCTCGCGGAAAGTGCGAAACAGCTCGCCAAACTCGCCGCCGATGCCCCGCCCCAGCTTCTTGAAAAAGCGGCCGGCGCCGAACAGAGCGTTTTTGATGCCCTGCGGGATGCCGCAAAAGAAGGAGTTCAGCCGATAGCTGAATTTACCCCAGCGCGAAAGCCGCAGGAATTCGAGGTCACTGTATTGCTTCATAAACATTGCCCCTTTAAACAAATGGTTGGAGTCAATGACTTGACTCCAACCATCTTCTTTCATACAGGTTCAGCCAAAGTTTTCCTATTCCTTTGGATGTCTTGTATCTTTACTTGCTCTCTTCGATGCTGACGGTCTCCGTCACCATATCGAGAATGACGGTGTAGGTCCCGTCGGCTTCGACCTTCAGGTTCGCGCCGTCCTTGCCGTCAACGCCGTAGTTGACCGTCCAATCGTTGTTCAGACGAACCTTGATCTCGTCGCCGGCCTTCAGCTCGATGGGCTCGGAGACGTAGCTGCCGCCGCCCTCGGTCATGGGCAGATCCTCGGTCTCGCCCCAGTTGTTGATGGTGCCGACCACGCCCCAGGCGACAATGCCTTCATAGCGGAAAACGTCTTCCTGGGTCTCGCTGTCCACCACGGCAACCGCGCCGGTGGCGGGTACGACGGTGATGATGTAGCTGCCGTCCGCCTCGATCTTGATGTTGTCGCTGTCCTTGCCTTCGACACCGAAGTTGATGTCCCAGGCAGCGCCCTGACGAATCTTGATCTCGTCGCCGGCCTTCAGTTCGATGGCCTCAGTCGTGTAGGTGGCAAATGTGGCGTCCTCGACCTCCGTCATCGGAACGTCAGGCGTCTCGCCCCAGTTGTTGATGGTGCCGACCACGCCCCAGGCGTTCTTCTCTTCCTCAGTGCGGGTGTCGAGCGGCTCGGTGCCCTCGGGATCCTCAGCGTCGCCGACCTTATTCAGGGTGATCACGCCTTCGGTCTCGCTCTTGACCTCAAGAACGACCTCGTAGACGCCGGGCTCTTCTACCACACAGTTGGGGCCGCCGACCGTGCCGTCCGCGCCAAAGTTCATATCCCAGGACGCGCCCTGACGAACCTTGAACTCATCGCCGATGTGCAACTCCAGCGGCTCGGAAACGAAGCAGCCGCCGCCCTCGCTCATCGGGAAGTCGGTATCCCAGTTGGTGCCGCAGATGGCACCGATGACGCTCCATGCGGTCTTCTCCTCCTCGGTCATGGTGAACAGCGAGGAGATCTTGTCGTAGTAGTTGTCCAGCGCGGCCTGCAGACCGGCCTCGTCCTCGGCGGCCTTCACGTCATCGCCTATGACCTTCGCGATGTCCCACCAGGCGCCATGGATCTGGCCCTGGGGCACGGAGTAGGGAGCCTGCGCCAGCAGAGCCGCCAGGCCGGGGTTGGCCTGCACGGCCGGGGAGGCCTGATCCACGGTGTTGGAGGGGCCCCAGGAGAGCGCGTTAAAGCGCTCCATCTGGCACTGCTCACCCGTCAGGTACTGCGCCAGCAGATGCAGCGCAGCGCCCTTCTCAGCGTCTTCCTGCGGCTTGACGCCCATCAGCTTGCAGCCGTTGAAGGAGCCGAGGTGGTAGCTCTTGCCGTCAACCTCGAAGGAGGGCAGATCGGCAACGCCCATGTTGTCACCCAGAATCTCCTTGGCAGCCTCGTAGTCCCAGGTGCCGGACACAACGATGGCAGCGCCGGAGGAGAACTCCGCCGCCTTGGAGGAGCTCAGGTGCATGGGAGAATCAACGAGCTTCTTCAGACCCTTGACGGCGATCAGACCCTCGGGGCTGTTGAAGGTGTCCTTAACGGAGATGAAGCTGCCGTCGTTGTCGGTGGTCCACTCGGATACGCAGCCGGTGGCAAAGAACCAGGACGCAATGTACCAGGCAGAGCTCTGCGCCTCAAAAGCGAAGTACTTACCGGCGTCCTCGCAGTCCTTGATCAAGGCTTCGAGGCTGTCAACGTCGGCCTCGGGGATGACGGACTTATCATAGTACATGAAGTAGCCGTTGTCCGAGGTCAGCGGGTAGGCAAACAGCTCGGTGCCGGAGGTCGCCGCCTTGACGACGCCGGGGTCGTTGGTCGCAGAAACCGTCGCGGCGGCCTCAGCACCCAGCTTGTTGAGCGCGCCGGCCTGCACCAGACGGGCAAACTGATCCTGCGCGAAGCAGAAAATGTCGCCGCCGGCGGCTACGTCGGTAATCATCTGGGTCGCGGCGTCCGCCTCGCCGACGGGCTCAACCGTGGCGTTAAACTTGATGCCGTACTCATTGTTCTTGTTGAACTCTTCAATCTGCGTTTTGGTCAGATCGACCGCTTTTTCAGCGACCCAGACGGTAATATCATAGCTGCCGCCCTTGTTGCCGCCGTTGCTTCCGCCACAGGCGGCCAGGGAGAAGACCATGGTCAAAGCCAGCAGCAACGCAAATGCTTTTTTCATTTTCATTCCTCCTAATATCGATTCATCAGCGCCATATTTGTTCGGCCCTCCCCGCCTGCCGCAGTCTCTGAGGCAGACAAAAGCAAGGTCTCACTTGCGCCAATTTTCGAAGACATTATACACCCAGCCTCCAATAATGTCCACCGGAGGCAGCCAAAAATACACCGTTCATTTTTTACAAAAATGTGAAATCAACTTTGTGCAACCAGACTGTTTTTGTGCAAAATATAGACAAAACGGCGCAAAGTGTGAAATAGTCATCACTTTACGCCGCAATAATTGTTAATAATTTTTTCCAATTTCCTCCCGAAGCCGTGCAAACACGCGCAGCGAATCCAACGGCCGCCCCGTCGGATCGAACAGCGCCTGATTTTCCACCGCGCAGCCGCCGTACCATTTTCCGGCATCCGCAGGATCATAGATCGCGGCGAAGCTGCTCGCCCATCCGGAGCCGAAGCGCTCCCATTTGGCACTGTTTTCCGCCCGGGAGCTCTGTCCGACGCTGATCCACGCGCCCTCCCAATAGCACAGGCCGAGCCCGCCCGGCACCGCGGCAACGGTCTTTCCAAGCTCATACAGCGCCTCGGACTGTCCCTCGACGCTGAAGTCCCAGGGCAGCTCGCCCCGGCTTCCTACCCCGATGGTGTTGGCAAAAAAGTCGGTATCGCGTTCGGTATAGGCGTAAGAGGTCTCCATGACCATCACGCGCTTGCCGGAAAGCTCCGCAAGCTCGGTCAAAACCGCAGCCAAATTATCCAGGCTCCCATGCCAGTAGGGATAATAGGAGCTGGCGAACACATCGTAGTCCAGGCCGCGCTCCTGAAGCTGTCCGGCATAAAAAGCATAGCTTCCCGCATTCTCCGGGTTGGTGAAATGCACTGCGACAAGCGCTTGCGGACAGAGCTCGCGCACCGCGCGCGAGGCGGATGCCAGGATCGCCGTGATCGCATCCCAGTCCGTCTCGCCGCAGAGCGCGCCGTTGGTCTCATTGCCGAGCTGTACCATACCGATCTCAGCGCCGCCGTCCATGATCCGGCGCAGACTGTCACAGGTAAAGGCATAGGCCGCTTCAGCCTTTTCCGCTGCGCTCATCCCCTGCCATGCGCGCGGCGGCATCTGCTTGCCGGGATCCGCCCAGAAATCGGAGTAATGGAAGTCCACAATCATTTTCAGGCCGTATGCCGCGGCGCGGCGGCCGATCTCCCGCGCCTTATCCATGTCGCAGTTTCCGCCGCCGAAGCCGTGTCCCGCCTCGTCATAGGGATCGTTCCAGACACGCACACGCACGTGGCTGAGGCCGTTGTCCGCAAGAATTTGCAGCAAGTCCTGCTCTTCTCCCTCAAAGTTATAGTAGCGCACGCCGCTTTGCTCCTCGGCAATCAGCGAGGATACGTCCATACCCAGAATATAGTCCTCTGCCGCGTCGTGCATCGCCAGCAGCCGCTCTGCCAGCCCTGCCGCCGCGCCGTCGTCTATGTGCGGAGACTGCGCTCCGAAAAAGAGATACCAGTCCTCGCCGCCGTCAAAATTGATATAATCCGTCAACACGCCCTCGCCGCTTGCCGCGTCGTAGACGCGCAGCCCGTAAGCTTCTCCCTTAAAGCGCCACAGCTCCTGTCCCGCTGCGGAAAAACTCGTTTGAGACAGCGGAAGAAAGTTTTCCCAAAGCTGTGCGGCGCGCTGCTCGCCGACAATATACAGATCCGCCTGCTGCAGCTCCTGTTCGCCAAAGAGATAGTAGCTGAAGGGATGTACCTTGATCGCCCGGATTCCCTCCGGCCGCTCCTGCTCCAGCGCCAAACTTAAGGCGCGATCCTCCATCGCCGTGGCATCCACGCATAAAAGCAGTCGCCTGTCCGGCGGCGGCTCGCTGATCAGGCCGAAGATCCAGCCCCAGCCGATCACCGAGGCCAACAGCCACAGCACATAGGGCGGCAGCCGCGAGAAAATCGTGCGGATCGACCGCCAGATCGTTTGAAGCACCGGAGCGCGCGCCGCCGGAACGAGCTGTGCGGAGGACGTCTCTGCGTCCGCGTCACCCAGCAGCTCCCAGGCCGCCGCATAGCCGTTCATGAGATACAGACGCACGCACTTGCCGTTTTGCCGGCGCAGCGCCGCGGCGCGAGAGGCGATCACCCGCGCGCGATGCCTGTCGTCTCCCTCCTTCAGCGTCAGAGGGTAAAAGCGGATGCTGCCGCGAATGAGCATTCGCTCGTTCGACACGCACAGCACGCCCTCGATGCTGCTGCGCTCGCCCGATACGAGCATGCGCGCATGATCGCGCGTGCGGCGAAGCGGCCTCGCGCAAGCGCTCAGAAGAGCAATCACCGCCCAGCCGGCGCATACTGACAGCAGCACCGTTCGGCGCTCCATCTGTTCGGCGTTGGCGCTGTCTGTCCGGATACACAGCGCAAGGCACAGCAGGAACGCCGCCGCTGCAAGCAGCGCCGCCGTCCACGTGATAATTTGATATTGTCGTTCCAGCCGCCGGATCTCCTCCGGGGCAAACAGCTCATGTATGGCGTCCATACGGCTATTATAGCAGGCTTTTTTCCGTGCCGCAAGACGAATCAAACGCCTTAGCCCCTCTGTCCTCCCTTGACAAGCGTCGGCAGGAGGGCTACTATAAAACCATCTGAAAAGCGAGGCGATTTTGATGAAAAAAGCACTTTCCCCGCTCCTGTGCCTCCTGCTGCTCATGCCCTTGCTCTGCGGCTGTGCGAAAACAGGCAACAACGGCTCCGAGCTTGCTTTGCGCGGCGAGGAGCTTCGCTGTGAAACGCCCACCGAGGACAACGCCCGCGTGTTCTATGAAATCTTCGTCGGCTCCTTTTCCGACTCCGACGGAGACGGCACGGGCGATCTGCGCGGGATCATCCGGCGCATGGACTATCTCAACGACGGCGATCCGAACTCCGGCAAAAGCCTCGGCGTAGAGGGTCTTTGGCTCACGCCGATCTTCAAGTCTCCCTCTTATCACAAATACGATATCAGCGATTACTATACCATCGACCCGGCCTTTGGCACGATGGAGGATCTGCAGGAGCTGATTGCGCTCTGCCACGAGCGCAAGGTCAAGCTGATCCTCGACCTGCCCATCAACCACACGGGCAGCCTCAACCGGTGGTTCGGCGACTTTGTCCTCGCCCATCGCAAGGGAGACGCCGCCAGCCCCGCTTATGATTTCTACAGCTGGCACGGACCGAACGACAGCGGCCTGCCCGGGCATCGCTACGCGAAGATCTCCGGCAGCGAGGACTGGTACGAGTGCAATTTCAGCGACGATATGCCCGAGCTCAACTTTGACAGCGAGGCAGTGCGCGACGCGCTGGTAGACGTAGCGCGCTTTTATCTCGACATGGGCGTGGACGGTTTTCGCTTCGACGCCGCCAAATATATTTACTTCGGCGACAACCAGACCAGCGCCGCTTTTTGGCTCTGGTATCTACAGGAGCTGAAAAGCATCAAGCCCGATATCTATACCGTCGCAGAGGTCTGGGACGGCGACGGTGTGACCGAGCTCTACGTTCCGGCGACCAACTGCTTTGACTTTACGACCTCACAGGCTGAAGGGCTGATTGCCAAGACCGCCAAGTCCGGCAGCGTCTACGCCTACACGAGTTACGTAGAGCGTTATCTGGATCGTATCCACAGCCTCAACCCCAAGTCGATGATCGTGCCCTTCATTGCCAACCACGACACCGACCGCGCCGCCGGCTATCTGACGGTCGGCAGCGGACAGATGCGTATGGCAGCCAATCTTTACATCCTCTCCAGCGGCTCGCCTTTTATCTATTACGGTGAGGAATTGGGCATGCGCGGCTCCCGCGGCGGCGCGAACACAGACGCCAACCGCCGCCTCGCCATGGTCTGGAGCGACGGCGATACCGTCCGCGACCCCTC
Organism: Oscillospiraceae bacterium; assembly: GCA_017518225.1. Lineage (GTDB taxonomy): Bacteria > Bacillota > Clostridia > Oscillospirales > Oscillospiraceae > Limivicinus. The sequence continues at coordinate 4,562 of JAFWVV010000048.1, read as the reverse complement.
CGGCAGCAATTATAAAAGCCAGATCGAGCGAGGCGCCGCCGAGCAGATGAACGACAAGGACAGCCTCTACACATATTATAAAAAGCTCATCATGATCCGCAAGGCCAATCCCGAAATCGCCCGCGGCGTCTATCATGCGATGGAAGTCCCCGGCACGAAGCTCGGCGGCTTTTACGCCACCTGGCAGGGCAGCCGCATCCTCGTGCTGCACAACACCACCGGCAGCGCCGCGACCGTCGATCTCAGCAAGCTCGGCGTGACGGAGATTCGCGCCTTTATCGGCATGGGTGAAGCCGGGCTGGACGGCGCGACGCTCACGCTCGACGGGCAGACCAGCGTGGTCTTGAAATAAGCTGAACAAGTTTTAAAACCGTGGGCAGCGCCGAAAACGAAGGCGCTGCCCACGGTTTTTTGATTGACATGTTACTCTACTGCGATCTCCAGCCCCAGCTCCTGCGGCAGAAAGCGCGGACAGGTGCTTTCGCTGACGGTGATGACCGAAGCCGCCAGATGCGTACCGATGCGCACGGCCTCCGCCATACTCTTGCCGTAGGTCAGCGCCACGGCCACCCCTGCGCAGAAGGCGTCGCCCGCACCGGTGGTGTCGCGCACCTTGACCGACTCCGGCGGAAAATAGCCCTTTTCGCCGTCTATCGTCGCCCAGACCGCGCCGCGGCTGCCCATCGTAACCACCATGGCCGGGATATTTGCCTTGCTCATGCGTTCATAGAGCGTATCGGCCAGCTCCTCCGGCTCCAGCGCCGTAAAGTCGTCCACAAAGAGGATGCCCGCCTCCTGCACGTTGCACACGAAGCAGTCGGTCGACTGCAGGAAATCGCGCCGATGGGAGGCGATCACCATATTGGACACCAGCGCATAGACCCGTTTGCCGTACTTCTCGGCATACTGGAAGACGAGCTTGACGATGTCCTTGTCCATGTCAATCTCAATAACGATGCTGTCGGCCTCTTGGAAAATCTCGTCTCCCCGCTCCTCAAGCAGCCGCCGCAGCGGCTCCATGCTCGGGCGTTTGGAGATCGAGCCGGCCAGATCTCCGCTGTTGTCAAACACCGCCAGCCAGATCCCCATGCCGTCGGGCGTCGCGATCACGTAGTCGGTGTTGACCTTGTGTTTTTGCAGCTTATGCAGCACCTCCGCCCCCTGCGCGGTATCGTCCACCATGCTGACGAACACGGGGCGCAGCTCGACGTTGGCGATATCCTCCGCCACGTTGCGTCCGACGCCGCCGTGTACCATCTCCACCCGTCCGGCGTTGCGCCCGGTGGGGCTGTACAGATCGTCGGGAAAACCCTTGATGTCCACAAAAACGTTTCCGATGACTACGATCGCCATAGCAGTTCTCCTTTTCTCTTTCTCTCAGACCTGCTGCCGCTCAAAGCTGTGCAGCCAGTCCGCGCGCAGAAAATACATCGTCAAAAACACCGTGCTGAGGCTCCATGTGATGGGATAGACCCAGTTGACCACGGCGATGCTCCGGTACACCGGCACGGCAAAGTGCAGGATCGACACGCGCACCACGCACCAGAATGCGAGCATGGAGATCATCGGAATCACCGCCCTGCCCGCGCCGCGCAGTACCGCCGCCAGGCTGTGGCTCGCCGCCAGAAGGAAGAAAAACAGAGAGCAGATCCGCGCCTTGTCCACGCCGAAAGCGATCGCCTCCGGCTCCTGCGTAAAAGCGCCGATCAGCCATGGCGCCGCAGCGTAGATCAAAAGCCCCGTCAGCTCCGCCAGCAGCAGCGCGCAGAAAACGCCGAAGACCGCGCCTCTTTTCGCCCGCTCGTATTCTTTCGCGCCGAGGTTTTGCCCCACAAAGGTCGTCAGCGCAATGGTAAAGCTCGTGATGGGCAGAAAAGCGAAGCCCTCGATCTTGCTGTAAGCGCCGCAGCCGGAGACCGCCATCGTACCGAAGGCGTTAATGTTCGACTGCACGACAACATTGGCGATTGCAATCACGGAGTTTTGCAATCCGGAGGGCAGACCATAGCGGACGATCTGCCGCAGCATTTGCCAGTCGTAACCGATTTTCCGCGGCTGTACGCGATAGTCCTCGTCCGTCGTCATCAGGCGACGCAGGCAGAGAAACACGCTGAAAAACTGCGACAGAATCGTCGCCAGCGCCGCGCCCTCCACGTCCATGTGGAACACCGCGATCAGCAGCAGATCCAACACAACGTTGATGACCGAGGAGATGATCAGATAGTACAGCGGGTGGCGGCTGTCGCCGACCGCCTGCATGATGCCCCGGCAGCTGTTATACAGCACCAGCCCGATGCTGCCGAGAAAATATACCCGGATATAGCTCACCGCGCGCGCCATCACGTCTGCAGGCGTACCCATCAGCCGCAGAATCGCCGGCGTCAGCGTCATGCCGATCAGGGTCAGCAGCAGCCCCGCCGTCAGATCAAAGGCCAGCACCGTATGGATGGCGCTTTGCATCTTGTCCTTTTCGCGCGCGCCGAAATAGCGCGCAACCACCACCCCCGCGCCGGCGGATATGCCGCCAAAGAAGCTCACCAGCAGAAAGACCAGCGTTCCCGTCGCGCTGACGGCCGCCAGCGCCTCGTTGCCGATCAGGTTGCCGACGATCAAGGCATCCGCCGTGTTATAGAGCTGTTGAAAAAGGTTGCCGATAAACAGCGGCACGGCAAAGCCGATCATCTGCCGGGCAATCGACCCCTCCGTCATCCGCACCGCCGCATGGCTGCGCGGGTGCGGGTGGGTATGCCCATGCCAGTGCCAATGGGAATGATTCATATGCGCTTATCCTTTTCTCCGAATATTGAGGCTATTATAGCCTCCCCGGCCGCCCAGCGTCAACCGCCATTCGCGTCTTTTCTCTCTTTTTTCGACTGCTATCCGGCCGACGCGCCGCATAAGCTTGGATAGTTGATGCCGACAGGGAGGAATGCGCTTATGAAACGACGGATGACATGTCTTGCCGCGCTGCTTTTGTCTCTGCTGCTCTGCGGCTGCGGCACAAGCCGCGCCACACAGCAGCAGGCGGAGCTGGCGCAGACGCTTTGCGAGCGGCGGCAGCTGCGCTTTGAGGCGCAAGTGCGCGCCGAGTACCCGGACAAAACCGTCTGCTTCCGGCTGGATTACGCAGAGGATGACAAGGGCTGCTATCTCACCGTACAGGAGCCGGAGGAAATTCACGGCATTCAGCTCCGGCTGGGTACCGACGGAACACAGCTTCGTCTGGAGGATCTCACCCTTGACGCCGGCCCCCTCGACCGCTATGGCCTGAGCCCCGTCTCCGCGCTGCCGGCGCTGACGCGCGCGCTGCGCGAGGGGCATCTGGAGCACGCCTGGACAGAGGGCGAGCTGCAGGTCTGGGAGCTGATCGCCGACGATACGCTCACCGTGCGCGTCTGGCTGGACGACACGCCGATCCCCCGCCGCGCCGAGCTCATCTCCGAAGGCCGCGTCGCCGTCTACTGCGAAATCGAAAACTGGCATTTTGCCGGGGAATAAAAGGGCGTGTTGCAAAATGCGCTTTTGGGGCTAAAGTCACAAAAGAATATCTCAATATAGTCACTGGGAACCGCCAATTTTGGCGGTTCCCAGTCAGACTGTAGACAAAGCTATGCAGAAAGGGAATGTGTAAGAACGCGGAAAAGTTCACCAAAGCATAGAAAGAACGCCCAAAAGTGTACCGTCGCAAAACTCAATAATCTGGAATTTGCCGCTCCCTTAATCAATAGTAAAACCCATTCTCTTGAAGTTTCCTTAGAAATTTTAAGACATTCTCTCCGCTTTCGCTAACCGGAATATAAAATGAAATAAAGAATTCTTTTTCTGTCGAGTTCTGAACCACTTTACTTATTTCGCAGATAGATTGATTATCTCCATAGTCTCGTAGATAGTCATCCACTCCATATACTTCAAATTTGACGGTTCCAAGGATATTCCAGTCAAAACTCATAATCAGCTCTTTTGAGAGTTTACTTGTAATACTATTTTCGTCAAAATCGATCTCAATATCACATAACCCCTTAACACTGATAACCGGGATCGGATATGAGTCCAGCTGGTAGTTTCCTTCTGCGTTTTTGTGATAATGTCCATTGTAGAAGCCACTCTCTATTTTGAAACTGCCACGCAATTGGGTCATTTCAGCAATATACTCATGTGCCTTTTCATCCAACAGACGGTATAAACGATTCAATTGTTCTCTCAAATCTTCCATTACTGCCCTCCTTTTATCAAATATAGTCCTGCCGGAAAACTCTTCGGAACCACGAGACCCGTTCCCAAGCGTCCGGTTTGGATTTTATGATGCAGCTTGAGAACGTTGTAGGCCAGACTCAGCAGCGTCCATTCCACTTCAACCTTAACGGCACTGCGGAGAAGGAACCGACGAAAGCCCATGTCTTCCTTGACCATGGCAAAAACGCCCTCGGCCTGGATGCTGCGGTTGACGCGGATCAGCTTGCCTTCAGTCGTGTTGATGCGTTTCTCCATCTCGGCCCGTTGCCTCGCAAAACGCTTGGAGACATAGATGACCTTACTGCGCTCTGCCAGAGGCTTCTTGCTGC
>JAFWVV010000047.1 GCA_017518225.1 Oscillospiraceae bacterium | reverse complement strand
GCTCGGCGATGTTCTCCACCAGGGACTTCTTGTTGACCTGGTAGGGCAGCTCGTCGATGATGATGCGGGTCCGGTCGTGATTGAATTCCTCGAATTCCGCGTGGCCGCGCACGGTGATGCGGCCGCGGCCGGTGGCGTAGGCGGCGCGGATGCCGCTGCGGCCCATGATGATGCCCTTGGTCGGAAAATCCGGCCCGCTGATGTGCTGCATCAGATCCGGCAGCGTCGCCTCGGGATTATCCAGCACACAGACGCAGGCGTCGATGACCTCGCGAAGGTTGTGCGGCGGGATATTCGTCGCCATGCCGACGGCAATGCCGCTCGAGCCGTTGACCAGCAGGTTGGGAAAGCGGGAGGGCAGCACACGCGGCTCCTTCCGGCTTTCGTCGAAGTTCGGATCCCAGTCCACGGTCTCCTTGTCGATGTCCCGCAGCATCTCGTTGGAGATTTTCGACAGTCTTGCCTCGGTGTAACGGTAGGCAGCCGGGGGGTCGCCGTCCACGGAGCCGAAGTTGCCGTGACCGTCCACCAGCATGTAGCGCAGGGAGAAATCCTGCGCCAGACGCACCAGCGCGTCGTATACGGACACGTCGCCGTGCGGGTGATAGTGACCCAGCACGTCGCCGACGCAGGTGGCGGATTTCTTGAAGGGCTTGTCGCTCGTCAGACCGCCCTCGTACATGGTATAGAGGATGCGCCGGTGCACCGGCTTCAGGCCGTCGCGCACATCGGGCAGCGCGCGCCCGACGATGACCGACATCGCATAGTCGATATAGCTGGTCTGCATCTCCTGCACCAGCTCTGACTCATGAATCACCTGATTCGGAAAGGCGATATCCTCCGGTTTATAATCTCTTTTATGTGCCATAGCAAAACAATTCCTTCCTTATTCATTCCGAATTCCGAATTCCGAATTATCTCAGATGTCCAGATTGACCACGTACTTGGCGTTGGATTCGATCCACTCACGGCGCGGCTCAACGTCCTCGCCCATCAGCACTGTGAAGACCTGATCGGCCATAATCGCATCCTTGAGCGTAATCCGGCGCAGCGAGCGCTGCTCGGGATCCATCGTGGTCTCCCAGAGCTCGTGCGGATCCATCTCGCCCAGACCTTTGAAGCGGTTGATCTCCACGCGGGCGTTGGGGTTGTCGGCGCGCATCTCGGCGCTGATTTGATCTCTCTCCTCATCGGAGTAGGCCACGCGCAGCTGCTTGCCGCGCTGCAGCTTATACAGCGGCGGCACCGCCGAATAGACGTAACCGTGCTCGATCAGCGGGCGCATATAGCGGAAGAAGAAGGTCAGCAGCAGCGTGCGGATGTGGCTGCCGTCCACGTCGGCGTCCGCCATGATGATGATCTTGTGATAGCGCAGCTTTTCGATGTTGAATTCGTCCCCGATCCCGGCGCCAAGCGCCACGATCAGCGGATAGAGCTTGTCGTTGCCGTAGATTTTGTCCGCGCGCGCCTTTTCGACGTTGAGCATCTTGCCCCACATCGCAAGGATCGCCTGGAAGCGGCTGTCGCGCCCCTGGATGGCAGAGCCTGCAGCGGAGTCGCCCTCGACGATATAGATTTCGCACAGCGAAGGATCTCGCTCGTTGCAGTCCTGCAGCTTGTCCGGCATCTGCCCGCTCTCAAGTCCCGTCTTCCGGCGGACGGATTCCTTGGCCTTGCGCGCAGCCTCGCGGGCGCGGTTGGCCATCATCGCCTTTTCGAGGATCGCCTTGGCCGCCTGCGGATGCTCCTCAAAGTAGGTCGCAAGCTGGTCGCTGACGAGGCCGTCCACCAAGGTACGGATATAGGCGTTGCCGAGTTTTTGCTTGGTCTGACCCTCAAACTGCGCCTCGGGCAGCTTCACGGAGATGACCGCCGCGATGCCCTCGCGCACGTCCTCGCCGGAAACCTTGTCGTCGCCCTTGATGATGTTGTTTTTCTGCCCGTAGGCATTGATAACGCGCGTCAGGGCGGTTTTGAAGCCGGTCTCGTGCATGCCGCCCTCCGGCGTGTGGATATCGTTGGCAAAGGAGACGAGCGTCTCGTTGTAGCCGTCGTTATACTGCAGCGCAATCTCAGCCACAGCGTCGCCCTTGGCTCCGGACAGATAGATCACGTCGCTGTGGATGGGTGTCTTGTGGCGGTTGAGATAGCTGACAAACTCGCGGATGCCGCCCTCGTAGTAAAGCGTCTCACCCTTTTCCTCCTCGCCGCGCTCATCGCGCAGCACGATGGTCAGTCCGCCATTGAGGAAGGCCTGCTCGCGCATGCGCGTGTGCAGGATCTCATAGTCATAAACCGTGTCGTCAAACATCTCGGGATCGGGCTTGAAGCGCACGGTGGTGCCGCTGCGGTCGGTGTCGCCGATGACCGTGATGGGCTCGGTAATTTCGCCGCGGGAAAATTTCATCTGGTGGACGTGTCCGTCCTTGTGCACCTGCACCTCCAGCCATTCGGACAGCGCGTTGACCACGCTTGCGCCGACGCCGTGCAGACCGCCGGAGACCTTGTAGCCGCCGCCGCCGAACTTGCCGCCGGCGTGCAGCACCGTAAAGACAACCTCCAGCGCGCTTTTGCCCGTCTGCTCCTGAATATCGACGGGGATGCCGCGGCCGTTATCGGACACGCGGATGACGTCGCCCTGCTCGATCGTTACCTCGATCCGGTCGCAAAAGCCCGCCAGCGCCTCGTCGATGGAGTTGTCCACGATCTCGTAGACCAGATGGTGCAGACCGGAGGACGAGGTCGAGCCGATGTACATACCGGGGCGCTTGCGCACCGCTTCCAGACCCTCCAGAACCTGGATCTGTGAGGCGTCGTATTCCTGTTTGATCTGTTCGATGTTTTCAGACATAGAAGTCGTTTCCTTTCCTTTTGCGAAGGTTTTTTTGATGCTTCGGATTTGTCGCGCAAGGCGCGACGCCATAAACTCCGAGCTCCGAATTCCTCATGACGAATTAGTATTCGCTTGCTCTCTTGAGCAGCGTCGCACAGGCCATCTGACTTAAAATGACGCGGCACTTTTGTCCGTCGCTGCAAACGACGAAGGATTTTGGGATATCCTCCGCCGCGTTGACGACGGTACCGGCCTGCTCTGCCATGCGCAGATACCTGCGCGTCAAATGACTCTGGCTGGTGATATCCAGATCAAAGATCCCGATGATCTCCTTTTGGGGGATTACGGTTCCCTTTCCCAGATGTAAATACATGGCCTTACCCTCTTTGGCCGGCGCGAATCCGTCCGGCCTGTACAAACAAAAGTCTCCCGCCGGTACGGCTGGATATCCCCTCGTCCTCACAACAGCTGATCAGGGTTTGACCGCCGCCGATGCGATTGAGAACGAAGGATTGCCGCCGCGGATCGAGCTCGGAGAGCACGTCGTCCAGCAACAAAATGGGGTATTCCCCGGTCTCGTCGAGAAAGATCTCCCGCTCGGCAAGCTTCAGCGACAGCGCCGCCGTGCGCGTCTGCCCCTGTGAGGCGAAGCTGCGCGCGGATTTTTCATTGATGAAGACGAGCAGATCGTCCTTGTGCGCGCCGGTCAGACACTGCCCGGCCTCCAACTCCGCCTGGCGGTGGCGCTCCTGATGCTCACAGATATCGTAATAGATTTCCTTGGCGCTCGCCGTAGTGTCCCGCACGGTGCTGACGGTCTCGTACTGCAGGCGCAGCGCCTCGCCCTCACCGGAAAACTCGCGGTGGATGGGCGCTGCCGCCGCGTCCAGCCGCAGAGAAAATGCGGCGCGATAGCGGATCATCTGAGCCGATACGCGAGCCATTGCATCGGAAAATTCGTCGAGCGTATCGAGCAGCGATGGCTTTTCCCGCCAATCCTTCAGGATCCGGCTCTTATGCTCATACAGGCGGTTGAATTCCGCCAAAAGCTCCGCATAGCGCGGTCGAATCTGCGAGATGGCATTGTCCATCATCCGCCGGCGCAGTGCGGCGCCTTCCTTGATCAAATTCAGATCGTCCGGACAAAAGAGCACGGTGTTGAGCGTTTGACCCAATTCCGATGCCGTCTTCCTGACGCCGTTGACCTGAATTTTTTTTCCCTGTCCCGGCTGCAGCACAATGCGGATGCTCTGCTCGCGATCCTTACTGTCCACCTCCGCGAGAATCTCCGCCGAAGAATAGCCGAAGCCGACCAGCTCCCGGTCAAAGCGCGTACGAAAGCTGCGCCCGGTGGAGAGCATGTAAACCGCCTCGAGTAAATTGGTCTTCCCCTGCGCGTTGGCGCCGGTGATGACGTTGGTTCCGGGGGCAAACTCCGCCGCTTCCCATTCGTAATTGCGAAAGCCATTGAGCACGATTTTGTTGATTTTCATGCCTGCTCTACCAAAAGCTCCTGTCCGGCCAGGCACACGCGGTCGCCCGCACGGATTTTTTTCCCGCGCATCGTACACAGCTCGCCGTTGACCGTCACCAGTCCGTCAACGATCAGATTTTTGGCCTCGCCGCCGGTCTCCGCCAGCGCAGCGAATTTCAGCAAAGCCTCCAGCTTAATAAACTCTGTATGGATATGGATCGTTTCCATTCTATCACCATCAAAGAAAAGTTTTCGTCAATCCCCGGCGCGCAGTCTCACCGGCAGGATCATATAGGTGAATTTTTTGCTGCCGTCGGCGGCCTCGATCACGCTCGGAGAGGAGGCGGTGTTCAGGCACAAATGCAGCTCGTCCTGTCCCGCAGCCTTCAAGGCATCCATCAGATAGCGGTCGTTGAAGCCGATCTCCAAGTCCTCGCCACTGCCCTCGCAGCCGCACTGATCCTCAGATTTTCCGAGCGGCGTCATGCATAGAAAATCAATGACGCCGTCGCCGAAGCGCATACGAACGGGCGAGGAGTTTTTCTCACTCACAATGACAGCAACGCGGTCGATGACGCTCATGATTTCGCTGCGATCTACCTTAATGACGTAACGGAAACTGTCGGGAATCGACTTTTTATAATTGAGGAACTCCCCCTCAAGACGGCGGGTAACGACAACGGTATCGCCGACAACAAAGGAGATATGCTTGGTGCCGACGGAGATTTGCACGTTCCCCTCGTCGCCGCAGATACGCTGTACGTCGCTCAGCGCCGTGCCGGGCACGACGAAGCTGCAGCTTTCGAGCTGTCCGTCCTCAATTTCCTCACAGCGCTTGGCAAGACGGTAGCCGTCCACAGAAACCAGCGTCAGCAGATGATCCTCAATTTCAAAGAGCGTGCCGGTGTAGATCGGGCGCACCTCATTGGTAGATACGGCAAAGATGGTCTGATCGATCATTCCGCGCAGGGTGTTCTGCGGAATAACGATGTTATTGACGGGATCGACGCCGGGCATTTCCGGATAATCACCGGCATGGATGCCCATAAAGTTGAATTCGCTGCGCCCACACTTGACCTTGACCTTATTGTCCTCATCCGCACTGACCGTCACGATCCCGTCCGGCAGACGGCGAATGACCTCGCCGAAAAAGCGCGCGCCGACAACGATGGCGCCCGGCTCGGCAATGTCCGCGCCGACGTTCGTGTAAATCCCCTCTTTCAGGTCGTAACCCGTCACACGCAGATCGCCCATGGCCTGCAGCAGCAAACCCTCCAGAGCCGGGATCGGGCTTTTGGAAGCCGCAGCGCGAGAGGCGATGGAAACGGCATTTTGAAGCAGATATTTTTCACAGCTGAATTTCATGGTGTTCCTCCTTGTAAACCATTGATTTCTCGTGTTTTGTCTATCAATCAGTCATATATTTTTTTGTTATATTTGTTATTAGCGAAAAAAATGTGGGAAAGTGGGAAAATGCCAATAAGTAAGGGATTTTTTATTGTGGAAAAAAATGTGGAGGAAAAAGTACTTGTCCACAGAGGCTGCGCGAAAAAATCTTTCCACAGATTTTCTTCCCACATTCCACCAAAATATGTGGATAATCAGGAGTTGATGTTGGACGTAATATCCCGGATCGTGCCGGCCATGGTGCTGTCGCTTTTCAGCAGATCCTCCACCTTGCGGATCGAGGTCAAAACCGTGGCGTGGTTTCGATCCTGGTATTGAGCGCCGATGTCCTGCAAAGAGAGGTTGGTCAGCGAGCGCATCAGATACATGGACACCTGACGGGCGCGAGCTACCTGCTTGGAGCGGTTCTGGCTGCGAATTTCTTCAGCCGTGAGCGAGTAGTAGCGCGCGGTCTCGCGGATGATGATATCGGGCGTGGGGATGAAGGTGCCGGTGCGGATCACGTCCTTGATCGCACGGTCGACGGATTCGGTCGTGATCACGTCGTTCAAAATTTCCTTGTAGGCGGTCAAACGGTTGATCACGCCCTCCAGCTGACGGATATTCGAGGTGATTTTCGCCGCAATGTACTCGACCGCCTCGTCCGATAAAATCAGTCCGAGCTGCGCGGCTTTGTTGCGCGTGATGGCCATGCGTGTCTCCAGATCGGGCGGCTGGATATCCGCCATCAGTCCGCCTTCAAAGCGGGTGCGCAGACGGTCGTCGAGCAGGCTCATCTCCATGGGCGGCCGGTCGGAGGTGATGACGATCTGGTGGCCGGCCTCGTAGAGATTGTTGAAGGTGTGGAAAAACTCGTTCTGGGTGGCCTGTTTTCCCGCGATGAACTGAATATCGTCTACCAGAAACAGGTCTACATTACGGTATTTGTTTTGAAAATCTTCGGTATTGCCATCCTTGATGGCCTTGACCATCTGAACGGTAAAATCGTCGCCCTTGACATAGGCGATCTTTTTTGTGGGCTCATTTTCATGGATATACTGGCCGATCGCCAGCAGCAGGTGGGTCTTGCCAAGGCCGGAATTGCCGTAAATGAAGAGGGGATTGTAGGAAGAACCTGGTTCTTTGGCGACGCGGATCGCCGCCGCGTGGGCAAATTTGTTGGAGTTGCCGACGATGAAGCGGTCAAAGGTATAGCCGGCCATCTCCGGAAGGGAGTTTTCCGCCTTTTTCCGGGCGGCGTATTCGTCGATTTCGTCGCCCGAGAGCACGCGCAGATCAAAATCCTGCGCGAAGAGATCTCTCATCGCCTCCTTGATGATGGAGCCGTAGCGGGAGCTGATGATGCTGCTTTTAAATTCGCTGGGGCTGTGCAGCACCAGACAGCTGTCGTCGATGCTGATGGGGGTGCAGTCGTCAAACCAGGTCTTCATGGCCGTCGGCGTCAGTTGCTCGGTCAGTCGGTCGAGCACGCTCTGCCAGATATCGTAGATGGAATTCACAAAAAAACACCTCGATCGCGATAGTATCCTACATTCTCTCAGTATACTAAATTTTTCGTGTTTTGGCAAGAACTAAATATATAATATAGTATGGGAAAAAAAGCAGGATGGTAAACGCGAGTTTCGTTTTTATGAAACGGACGTCTCCCTTGTATTCTTCAAAAAGAATACAAGCAGAGAGCGCCTGCTTTCTGCTTGTATCCAAAAACTATACCCGCAGCAGGGGCTGCAGCTGGCGCTGATCCAGCGCCGCCTCCACCGTCTCAGCCAGAAGTGAAAAATCCGCCTGCAGCGAGCAGGGCTTTTTCTCCGGGTCGTCCTGGCGAAAGGGAACGAAATAGACGTTTTTCCGGTTGAGCAGCCGTGCAATGTTCTCCGCTGAACCGCTCAAGCCGTCGTTGGTAGAAAAGGCGATCACCAGCGGGCGTCCGTTTCGCAGATGCGCCTTGGCTGCCATCGCGACGGCGCTGTCCGTCTGAGCGTGGGCGAGGCGCGCGAGGGTGCTGCCGGTGCAGGGGGCGATCAGCAGCGCGTCCAGCGGCTCCTTGGGACCGAGCGGTTCGACCGCAGCGATGCTGTGCAGAACTTCTCGCCCTGTCAGCGCCTCCAGCCGGCGGATATGCTCCTCGGCGCGGCCAAAGCGCGTATCCGTGCGCGCTGCCGTCTCGCTCATGATCGGCACGAGCTCGTAGCGCGCGGCCAAGGGCGCCAGCGAGGCGAAAAGAGCCTCATAGGTACAGTAAGAGCCGCACAGGGCCAGACCCAGCTTTCTTTTCATGATGCATCCTCCTTGATGGCGCGGCGCAGCTCACGCCGCATCAGCTCGGCGGCGGAGGCGGGTGCGCTCCGTCCCGGCAGGCCCGGCGCGGCGATAACGCGCAGGCCGAGATTTTCCGCCAGATTGCGGTCAAAACCGCCCGGCGGCGAGGCCAGCTCCAGCAGCAGCGCGCGCTCCGGCAGACAGCAGAGAAAGCTCTCGCCGAGTATGCGCTCCGGCACGGTGTTCACGACAAAGTCAAAGCCGCCCGGCAGCTCGTCAAAGTCTGCGCTGCGGCAGCCGAGCGCCTCGGCCTCGGCGCGGCTTTCCTCCCGGCGCGCCGCTATCGTGACCGCTGCACCCAAAGCCTGCAGCCGCGGCGCGAGCAGCCGCGCGATGCGTCCGTAGCCGCTCAGCAGGGCGCGGCTGCCGCCGATGCTGCGCTCGCTCTCCTGCAGCAGAAGACCTACCGCGCCCTCGGCGGTGAGCGCGGCGTTTCCCATCACGAAGCCCGGCCGACGCATCCAGTCGATCAGCGTAACGCCGTGCTGTCCGGCCCAAAGCCGGAAGCTCTCGGAAAACAATCCGCCGAACACGAGTTGCCCGGGCCAGATTGCCTCCGTCAGCTCTCCCATGCTTACCGGCAGGCGCGCGTAAGGCGCGTTCAAAAACTCCGCGCGCTCGACGGGCAGGGGCAAAATTACGGCGTCTACGCCGTAGAGCGCGCCCTGCAAATGCTCGGCGCGTACCATTTCCTCGGGGAGCCCGGCGCGCTCCAGCGCGAAGCTATGTACCCGGTGTCCGTCCCGGTGCAGCAGCTCCGCCAGCAGCGCGTTTCGCCGGTCTCCGCCGATGACAGCAAATTTCAAGCTCAATCACCTCCGCATGCCATTGTATTCTGCTGGACAAGCCCCGGTGACTGTGATAAAATTGATTCAAATCCGGAAAAAGGAGAGAAAAACCATGAGCAGAGCAGACGAAATCTTTATTCAGAATTGTAAAGATATTTTGGAAAACGGCGTCTGGGACACCGACCGCGAGGTACGCCCCCGCTGGGAGGACGGCGCCCCGGCGCACACCGTCAAAAAATTCGGCGTGGTCAACCGCTATAATCTGGCGGAGGAATTTCCGATCCTCACCATCCGCCGTACCTTCTGGAAGTCCGCCATCGACGAGCTGCTGTGGATCTGGCAGAAAAAGAGCAATAACGTCAACGAGCTGCGCACCCGCGTTTGGGATGCCTGGGCGGACGAGACAGGCTCCATCGGCAAGGCCTACGGCTATCAGCTCGGCGTCAAGCACCACTATCCGCAGGGCGACATGGACCAGGTGGACAAGGTGCTCTGGGATCTGAAGAACAACCCCGCCTCCCGCCGCATCATGACCAACATCTATACCTTTGCCGACCTCTCCGAGATGGCGCTCTACCCCTGCGCCTATTCCATGACCTTCAACGTCTCCGGCAACAAGCTCAACGCCATCCTCAACCAGCGCAGCCAGGACATGCTGGCTGCAAACAACTGGAACGTCGTGCAGTACAGCGTGCTGACGATGATGATGGCGCAGGTTTCCGGCTTTGAGCCGGGCGAGTTCGTCCATGTGATCGCCGACGCGCACATCTATGACCGCCACGTGCCCGCGATCGAGGAGATCATCAAAAACGAGCCGAAGCCGGCGCCCAAGTTCTCCATCGATCCCGCGGTCAAGGACTTCTACGCCTTCACGCGCGACAGCTTCACGCTGGAGGGCTATGAGTATTCCGATTTCAACGGGAAAATCCCCGTCGCCGTCTGAGGAAAGGCCCATGGACGCGATCGTAGCGGTCTACGCCGACTGGGGCATTGGCGACGGCGGCACCCAGCCGCTGGTGCTCCGGGCCGACCGGGCGCATTTCAGAGAAAAAACGCGCGGCGCGGCGGTGATCGTCGGGCGGCGTACGCTGGGCGATTTTCCGGGCGGCAAGCCCCTGAAGGGGCGGCGCAATCTGGTCGTCTCGCGGCAGGATATCGTAATTCCGGAGGCGGAGGTCGTGCATTCCACCGTTGAGGCGCTGGAGGCCGCGCAAAGCGCGGAGCAATGTTTCGTCATCGGCGGCGCAAGCATCTACAAGCAGTTTTTTCCCCACATGAGCAGAGTTTTTGTGACAAAAATTGATGCACTTCCCCACTCGGACAGTTTTTTCCCCAATCTGGATGAGAATCCGGCATGGAGCCTGACCGAGGAGAGCCCCTGGCTCGAGGAGGATGGCGTGCGCTATCAATTCTGCACCTACGAGAGAAAGGCATAAAAGAGAAGCAGAGAAGTTGAAAGGAGGCGCTTGATGGCAAAGCGCCTCCTTTCAAACTATGGGTTCTGCTTTACCCCGGCGTCGCAGACGAGCAGCGCGCCGGGGTAATAGTGCGCGAGGATTTCGCGGTAGCTTGCCCCCTGCTCGGCCATGACCTTGGCGCCGTACTGGCTCATGCCCACGCCGTGGCCGTAGCCGGTGACGGTAAAGATGAAGAGACCGTCCTCATAGGCGAGCGAAAAAGCCGTGGAGCGCAGGGAAAACAACTGCCGCAATACCGTCCCGGGGACGGGTGCGCCGCCGAGGACGATTTCTGCGACGCGTCCGCTCGCGTCAAGCTGCGTTTCACCGATCCAGGCGTCCTCCGCACCGCTGAAGTCCGCCGAGGGATAGCTCGACAGCAGCGTGTCCCGGAAGTCGATGGGCCAGCAGGAGACCGTGCTGATATAGTTTGGTACGTCCGCCTCGGTTTCCGGGCTTGACACGCTGACGAGATAGGGTCGCGCGTTCCAGATCGCGCCGCAGTCCTCGGTGCGCCCGGCGGAGGAGGAGTGAAAGGCGGCGAAGATCGGCGCGTCCTCGTAGCAAAGGATTTGACTGCGTGTGGCCTCGACGGCTGCGCGTATTTTCTGTGCATTGGCCTCGTAGTTTTCGCCCCAGCGCATGCGAAGCTCGTCATCGCTTTTCCAGGCCTGGCAGCAGCCGGGATCGCTGCACACGGCGGCCGCGCCGTGCTTGCCGGCAGCATTGCTCACGGCATAGCTGCGCGCGGCGACGGCCTGTGCCTTCAGCGCCTCGCCGGGAAAGCTTGCCGGCATCTCGGCGGCGAGCACGCCGAAGAGATAGTCCTCCAGCGAGAGCTTCACAAGAGCGTCCCCGTGCTGTATGGACAGCGTGTCCGGCAGCCGGACGGGACAAGGCGGAAGAGCTTCTTCGTTATGTACGGCCTCAGAGACGGCGTGGAGCGGTGCGGACAGATTGCCGGGGCTTGTCTGCTCGCTCTTTTGGCGCGGCGCGGGGAGACA
The DNA here is from genome assembly GCA_017518225.1 of Oscillospiraceae bacterium. Classification (GTDB taxonomy): domain Bacteria; phylum Bacillota; class Clostridia; order Oscillospirales; family Oscillospiraceae; genus Limivicinus. Next base: position 21,765 of record JAFWVV010000047.1, on the reverse strand, counting down.
GAGTGACAAAACAAAGGCCAGCAGGGACAGGAAAATCGTCTTCTTCATGGGCCCTCCCTTGACGAATGAGAGAAAGAAAGGTAAAATGTAAACATGCAGCCCGCGAGGACGGGCTATTTCATAGCTATGGGAATGTGATTACAATTATGCACAACAAATCCTTGGAAAATACCGTTTTTGTTTATTCGGCGGGCGCTTTTGGCCTGTTTTTGCGCTGGCTGCAGCGGCAGCTGGCCTTTGACGAGCGCGGCCTGTGCGCGCCGAGTGTATTCAACTGGCTGCTGACGATCTATCTGCTGGTGGTCGCCTGGGTGTTTATCAAGCGCAACGAGAAGCTGCTCGGCAAACGGCTGCGTCTGCCGGGTACGCTGCAGCGTGCCTTGGATGCGCCCGGAAAGCTCTATGCGTTTTTGCGCTGGTTCTGCGGCGCCGGGATGATGCTGGGCGGTGCGCTGGTGATCCGCGGCAGCGAGACGGAGAAATATACGCTGATGCTTCGCGTACTGGGCGGCTTGGCAATTCTGGCCGGCATCGGGATTCCGCTCTATCTCGGCAGCGCCAATCGCAAGGATGGCGTGAAGCGCGGGGCGCTGCGGCGTCTGTTGTCGCTGACGCCGCTGCTGCTGTTCGGCGTGTGGCTGATCTATGACTATCGCAGCAACGCCATCAACAGTGTGGTCTGGGGCTTTGCCATTGAGGTTCTAACGGTGGCGACGCTGCTGCTGGGCTATTTTCGTCTGGCGGGCTTTGCTTACCGCCAGATCGACGATAAGAGGCAGCTCTTCTGGATCCAGTACGGCATTTTTGTCAGCGTTATGGTACTGGCAGACGAGCGGATGACAGGCATGCAGATGATTTTATTCTTTGCCGGAGCGCTGCTGGCCATTGCGCAGTTCATCCTGCTGGGCAGGCTGGAGGAAAAGAAAGCGCCCGAGGCAGAGAAAGCAGATCCTGCGGATGCACCGATCCCGGACGGCGGCTTTGAGCGGCTATAAAAACACAATAAACGCAGAGGGCAGGAAGCTTGAATTCCTGCCCTCTGCGTTTTTATGCGTCTGTGTGAGAATCAGTCGTCGCGCTCTTTATCCGATCGCAGGATAGCGCCGGACTGTGCGTCGATCTCATAGTCGTACTCGAACTCGCCGCTCACAAAGCTGATTTCGTAAACAGCGCGGCTGTGCTCCCACTCATATTCGCAGGAATAGTCGCGGAGGCTGTCGGCGGAGACGCCCGCGTGGGACAAAGCGATGCTCTTGGCCTGAGCGGCGCTGATCTCCTGGGTGACCGGAGCCGCTGTGGGCGCGGGCGTGGGTGCAGCCGTGGGCGCGGGCGTGGGTGCAGCTGTGGCCGTGGGCGCGGGTGTGGGTGCAGCTGTGGCCGTGGGCGCGGGTGTGGGTGCAGCTGTGGGCTTAGGGGTAGCGGCGGGGCGGTAATCGTCGTCGCGCTCTTTATCCGATCGCAGGATGGCGCCGGACTGTGCGTCGATCTTGTAGTCGTACTCGAATTCGCCGCTCTCAAAGCAGATCTCGTAAACAGCGCGGCCGTGCTCCCACTCATATTCGCAGGAATAGTCGCGGAGACTGTCGGCGGAGACGCCCGCGTGGGACAGAGCGATGCTCTTGGCCTGAGCGGCGCTGATCTCCTGGGTGACCGGAGCCGCTGTGGGCGCGGGCGTGGGTGCAGCTGTGGCCGTGGGCGCGGACGTTTGCGGTCTTGGCGTCACGGTAGGCGCGATGTCGTCATCCAGCTCTTTTTCATACTTGACGACCTCGCCGCTGATTGCGTCGATCTCGTATTCGTATTCATAGCCGCCGGCAACAAAGCTCAGCTCGTAGACGACGGTGCCTCGCTCATGGCCGAGCGAGCAATGGCGGCGGGAGACGTCGCTTTCTTTTACGCCGGCATGCGCAAAGCTGTGCTGCCAGGCTTGGGCTTCGCCGATATAGCGGGTCTCGCCGGTCGCGGTTTCACCGGCAGCAATAGCCTCTTGTTCTGCGCGATAGTTGTCATCGGCCTCTTGATCGAAACGCTCAATCTCGCCGGTAATGGCGTTGATCTCGTACTCGTACTCGACGCCCTTGGCGTCAAAGTCCAACTCATAGATCATGTGTCCACGCTCCCAATCGAGTTCACAGCGGAAAAAGCGGATCTCGTCCTCGGACAGGCCGGCGTGAGCCAGTGCGGCAGCCTTGGCGGCCTGTTCGCCCACATAGGCGCTGGTGCTGGCCGTACCGCTGGCTGCGACGCGCTGAAGCTTCAGCGGGCCGGACTGGGAGATGAGGTTGAGCTCATGGATGGACAGGCTGCAGAGCTCGTCAAAGGTATAAAAGCGATTTTGCTGTACGATCCGGCGGATCAGTTCGGCCTTGCCCAGAGAGATGCCGTAAGCCTCCGCCAGGGCGGAGAGATCGGCGTCCTCCTCAATGTTCTGGGCAAGTACGGCGCCTGGCAGCGCATTGCCGGACAGCAGCGCGTCAATTTCGCTCAGCAGGCGCTCCTGCAGGGCGGCGCCCTCCTGGGGATTGGCGGCGTTGACCGAGACCAAAATGGAATTGGCTGCAGGGTTGAGATAACCGTGCCGGAGCATGGAGCCGAGCAGCGCGTTGATCGTCAGATCCAGGCTGCTGCCGGAAAAATCCATGCTGCCGACAACAGTTTTTGCATCGTCGTTGAGTGCGTGCAGGGCCAAAACCTTTTCCTTGGCGTTGATCTGAATTTCAATGCTGGGATTGACGTCCAGAAGCACAGAGGCCCGCGTCTGATAATTTGTTCGGTACAGCCCGGCGCCGAATACGCCGCCGATCAGCAGCACCAGCATCGCGAGCGTTGCGCCAAGCCGTCGGTGTCGCGGCCGGGATCGGCGCGGCAGCGCGGGGCTTTGCTGTGCGCCGCAGTCAGCAAGGACGGCGGGCAGTACGTTGGGCGCCATCCCGCGGCTTGCCGCGCGCAGCTTTTGTTTCAAAGAAAGATGTTTCATGCGGTATCCTCCCCGTTGAGCAATCGTCTCATGCGTTTGACGCAGCGATGGTATTTTGAAAGGACGGTAGACAGCGGAAGGGACAAAAGCTCGGCAATCTCGCGGTGCTTGAGTCCGGAAACAGCATGCAGCAGCAGGATTTCCCGATCCTCGCCGCCGAGCTGCTGCACACATTCGCGCAGCAGCAGCCGGGCGTCCGGATCGACGCTGCCCTCGGGCAAAAAGGCCTCCAGCCAATCGCCTTCCGGCAGCGCGACCTGATGGCTGCGCTGTCGGAGCAGGCTCATACAGCCGTTTCTCGCAATGGTATAGATCCACGCCATGGGACAGCCCTCGGAACAGTAGCGCGGCGCACTGTGCCAGATCCGAAGATAGGTGTCGTGCATAATATCCTCTGCATCCATACGGTTTTTTAACAAGGATAGGGCATAGACGTAGAGTGCATCCTTCGTCTGTTCATAAAGGGGCGTCAAGGCTTCCGTTTCCCCCTGTGCAAGTCGGAGCAGCAGATGTTCCAATATACGGTTGTTTTGAATGTTTGCGCGCAACAAAATCACCGCCTTTTGTCCTTTCGCCTATATAACGTACGAGCGTAGCATTTTATTGCAGGAAAGAAAAATTTTATAGAAAAGAAAAGACTGCGGATAGTCAACAGGTGAACCGCAGCCTTTTTCTGTTATCGTTCTTCTCGGAAATAGGGCAGACCCAGCGAGGCAGGGGGCTGATCCTCGCGCTTGTTGCGCATGCTGGTGATGACCAGCACGATGATTGTCACCACGTAGGGGATCATCTTGTACAGCTCCTTGACGGCGAGATTCATACCCGATGGGATGTACATGTGCAGGATATACAGGCCGCCAAAGAGGAAGGAGGCGAGAACGCCCACGTTCGGCCGCCAGATTGTGAAAATGACGAGCGCGATCGCCAGCCAGCCGCGGTCGCCGAAGGCGTCGTTTGTCCAGACGCCGCTGGCGTAGTCCATCACGTAGTACAGGCCGCCGAGACCCGCGATCATGCTGCCGATGCAGGTGGAGTAATACTTATAGCGCGTGACGTTGATGCCCGCCGCGTCCGCCGTCTGCGGGTTTTCACCGACGGCGCGCAGGTGCAGTCCCGTGCGTGTGCGGTGAAGAATCCAGCCGGCGCACAGCGCGATGATCACCGCGATGTAGGCCAGAAAGCCGTAGCTCAAAAAAAGCTTGCCAAACCAGCCCTGACTGCCTGCCGGCAGGCTGCGTCGAAAGGCGTTGCTGGTGGCGGTGAGGATGACGGAGGGCAGCGAGCTGCCGGAGAGCTTGATCAGCGAGCCGCCGAAGAAATTGCCGAAGCCCACGCCGAAGGTAGTCAGCGCGAGACCTGTGACGTTCTGGTTGGCGCGCAGGGTCACCGTCAAAAAGCAGTAGAGCAGGCCCATCAGCAGCGAGCCGATCAGACAGCAGACCAGCGGGATCAGGATGCCGACCGTGGGCGAAAAGCTGCCGGAGGCGAGGCTTGCCTGCTCGTAGAAAAACGAGCCGATGCCGCCGGAGATCGCGCCGACGTACATGATGCCGGGGATACCAAGGTTGAGATTGCCGGACTTTTCCGTCAGGGTTTCGCCGGTGCTGCCCAGCAGCAGCGGAATGCCCTGTACGATGGCGCGGGGAATGAAGGAGATAAAATCAAACATGCGGTTTTCCCTCCTCCTTTACCGCCTTGCGGCGGAAGATGATGCGGTAATTGATGAAAAATTCACTGCCGATGATGAAAAACAGGATCACGCCGGTGAGGATGTCGCCAAAGGACTGGTTCAGCCCGAAGTTCGTGGCGATCTCGCCCGCGCCGCGCTGCAGAAACACCAGCAGGAAGCTCGTCAGAATCATCCAGACAGGGTTGAATTTTGCCAGCCACGAGACCATGACGGCGGTGAAGCCGCGCCCGTCCACGATGGTCGGCGTCAGGGTGTGGTTGGTGCTGCCAACGAGCAGCAGACCCGCCAGACCGCAGACCGCGCCCGAGAGCAGCATCGTGCGGATAATGACCCGGTCGACCTTGATGCCGACGTAGCGGGCGGTGCGCTCGCTCTCGCCGACGACGGAGATCTCGTAGCCGTGCTTGGAGTAGTTGAGATAGACGTACATCGCGAGGCACACGGCAGCGACGATCAGGATGTTCAGCAGATACTTGTAGCTGCCGATCTGCGGGAACCAGCCGAGCTGGGTGTTGGGGTTGATGATGCCGATGTTGCCCGAGCCCTTCGGGGACTCCCAGACCACGCAGTAGTAGGCGACGAGCTGGGTCGCCACGTAGTTCATCATCAGGGTAAAGAGCGTTTCATTGGTGTTCCATTTGGCCTTGAAGAAAGCGGGGATGCCGGCCCAGATCGCGCCGGCGAGAACGCTCGAAAGCGTCATGCACAGGATGATTGCCCAGTTGGGCAGCTTGCCCGGCAGCAGAATCATGCAGGCCGCCGCGGCCAGACCGCCGATCAGCGCCTGGCCCTCGCCGCCGATGTTCCAAAAGCGCATACGGAAGGCGGGCGTCACCGCCAGCGACACGCACAGCAGCATGGCGACGTTTTGCAGCAGCACCCAGACCTTGCGGCTGGTGCCGAAGGAGCCGTTCCAGATAGAGGCGTAGACCTGCAAGGGGTTTTCGCCGGTCACAAAAGTGGTGATCAACGCGCAGGCGATGAGCGCGAGCAGCACGGCGCCGCCGCGGATCGCCCAGGTTTTCGTCCAGGGCAGAGCGCCGCGTTTGGCGATGTGGAACAGGGGCTCCTGTTGTTTTTTATTCATCGGCCGCTTCACCTCCGAGCTTCGTCATCATCAGGCCGACTTCCCTCTTTTTCGCGCCGCGTCCGGGCAAAATGCCGCTGACCTTGCCGCCGCAGAGCACGAGGATGCGGTCGGCCAGCTCCAGCAGCACGTCCAGATCCTCGCCGACGTAAATGACGGCGACGCCTGCCTGCTTCTGCTTGTTGATCAGATCATAGATCGTGTACGAGGAGTTGATGTCCAGACCGCGCACAGCGTAGGCGGTCAAGAGCACGGTCGGCGCCGAGGCGATCTCGCGCCCGACCAGCACTTTCTGGACGTTGCCGCCCGACAGACGGCGCACCGGGGTGCTGACACCGGGGGTGACGACCTCCAGCTCGCGCACGACGTTTTCCGCCAGCGCGCGCGGACTTTTGCGGTCGGTAAAGAAGGAGCGTCCGCGGCGGAAGGAGCGAAGCATCATGTTATCCGACAGATCCATGTTTGCCACGAGCCCCATGCCGAGCCGGTCCTCCGGTACAAAGGAGAGCGAGACGCCCATCTGCTGGATGCTCAAGGGGTCTTTGCCCAGCAGCTCCTCGCTCGAGCCGTCGTCCTCGACGTAGCGGATGCTGCCCTTCTCCACGGGCTGCAGCCCGGCGATGGCCTCCAAAAGCTCCTTTTGTCCACAGCCGGAAATGCCGGCAATGCCGAGGATCTCGCCGGAATTGGCGGTAAAGCTCACATCGTCGAGCTTCAAAATACCGTCGATGCTGCGCACGGTCAGCCCCTTGACCTCAATCCGCGGACGGGGGTTTTTCGGCTCGGGGCGCTCGATGTTCAGCACGACCGGGTGGCCGACCATCATGTTGGTCATTTCCTGCGCATTGGTGTTTTTCGTCGGCATGTCGCCGATAAACTGACCCTGCCGAAGCACCGCTACGCGGTCGCTGAGCGCCTCCACCTCGTGCATCTTGTGGGTGATGATGACAATGGCCTTGCCGTCGTTGCGCATGTTGCGCAGCACGGCGAAGAGCTTGTCCGTCTCCTGCGGGGTCAACACGGCGGTCGGCTCGTCGAGGATCAGAATATCCGCGCCGCGATAGAGCACCTTGACGATCTCAACCGTCTGTTTCTGGGAGACGGACATGTTGTAGACCTTCTGGTTGGGATCGACCTCAAAGCCGTAGGCCTCGCAGATCGCGCGAATCTTTTCCGTCGCCGCCTTCAGGTCGAGCTTGCCGGGCAGGCCCAGCACGACGTTCTCCGCCGCCGTCAGCACGTCGACCAGCTTGAAGTGCTGGTGGATCATGCCGACGCCGAGATCGAAGGCGTCCTTCGGAGAGCGGATCACGACCTCCTTGCCGTCGATGGCGATTTCCCCTTCATCCGGGAAATAAATGCCGGAGAGCATGTTCATCAGCGTGGTCTTTCCGCTGCCGTTCTCGCCCAGCAGGGCGAGGATCTCGCCGCGATAGATGTTCAGCCAGACCTTGTCGTTGGCGAGCACCGGGCCAAAGCGCTTGGTGATATTGCGCATGGTGACGGCGGGAATCTTGTTGTCCATGGGATTTCTCCTCCTCTCTCTGTGCGGGGGGCGGCGCCGCCCCCGAAACGGGGACGCGCTGCAAAGGGCAACGCAGGGACGATTGCCCCCGAGCTGCCCTTTACAGCGCTGTGCCGTAAAGGACGCGGGAGAGAACAGCCCGGAGGGTCTTCCCTCCCGCGTGAGTTTATATCAGGCGTCGATCTTGGTGATGCCGTCGATGTCGATGTCAAAGTACGGCGCGGAGCGGTACTCGGACTCGTGGAAGTAGCCGTCGGCGATGACGTTGGTATCGGGCTGGAAGTCGCCCATGTCGTCCACGTCGGCGAGGTACTCGGTCAGGGTCTGGCCGCCGACGGTGAAGGTGGCGGTGTCAAAAACCTTGAGGGAGCCGTCGGCAAGCGCGGCCTTGACCTCAGCGAGCTTTTCGGCAGTGCCGGGAGCGGCCGCGGCCTCGTTGAGCTCGGTCATCAGCACGGAGTCGGTGGCGATGGTGCCGGTCCAGTCTGCGTCAATGGCCTTGCCTTCCTTCACGCAGGTCATGGCGTACTCCATGTAGGGCGCCCAGTTGATGCGGGAAGCGATGATGAAGGTGTTGGGGCAGGCGTCAGCGGCGGAGCCGTTGTAGAACACGAAGGGGATGCCGTTGGCCTCGCACTCGGTGGGAGCGCCCATGGAGTCGGCGTGCTCGGAGATCAGAACGCAGCCGTTGTTGATGAGCTTGGTGGCGCCTTCCTTCTCCAGGGTGGGATCGTACCAGGAGTTGGTGAAGGTGACTTCCATGGTGGCGCTGGGGCAGATGTAGCGAACGCCGAGGAAGAAGCTGGTGTAGCCGGACTTCACTTCGGCATAGGGGTAGGCGCCGATGTAGCCGACCTTGGCCTCGTCGGCGGTGATTTTGCCCTCCTCGATCATCTGGTTGAGCTTCATGCCCGCGGCGACGCCGCCCAGGAAACGGCCCTCATAGATGGAGGCAAAGGCGTTGTGGTAGTTGGCAAGACCCTCGGTGTGGGCCTTGGTGCCGGTGGCGTGGCAGAACTGCACCGCGGGGAATTCCTTGGCGGCCTGGATCAGGAAGTCCTCGTGGCCGAAGGAGTCGGCGAAGATGAAGTTGCAGCCCTCGTCGACGAGCTCAGCGGCGGCGTCGTAGCACTCCTGGCCCTCGGGGATGCCGGTCTTGAGCAGGTACTCCACACCGAGCTTCTCGCAGGCTTCCTTGGCAGCGTTGATGAAGTTCAGGTCATAGGTGGAGTTTTCATCGTGCAGGAAGATGAAGCCAGCCTTGACGGCGGGGCTGTCGGTCTTGGTCTCGGTTTTGGTCTTGGCCTCGGGCGCGTTGTCGTCCTTGGCGGCAGGCGCGTTGCCGCAGGCGGCCAGCGCGAAGACCATAACGAGTGCGAGCAGCAGAGCGATGATCTTTTTCATGATTTGTCTCCTCATAAAAATGTATTTATCCCAGCCGCAAAAGCGGATAAGAACGAAAAAACGCCGGTACCGGCGATTTGCCGCAAAACCGACGAAAACAAAGGAAACAAGCGCGCCGGGAGGGAAAAACGCTCCCTGCGTGAAAGCTGTTTTCGATAGTCCGGTCATTCACGGCGTCCGGGTAGAAACGCAAAACCATATCATTTGCTTATATCGAAAAAAAGAGGGGTGATGATATTACTTTATCAAGGCTGTCGAAAAAAGTCAAGGCGCGAAAGTTTATAGATTTTAACCAGTTGCGCGCATTGAAAACTGTGCAAAAAGTCAAAGCGGCGTCCTTATTCGCAAAAGCTGAGCCCATCGTCGCGCATCTGGGCGATCCGGGCGAGCGATTCGATCCGCAGTCCCTCGGCGCGCAGGCGTTCGCCGCCGCCTTGAAAGGCCTTTTCGATAGCGATGCCGGCGCCGACGACCGTTGCGCCCGCCTGTTCGCAAATGGCGCGCAGACCGACCAGCGCTGCGCCTGTGGCGAGAAAGTCGTCCACGATCAGCACGCGGTGCTCCGGGCGCAGATATTCCTTTGACAACAGCACGGTGTTGGTGTTGCCATGGGTAAAGCTCTCCACCTCGACGGCGTAGACCTTGTCGGAGATGTTGCGGCTCTTGCTCTTCTTGGCAAAAAGAATCGGGCAGCCGAAAACGTAGCCCACGAGGCTCGCGAGGGCGATGCCGCTGGCCTCGATGGTCAGGATGATGTTGATTTCCTCGCCGGCGTACAGGCGCTTAAGCTCTTGCGCCATCTCATAGAGCAGCTGCGGGTCAATCCGGTGATTGAGAAAGCTGTCCACCTTCAAAATGCCGCCGGGCAGAATGTTTCCGTCGCGCAAAATGCGATCTTCAAGCAGTTTCATATGTGGTCTCCTTCCATATATAAGAAGCTGTCAGTCGGCAGACTGACGGATTGCTAAAAACGAAAGCGCGCGATCCCGGCAATAAATAACCGAAAAAAGCCCGTCGGCTTTTCGACAGGCTTTGATCGGTAATGTTCAATTACACAGCGCGAGTGACCTTGCCGCTGCGCAGGCAGCGGGTGCAGGCGTAGACGTGCTTGGGAGAGCCGTCGACGATGGCCTTGACGCGCTTCACGTTCGGCTTCCAGGTACGGTTGGAGCGTCTGTGGGAGTGGCTGACCTGAATGCCGAAGGCCACGTCCTTGTCGCAGAACTGACACTTTGCCATATTTGAAGCACCTCCTTGCGTTTAATAAAGCCCCATTATAATAGCAGACAGTTTCCATAATTGCAAGAAAAACTTTTCTGTTTTTTCAGAAAAACCGCGAGCTTCTGCTAAAATCGAAAGATGAAAGGCAAAAAGCTATTTCACGACGACGCTTTCTTCACCCAGCAGCTCCCGCAGCTCCTGCAGCAGCGAGGGGTGGATGTTGCCGCGCGCGGCGAGCTTCTGGCGCTCCGCTTCGCACCAGATCACCAGCGGTTCCTTACCCGGGAACATCTTCAGCAGCAGCTCAATCTTGCGCAGGGCGGGATGCTCGCGCGAGGGAATTTTGAGATACAGCGTCTTTTTCCGGGCGGCCTCGGCGGCGCGCTCTGCGTCGCGCAGCGCCTCGTCCAGCGGCACAATGCCGTCGACCATCAGCTGCGGCTCCTTGTCGTCGCGCGCGGAGATGCGTCCGCGCACCAGCAGCATCGCGCCCTCCTTCAGATAACGCCCGCCGAGATCCAGAGCTTTTTGGAAAGCGATCAGCTCCATTGCGCCGCTGTCGTCCTCGAGCTGGACGTAGCTCATCAGGCTCTGGTTTTTGGTCGGGCGGGTGCGCACCGAGGCGACGATGCCCGCGAGATTGACCGGCTGGTTGTCGGCAAAGCGCCGGGGGCCGCCGTCGGCGGAAAAATCGTTCAAGATCGCGCCCATGGACGAGACGCCGAGCGCGCCGATCTTGTCGCGGTACTGATCCATGGGATGCCCGGACAGATACAGCCCGGTGACCTCCTTTTCCATGCGCATCAGCTCCAGCGCGTCGTATTCCTCCAGCTCCGGCATGGTGATGCGCTTGGGCTCGTCGAGACTGGCGTCCGAGCCGAACAGATCCATCTGCCCGGCGATGTTGTCCCGGTTCTCCTGGCTGACGCTGTCGAGGATCAGGGGCGCTGCCTGCAGCAGCACGCGGCGTTTGTAGCCAAGGGAATCAAAGGCGCCGGCGCGGATCAGATTTTCGATCGCGCGGCGATTGAGATCCTTGTCGCTCATACGGCGGCAGAAGTCCTCAAAATCTTTAAACAGTCCGTTTTGCGCGCGTTCGGCGACGAGGTTTTTGATCGCGCCCCAGCCGATACCCTTGATCGCCACGAGGCCAAAGCGCAGATTGTCGCCGGAGACGGTGAAGTCCGCATCGGACTCGTTTACGTCCGGCGGCAGCAGGCGGATGCCCAGCGCGCGGCACTCGGCGATGTATTCGGCGACCTTGGTGCTGCTGTCGAGCACCGAGGTCAAAAGCGCCGCCATATACTCGTGCGGATAGTGCTTTTTCATATAGGCCGTGCGGTAGGCGACGATTGCGTAGGACACGGCGTGCGCCTTGTTGAAGGCGTAGGAGGCAAAGTCCAGTATTTCGTCGTAGATGCTGTTGGCGACATCCTCCGGCACGCCGCGCCTGACCGCGCCCTCAATGCCGCGTGTTTCGTCGCCATGGACAAAGGCGACGCGCTCGGCGTCAATGACGGCGTGTTTTTTCTTGCTCATCGCGCGGCGGATCAAGTCCGCCTGCCCCAGCGAGAAGCCCGCCAGCTGCTGGAAAATCTGGATGACCTGCTCCTGATAGACGATGCAGCCGTAGGTGACCGCGAGGATCGGCCGCAGCAGCTCGTGCTTGTAGCTGACCTTCTCCGGGTGCTGGCTCCAGGCGATGAAGCGAGGAATGGAGTCCATCGGGCCGGGGCGATAGAGAGCGATCACGGCGGTGATGTCTTCGATGCTCTTCGGGCGCAGTTGGGTGCAGACCCCGGTCATGCCCGTGCTCTCGATCTGGAACACGCCCGAGGTGTGCCCCTGGGAGATCATCTCAAAGCTCGCCGCGTCGTTTTCGGGGATGGTTTCAATCCGAAAATCCGGCTCGCGCCGCCGTACCATGCGCGCCGCGTCCTCCAATACGGTGAGGTTTCGCAGGCCGAGAAAATCCATTTTTAATAGGCCCAGCTCTTCGAGCGTGGTCATCGGGTACTGGCAGACGACGGATTCGTCGTTCGTGGCCAGCGGCACGTAGTCGTAGACCGGGCGCTCCGTGATCACGACGCCGGCGGCGTGGGTGGAGGCGTGGCGCGGCATGCCCTCGAGCGCCTTGGCGGTGTCGAGCAGGCGCTTGATCGCAGGATCGGCCTCCTGCATTTCGCGCAGAGGCTTTGACAGCCGCAGCGCCTCGTCGAGCGTGATATTCAGCGCGCCGGGGCCGTTCGGAATCTGCTTGGCTACGGCGTCGGCCTCGCCGTAGCTCATGGCGAGAGCGCGCGCCACGTCGCGCACCGCGCCGCGGGCGGCCATTGTGCCGAAGGTGACGATCTGCGCAACGTGGTCGTGCCCGTAGAGGCGGTTGACGTAGTCGATCACTTCGCCGCGGCGGTTGACGCAGAAATCCACGTCGATATCCGGCATGCTTATGCGCTCGGGGTTCAGAAAGCGTTCAAAGAAGAGGCTGTATTTGATGGGGTCAACGTCGGTGATGTGCAGGCAGTAGCTGACCACGCTGCCGGCGGCGCTGCCGCGTCCCGGGCCGACGGGGATGCCCTTGCGTTTGGCGTAGCCGATAAAATCCGAGACGATGAGAAAATAATCCACAAAGCCCATCCGGCGGATCATGTCTAGCTCGTAGTCGAGCTGCCTGTGCACCTCCGGGCGGTCGGGAAAGCGTTCTTGAAAGCCCTTTTCGCAGAGCTTTTGCAGGTAGGAAAAGCTGTCGGTCTCGCCCTCGGGCAGGCGAAAGCGCGGCAGGTGATAGTGGCCGAATTCAAAATCGTAGTTACACTTGTCCGCGATGGCGGCGGTGAGGTCGGCGGCCTCCGGCAGGCGCGGAAAGAGCGCGCGCATCTCCTCCTCGCTCTTGAGATAAAACTCCTGCGTTTCAAAGCGCATGCGGTTTTCCTCATCCACGGTTTTGCCCGTCTGGATGCACATCAGCACGTCCTGCGTGTAGGCGTCGGCTTTTTCCACATAGTGGGCGTCGTTGGTGACGACGAGCGGGATGCCGGTCTCGCGGCTTAGCTTTTCAAGACCATCGGCGGCCTGGCGCTCTTCGGGGATGCCGTGGCTCTGAATTTCCAGATAAAAATCCTCGCCGAAGAGCGCGCGCAGCGATTCTGCCCGCGCCTTCGCGCCCTCGTAATCGCCGCGGATCAGCTTCTGTGGGATTTCTCCCGCGAGACAGCCGGACAGGCAGACGAGCCCCTCGGCGTGCTTTTGCAGCAAGGCCCAGTCGATGCGCGGACGCAGGTAAAAGCCGTCGGTAAAGGCGCGGCTGACGAGATAGCAGAGGTTGCGATAGCCCGTCTCGTTTTTGCACAGCAGGATCAGATGCGAGTAGTTGTTGTCGATGCCGTGCTCCTTGTCGTGCAGCGTGCGCGGCGCGACGTAGACCTCGCAGCCGATGATGGGCTTGACCCCTTCGGCTTTGCAGGCCTTGTAAAAGGCTACTGCGCCGTACATGACGCCGTGGTCGGTGATCGCCAGCGCCGTTTGTCCCAGCGCCTTGGCGCGCTTGACCAGCGGCTCGATCCGGCAGGCGCCGTCAAGCAGCGAGTATTCGGTATGCAGATGGAGGTGAACAAAGCTCATAAAAATCACCAGTCCGGTTCGGAGTTCGGAAAATACCGTGTTTTGAATGGATTCAGCGTTCCCTCTCGGCGAGAGACAGGATTTTTTTCAGCCGGTGGTTGAGGCAGCTTTTGGTGACGGGAGGGCTGCTCAGCTGCGCCAGATCGGAAAGACTCGCCTCGGGGTTGGCGATGCGCAGCAGCGCCGTGTCCTTCAGCGGCTCCGGCAGTGCGTTAAGCCCGTGGCTGCGCACGATGCGGCGGATGGCGTCAAGCTGCTCCTGCGCCGCGGCCACCACCTTGTCGGCGTTGGCGGAATCGCAGTTGACGCGGCGGGTAATCATGTTCCGCATATCCTTTTCCACCTTGGCGGTCTGCACGCCCATCGAGGCGTTCATCGCGCCGATCGCGGTCAAAAAGTCTGCGATCACGTCGGCCCGCTTGAAATAGAGCAGGGCATGTCCCCCTCGCATCGCCTCCTTCGGCTCAAAGCCCATGTCCTGCAGCAGGCTTTTCGTCTCGCGGCAGACGCTGTGGTGAGACGTGGCCAGCTCCAGATGAAAGCCTTTTTCCGGATCGGTGGCACTGCCGCCGGAGAGAAAGGCGCCGCGGACAAAGGCGCAGCGGGCGGCGTCCTCCTCCAGCACGCCGAAATTCACGTGCTGGGAGAGCGTCGCATGAACGTCAAGCCCAAAGGTCTCAAAAATCTGCAGGAGCTTTTCCGGCTTCGTGATCGCAAAGCGCAGTTTTCCGCTGGGGGCATCCGCGGGAAGCTCGTCAAAATCCAGGGAAAAGGCGCGGCGAAACAGCCGCGGCAGCCGTGCGGCAAAGTCGCGCTGTGAGGTGACAAGCCGAATTTCCCGCGCGCTAAAGCAGCTGCCGTAGAGCAAAATGCCATAGCACTCTGCGACGGCGAGCTCTTTTTTTCCCGTGCGCAGCAGACATAGCTCGGATTTTGTTTCAGATGAAAAGGACATAGTTTTCTCCCGTTCGGAACCTGGTATCATTTTTCGATATCCCGGTTGAGATTCACGCTGTTGCGTCCCGTGGCGACCAGGTAGTCGTTGAGCGCGGAGGCGAGCGCCACGCTGCGGTGTCTTCCGCCGGTACAGCCGACGGCAATCGTCAGCCCCAGCTTTCCCTCCTCCGCATAGAGCGGGATCAGAAAATCCAGCAGAGCTTCCAGCTTTTCCAAAAATTCGCGTGTCTGCGGGAAGCGGAACACGTACTCCTTAACCGGCAGATCCAGCCCGGACATCTCGCGCAGCTCGTCCACGTAGTAGGGGTTGGGCAGAAAACGCGCGTCAAAGACAAGATCGGCCTCCATCGGGATGCCGTGCTTGTAGCCGAAGCTTGTGACCGTCAGCTCCAGCCCGCGTTTTTCGCTCTCGCCGGAAAAGAGCGCGAAGAGCCGGTTTTGCAGCATGCCCAGCGTCAGCCGCGAAGTGTCCACGATGTAGTCGGCGCGCGCTTTGACCTCTTCCAGCAGCGCCGCCTCGCGTGAGACCGCCTCCTCCACCGTCATGCCCCTCGTCGCCAGCGGATGCGGGCGGCGGGATTCTTTGTAGCGGCGGATCAGGGTTTTCAGATCGGCGTCCATATAGAGAATACGGCAGCTGCAGTCCATGGCCTCCAGCTCGTCGATGGTTTTCAGCAGCTCGGTGAAGCCGTTTTTCTCGCGCACGTCGGTTACGAGCGCAACTTTTTCATAGCGCCCGCGGGTTGCCAGACACAGCTCTGCAAAGCGCGGCATCAGCGCCACGGGCATGTTGTCCACGCAATAGTATTCGAGATCCTCCAGCACGTCCGCCGCGCGGCTTTTGCCCGCGCCGGAAAGTCCGGTGATGATTAAAAATTCCATGTCGGCCTCCCGATCGCTTTATCTTTCTTCGTTCGGTTCGTTGACAAAAACACGGTTTCTCGGCACGGCCGGGCCCTCGTCCGGCAGCGCGTAGTCCGGCGGCAGGATGATGATTTCCGGCTCCAGCGGGATCTGAAACTTCTCATAGACCGTCTTTCGCACGTGCATCATCAAATCGTATACGTCGTGGGAGCTTGCGCCGCCGCGGTTGACGATGAAGCCCGCGTGCTTCTCGCTGACCTGCGCGCCGCCCACGGCATAGCCCTTCAGCCCCGCCTGATCGATCAGCGCGGCGGCGAAATGCCCCTCGGGGCGCTTGAAGGCGCTGCCTGCCGAGGGCAGATCCAGCGGCTGCTTCTCCCGGCGCTTCTCGCCCAGCTCGCGCATCGTGGCGGCGATGGCCGCCGGATCGCCCGGCTGCAGACGAAAGACCGCGCTCAAGATGACAAAGCCGGAGCTTTTTTGGAACAGACTGCTGCGGTAGTCGAACCGGCAGCGATCCTTTGGCAGCTCCCAAAGCCCCTGCTCGGGCAGATAGTAGCAAACCACGCTCTCAACCGTGTCCTTCAGCTCACCGCCGTAGGCGCCCGCGTTCATCCGCAGTCCGCCGCCGACCGTGCCGGGGATGCCGGAGGCAAACTCCAGCCCGCTCAGCCCCTGTTCACAGGCAAAGGCTGCGAGCTTGGCGAGACTTACCCCGGCCTCGGCGTAGATGGCGCCGTCGGGCAGCAGAAAGAGCTTTTGCAGCTTTTCTGTGCTCATCAGCAGCAGGTCGGGCAGCCCCTCGTCGGGAAAGAGAATGTTGCTGCCGTTGCCGAGCGGCATGGGCGCGACGCGGTGATCCTTCATAATGGCGCAGAGCTTTGACAGCCCCGTCAGATCCGAGGGAATGGCCAGCGCCCGCGCCGGCCCGCCGATGCGAAAGCTGCTGTGCGCGCGCATCGGCTCGTTTTCCAGCAGGGTCATGCCCGGCAGACTGCGCTTGATTTCGGCAATCGCTTTTTCCAGATTTTCCATGATGCGCTCCGCTCCTGCTTCAAATTATAGTCCGGCGTCAATCGCCGCGTCGTGGGCGGCCGTCAGCATTTCGGCGGCGTTGAAGCCCATCTTTTTCTGGCGGTTGTTCATGGCCGCCAGCTCCAAAATGACGGCGAGGTTACGGCCCGGGCGCACCGGGATCGTCACGCAGGGCAGCTCCACGCCGAGGATGTTCTCGGTCTCCTCGGTCAGCCCCAGCCGGTCGTAGGCCTTGCCGTCGACCCAGGGCTCCATCTTTACCACGAGGTCGATCCCGCTCTCGGGCTTCACCGCGCCGACGCCGTAGATGTGCCGGACGTTGATGACGCCGATGCCGCGCAGCTCCATGTAATAGCGAATCATCTCCGGGGCGTTGCCGTGCAGGCGCCCGTGGGTGACGAGCTTGATCTCCACCGCGTCGTCCGCAATCAGACGGTGGCCGCGCTTGATGAGCTCCAGCGCCGTCTCGCTCTTGCCGATGCCGCTGTCTCCCATCAGCAGCACGCCCTCGCCGTAAATCTCCACCAGTACGCCGTGGGTGGTGATGCGCGGCGCGAGATGACGGTGCAGGGAGCTGATGAGATCGGCCATGATATCGGAGGTGTCCACGTCGGTCAAAAACAGATTGCGGTCGTGCTTGACGGCCATCTCCACACACTCCGGCGAGGGCTGTACGCCGTGGCAGATCACCAGACCCGCAATATCGTAGGACATGAAGCGATCATAAGCGGCGCGGCGCTCCTCCGAGGAGAGGGAGCCGAGATAAGTGCTTTCGACGCGCCCGATCAGCTGCAGCCGGTGCGGGTCGAAGTAATTGTAAAAGCCCGTCAGCTGCATGGCCGGACGGTTGACGTCGGCGGTGGTCAGCACGGCGCTCTCATAGTCCTTGGCGGTGTGCAGCGGTTTGAGATGGTGCTCGGAAATGACGGTGCTGAGCTTGACGGTATATTTGCTTTTCATCGCGAGAACCCCCTTTGCTATCGTATTCTCTATTATACCCGCTGATGCCTGCTTTGGCAACAAATTTCACGCACCCGGGCGTGTAATTTTCGACCCGGCGTTCGGCGCGCGGCGGGCGGGCGCGGCAACTTGTTCCGCAAAGCAGGGCATCTTATTCCCAAGGTATTGCTATTTCACACGGTTTTGCTATACTGCAAGCGGAAAGGCGGTGGACGAATGAAAATACGGATATCCGTTTCCCGTGAAAAATACGACGCGGTGAAGGAATATTTGGAGGCCCGCGGCGTTGAGATTGGAGACGACGCTGAATATCTCATTACCGAGGCGTCCGGCTACCCGGACTTTCTTTCCGTTCGCAGTGAAAAAAGGGAACGACTGAATTTGACGGTAAACGAGGTGCTGTTTATAGAAGCGTTTGGGAAGGATATCGAGGTGCATACCGACGGGGACACCTATTATGCCCAGGAGAGAATGTATCAGCTGGAACGCATTTTGGATCCGAAGGAGTTTATCCGCGTCAGCAAATCGGTCATAGTCTCCCGGCGGCATGTCAAAAGGATCCGTCCCATGCTGTCCAAAAAATTCGTTCTTATTTTGACAGACGGCACAAAGATTGACGTGACGAGAAGCTATTATGACGATTTTCGCCGATTTTTCAACGTTTGATGAAGGAGGAAAGAAAAATGAACCTTTTATTCTTTTTGATCATTTTGTTCGTGGGTGTTGGTGTTGCAATCATATCTGTTGGGCTTCTCGCCTATAACAGGCGCGCCAACAAAATTGCAAGGGGCGAGATTCACGACAGACACAGCCAGATCCCCGACCCCGGAACCACGCTCAACGCCGTCTACCGGGTCGTGCTGATGGTTTTCGTTGTGATTGCGTTGATCAATATCAGCACGCTGCATGAAAATCTCAACAGCATGCAGCACAGCATCAATCTCCTTCGCTCCAACGAGCACGAGCTGTATGTGCTGCAGGATATGGTGGAACAAAACGGCAAGCGGGTGGAAAGCGTGTCCCTTGCTTATTCAGATCTCAATGCCGATCACAGAACGGGAACGATCAGCTTCACCGCATCGCTGAAAGAGTATTCGGAGGATACGACCGTGACGCTGCAGGTCAGTGGGCAAAGCATAGCCCTTGACCGGATCGCCCCGGGGACTTATGGCACAAGCTTCACCGCCGATCTTTTTCAAGCGTATACGGAGCCCAAGCTCCATATCGTGGATGGAGACAAGACCGTCGTGGAGCCTGTCTACGGTGCTTTTCCGGAGTGGATTTTTTGGGATTTTCTGCCGATGCCGGGCCTGCAAAGCAACTTGTCTTTCGTCGAACGCTTTGGAAAAGTGAGTTACCAGGGAGACTATTATATTTGCGCAGAGCATCTGGAGGATATAGAAGCCGTGTCGCTGACCTATTTAAGCGGCGGTCGGGAACTCAAGACGATAGATGTTACAGAGGAAACACTGAACCACGAAGCGATCACGCTGGAAAAGGGATTGAAGCTGGAGCGGGATCTGAGCTTCCGGATCGAGCTTGTGACAAAGAGCGGGTTCAAAATTGTCGATCAATCGCTCAGGTTTGGCAGAAGCGTCCCTCCCGGCGCGGATGGGTTTACGCAGATACAGGATCTGCAAGGCAATATTCTGTGGGACGTCCGATAACGTAGAAAGATAATACACCCCCTGCACAAAGCTGTGTGTGCAGGGGGTGTATTTGCGTATTTATGTAGCGGCGGCGACAAAGGCGCGGAAGATCGCGCGGCAGCTCTCGTCGCGGCGAAAGGCGTATTCCGGATGCCACTGCACCGCCCAGCAAAAGCGCTTGTCCGGCGCCCAGACGGCCTCGACCAGTCCGTCCGGCGAGACGGCCATCGCCTGCAGGCCGGGCGCGAGATCGCGGATCGCCTGATGGTGGTAGCTGTTGACGGCGATCTCGTCCCTGTCCAACAGCCGGTGCAGGGGTGTGTCCGGCAGTACGCGCAGGCTGTGCCGGGGCTCGTCGTAGGGCGGGCGCTGGGTGTGCGGCACCTCGGAGGGGTGCTGCAGCGGAAGATCCTGATACAGCGTGCCGCCGAGCGCGGCGTTTAATAGCTGCAGTCCGCGGCAGATGCCGAGCACGGGCTTATCCTGCGCGAGCGCATAAGCCAAAACCTGCGTCTCCATGCGATCGCGCTTTTCACAGGGCTTGACGAGCTCTGCCGAAAGCGGTGCCTCGCCGTAGAGCGCCGGAGATACGTCGTGTCCGCCGGTCATCAAAAAGCCGTCGCAGAGCGCGCACAATCGCGCGATCTCCGCCGGATCCTCCGTAAAGGGGAAGATCAGCGGCAGACCGCCGGCCTCTTGTACGCCGTCCATATAGCCGGGCAGCATCCAGATGCTGTCCTTGTCGTCGTCCCACAGGGGCATGACGCCAATCAGCGGTTTCATGTGTTTCACCTCTCGTAATCTGCCGGGTCAAGATGCTCCAGCAGATCGTTTTTCTCCTCGTCCTCGCCGACGAGCGTGCGCGCCAGACCGAAGCGATGGCTGTCCAGCGGCGAGCCGAAGGAATAGACCTGAAAGGCCCATTGCTGCTGGGACAGATGCTTGCTGTAGGCCTCTACCGCAACCTCATAGGCCGTGCGTCCGCCAAAGGCCTCCAGCGGGGTTTCGTAGTCGAGCACCGTGGGCTCCTCGCCGTAAAGATGCAGATAGAGCTTGGGCGTGTCCCAGACGCCGTACTGCGCCGCGCTCTCGGGATACTGCGTCTCGTCCGCCGCGGCCGGCACGGTGTCCAGCAGGGAGCGCGCGGTCAGGATGTGCGCGCCGTGCCCGTATTCGCCATTATAGTCGTGGCTGACGATGACCAGCGGGCGGAAGCGGCGGATCATCTCCACCTGAAAGCGCGCAAAGTCCTCGCCGTAGACGTAGATGGCGTCGGAGTAGTTGTTGACGAGCGTATCGCGCAATCCGCTGGTGACGGGGTAGTGGCGCTGACCGGCTGTCCACAGGCCGTTGAGCAGCTCGTGGCAGCGGTGACGTTCGGTGCCGATATAGGGAGAGGTCATGTAAGCGACCTGCACCGCAAGCCCCCGTCCCGCGCCGTAGCCGGGGATGATACCGCCGAAGAAGATATACTCGTCGTCGGAGTGCGCCGAAAACAGCAGAACGTCGGCTCTCTCCCAGGGCTCCTCCCATTGCTGTACCCAGTCGGGCGGAAAGCCCGGCGTAAAGGCGTAGACGTCGCACAAGCTGAGATCCGCCTCGCCCGGCAGCTGCAGATAAAAGTCCTCTGCCGGCGCGTCCAGATGCACCCACTCGTGCAGAAAGCCCTGCCGTCCGCAGGCGACGGCGCCGCTGTCCGTTCGGATTTCACAGGGGATCGGGTGCTCATACCAGACCAGATACACGCCCGCGACCGCGCGGTCGGCATGCACGTTCAGGCGGCTGCCCGCCGGGAGCTTGATAAAGCTTAAATAGTTGTCGTCCAGCAGCATGTCGTTCAGCACCTGCTCGTCCAGCGTCAGCCGCGCCTGCTCGGCGGGCGGCTCCGGGGTCGGCTCCGGTGTGGGCTCGGGCGTGGGCTCCGGCGTCGGCTCCGGGCTGGGCGCGGGGGCGGGCGTCGCCGCGCTGAGGGCAGGCGACGGCGTCGGCAGACTGCCGCTTTCCGGCGCGACAATGGCCTGTCCGCAGCCGGCCAGCGCGAGCGCGGCGATCAGCAGCAGACAAAGCGGGAAGACGGAGGAACGGGACAGTTTCATACGCTGTAGAATCCTTTCTGAAGAGAAGCTCTCGCCGCACAGGCGGAGCCGGAAAATTACTCAAAATACAGGCTCGGTCAGTTTTCCCGGGTATTGACCGGCTTATGCGTCATTGCATCACATTGTATTACAGTTTTTCCGTGCGGTCAAGCGTCCGGTGCGTTGCGAACGCTGACCTCGCCGGAGCGCAGAGACTGCTTTGTGCCGTCCGGCAGCTCGACGAGCAGAGAAAAATCCGGCGCGATGGCGAGCGCCGTGGCCTTTTGCGGCGGCGCGTCCGGCGCGAGGATGTGAATGGGCTTTCCCGGTAGATCGCAGCGCGCGCGATAGGCCTCCCAAAACGCGCCGGTCTCCGGAAGCTGTACGTAGAGCTCCCACAGCCGGTCGAGGATCTCGGCGGCGAGACGGCAGCGCAGCGCGGCGCCGCGATCGTCGTCAAACAGCGCGCCCGCGACGGTCTGCAGCTCTTCGGGAAAGCCGTTTTTCGGTGCGCAGACGTTCACGCCGACGCCGAGCACCGCGTAGCGCAGCCGCCCGGCTTCGCAGTCGAGCGCGCCCTCGGTCAAAATGCCGCAGACCTTCTTGCCGCCCAGCAGCAGATCGTTGACCCACTTGATCTGCGCGTGCCGCCCTGTGACGGCCTCGATCGCCTCTGCGACGGCGACGGCAGCGCAGGCGG